>JAEEKG010000106.1 GCA_016282315.1 Clostridiales bacterium | reverse complement strand
TAACAATGTCGATTTACCAACTTGTCTGGTTCCCGAAACAAGTACGCATTTACTATTTTCAAACCTATCATTTAATATATCTTCTATCAATCTTTTTATATATTTCATAACAAAAATCTCCGACTAATCGTAATTGCAACTACATTTTAGTCGGAAATATTTATAAAGTCAATATAAAAGTATTAAATTATTTACATTAGAGCGAAATCGTTGATGAACGATTATGACTGAAAGCAATAGATAAAACTATAGATGTTTTTTATTTCAAAATAATAATTATTTGCTATAATCTAATCGGAAAAAACTGTAAAATTACAGAAAATTCCGAAAGGAGAAAGAATGATGGCAAGAGATTTTTATGTGAACTACTCTACTATTGAATAACCGAGTAGTTCACACACTTATATATTATTACCAACCAATCCATACGATACTATATCACTTTTCGACAACAAGTCTCATTGAAACGTATACGAACAAAAAATCAGCTACTATTGCACAATTAACATTATGACACGATAAGTGTCACTGATGTTACGCAGCGATTCTTTAAGGTTTTACTACCATCCTTTACATTCTATATGACCAAAGGTCAAAGAAAGGATGGTTTTTGAAGTTGAAAGAAACTAGGAAAAAAGAATTGATAGCAGGAATTGCTTTGCTCTCCGCCTTCACTTTGTGGACCATACTGATTCAATTGATAGATGTGCAGAAAATTGGCCCAAATGAATCAGCAATAGGTTTTGCAACGCTCAATATGTGGTTCCACAAGTTGACAGGCGAACATATGTTGTACTACACTATTACAGACTGGCTTGGAATTGTTCCGATCATCATATGTGTTTGTTTTGGGATATTGGGACTTATACAGTTAATTCAAAGAAGAAGCTTACTGAAAGTCGATCCGGACATTCTGATATTGGGAGCATATTATTTGCTGGTTATTATGTTCTATCTGTTGTTTGAGATGGTGCCGATCAATTACAGACCGGTCCTGATAGATGGAAATCTGGAAGCATCATATCCGTCTTCTACTACCCTCTTGGTGCTGAGTGTAATGCCAACTTGGAAATACCAGGCAGATCGCAGAATTGCAAACAGGGTTTCGAAGACAATTATTACGGTATTCGTATTCACTTTTTCAGCATTTGTGGTTGTCGGGAGGCTGATATCAGGAGTACACTGGGTTACGGATATTGTAGGCTCAGTGTTATTAAGCAGCGGCTTATATCTAATCTATCGCTTCACAGCAGAATACTTTGTGCAAAAGAAGGCAAATCGGCAGGAGGAAAATAATGGAGTTCAGTGAAAAACTACAGAAATTACGCAAAAGCAGGTCACTCACACAGGAAGAACTTGCCGAAGCATTGTTTGTTTCAAGAACTGCCATTTCCAAGTGGGAATCTGGCAAAGGTTATCCAAGCATTGACTCTCTTAAAGAGATATCCCGTTTTTTCTCCGTATCAATAGATGATCTTATTTGTTCAGATGAGATGGTTGCAGTGGCGGAAAATGACAAGAAAGAATTTGTCAACAAATACATTTCGCTGGTTTGTAATCTACTGGACATCCTTCTTGCTATACTGCTTTTCATCCCTGCTTTCGGAAACGGGGCAGGCTCTGTTGAAATGGTATCATTGTTCAGCCTGACCGGAATCAGTCTTTGGTTGAAGATTGTATTTATCGTAATTATCAGCATCACAATTCTTAACGGAATCTGCGGAGTTATCATCACCCATTTCAATAAGCCTGTATGGAACAAACACAGACTTGTCACCGGAATTGCCCTGTCTATACTTGCAGTAATTGTGTTTGTAGCGACAAGGCAGCCTTATGTCTGTATCGTATGTTTTTCCTGTCTTGTCATAAAAGGCTTTTTGGTGACAAAATTAAGATGGCAAAAATGAGGAATAAGCATGAATTACTTAATCGAGGGGATACAGGGGAGCGGAAAGAGTTCTCTTGTAAGAACACTTTCAAAAAAACATCCGGATTATCAGACAATTGTTGAAGGAGACTATTCACCAATTGAATTGGCGTGGTGCGCACGCATGAGTGAACCTCAATACAATAAAGTCTTGCAGCACTGGAACAATCTTCAAAATCAAATCATAAATAAGTCACATAAAGAAGGTGACTACAGGATCGTCTGTTATACGAAGGTCAAGAGTGAAAACCCGGACTTTTATAAACAGATGGAGAATTACGAAATATATAACGGAAGAACAGAATTTGAAGACTACAAAAATATCGTATTGACAAGATACAAAAACTGGCAAGAAGATAACTGTATCTTTGAGTGTTCCCTTCTTCAGAATGCTGTAGAAGACATGATTCTTTTCAGAGATATGTCCGATGACTCTATCTTCGATTTTTACAAAGAGGTGCGCTCTGCTCTATCAGGCAAAGAATATGAGATCTACTATATCGAGTCCCCGGATATCGAAGATAATCTGAATACAGTTCGAAAAGAACGTGTTGACAGGGATGGCAATGAAATCTGGTTCAATATGCTGATGGACTTCTTTGTTAACTCTCCATATGCAAAGAAACGTTTTCTAAATAATTACGAAGACCTTATCATGCACTTGCAGCACAGACAACAATTGGAATTGTGTATCTGCCGAGAGCTATTCAAAAATAACTTTAGAATAATTAAGTCAAAATCATTCCAGATTTGAGTTACCTGTAAATGACTCCAGACTTAAGTCCAAAACAAATGACCCGTGATTCAGATCACGGGTTATCGTTTTTGTTGTTTATTTTTACACAAGTTTATCTCTGTATTCGCTTGGCGTTTTTCCTGTACTCTGCTTGAAAACTCGGGCAAAGTGGCCGGGAGAAGAAACTACAGTTTTAAGTGCCGGAGAATATATCATCTAGTAACAACCTATCCATGCATATTCCATAATAACGATAACTACCCAGAATACAAACTGGGTGGTTTTTTTGCAAAGAAAAAAGCGCCTTGGATACTACAAACAAAATGACTGCTTTTCTTGACTACTACATCTGAACATGTTATTATCCATAAGTATAATAATACTATTAAATCCCACGCGATAAATATCTTAAATCAAATGAGATATTCAGCAGGAAAACTTTGAACATATATGAGCATGGAAAAAAAGAACATATTGTTTTGCCACGACCGCGAACAGTGGCGGAAATGGCTTTCGGACAATTTTGAAAAGGAAAAAGAGGTCTGGTTTGTCTTTCCGACAATCAGCTCGGGCGAAAAGGGCGTGTTGTACAACGACGCCGTTGAAGAAGCCTTGTGCTTTGGTTGGATAGACGGGCGCGCCGGAACTTTGGATGACAAACACCAGATTCGCCGCTTTACTCCGAGGATAAAAGGCAGCAGCTACTCCAGGCCCAACATTGAGCGCCTGATTTACATGGATTCTCTTGGAAAGATACACCCCAAGATCAGACCATCGGTAGAAGAGCTTATAAATACACCTTACGTTTTTCCTCAAGACATAATAGAAGAATTGAAATCAGACAAAACAGTGTGGAGCATCTACCAAAGCTTTCCTGAGCCCTACAAAAGAATAAGGGTCGCATATATTGATGCATCAAGAAAACGACCTGACGAATTCAAAAAAAGACTTCGCAATTTTATGGAAAAGACGCGACAAAACAAGATAATTTCAGGCTATGGCGGAGTGGAAAAATATTACGAAAAGTAATTGCCATCTGCCAAAGCGTTTAACATATTTTTTTTTGAGCAAATTTCCAGGAGGAACTATAATTGAAAGAAAAGAATAAAGTTCCGACAAAAAATCGTCATTTGTTACTGATGATTCTGTTAGGACTTGTTATGATCATAACAGTAGCTGCTGTTGTTACAGTAAGCGTTATAATCATGAACGATACTACCCGTGCGACCCGTACGTCCATCATAGAGCATGCTGCCAAACTCGCCTCAACCAGGATTGACGGAGACAAAGTCGACTATTGGATGGAAAACGGCAAGGATGAAGATTACGAGTCAACAGAAGAAGTATTGGATAGCATTCTTCACAACACCCCATATCTTCAATACCTGTACGTTTACCAGATAAAAGAGGACGGATGCCATGTTGTGTTCGACATTGACTCAGTCGATGAACAAACGGGAGAGATATTGGAAGCAAGCGAATTCGGAGAATTAATTGAGTTCGATGAGAGTTGGACAGAATTAATACCTTCACTTCTGGCAGGAAAACAGATTGAAACAATAGAAACAATTGACACTTACGGATGGCTTCTTACAAAATATGAGCCAATATATGATTCAAACGGAAAATGTGTTTGCTATGTTGGTGCAGACTTGTCAATGCAAGGTGTCCACGACTACGTAACAAGTTATGTCATAAGAATATCCATCATCGCAGCAGTATTCCTCATATTGTGCATATTGCTAGGAATGAGAATATATATTGGCGCAAGAAGAGCTGATGAGATGGATAGCCTGATTGAAAGACAAAAACATGACCAGGAACTCACAAGAGAAATCATCGAAGCATTTGCTAAGGTGGTCGACTTGAAAGACAAGTATACCCAAGGTCACTCATTCAGAGTAGCAAAGTACACCGAAATGCTCTCAAGAGAATTGGGTTATGACGAAGACACAATTGAAAAATATCACAATATCGCACTTATGCACGACATAGGTAAAGTCGGAATACCTGACAGCGTATTGAACAAGCCGGGCAAACTAACAAATGAGGAATTTGCTCTTATCAAATCACATACTTCCCGCGGCTATGAAGTGCTTGAAAACATAAGCATAATGCCTGAAATCGCAGTTGGTGCGCGAGCTCACCATGAGCGCCCTGACGGCAAGGGATATCCTCTCGGGCTATCACAAGAAGAGATACCGAGAGTCGCTCAGATCATTGCAGTTGCTGATTGTTTTGACGCAATGTATTCAAATCGTCCTTACAGAAACAGGATGAACTTTGAAAAAGTTGTTTCAATCATAAAAGAAGCATCCGGAACTCAATTGACTCCTGATGTGGTGGATGCTTTCCTGAGGCTGGTTGACAAGGGTGAATTCAGAGCACCTGACGACCACGGCGGCGGGTCTATGGAATCTATAGAAAACATAAGAAAAAACGAGGAAAATCAAGAAACACATAATACATAAAAACGGAGTAAAAACTATGAGAGCAATAATGGAATCCGCATTCTATTACATCTATTTACTATTCATCATGGGCACAGGCATATACCTTATTGCGAAAAGAAAAGACAAAATTAGTTACTTGTTTTTCGGACTGGCATGTATAATTCTCGGATTCGGTGACGCTTATCACCTCATTCCAAGATCAGTAGGCCTGTTTACAGGGACTCTGGACAATCCGAGCGAACAGCTGGCAATGTACTTGGGTTTAGGAAAACTGGAGACATCCCTTACAATGACTGCGTTCTATTTGCTCTTGTACTATTTCATATACATGAGAATAGCGAAAAAGAGAAACCTTGCATTGGACATTGTCGTATATGTTCTATGCCTGTCTAGGGTTGTTCTCTGCCTGCTGCCTCAGAACGATTGGCTGAGCAATAGTTCAAACCTTACAATGGGAATCATAAGAAACATTCCTTTTACAATACTGGGAATCATTGTTATTGTGCTTAGCTATCTTCATCTCAGAAAAGAAAAAGCATTCAAATTGCTATTTTTGTTCATCATATTATCTTTTGGCTTCTATCTGCCCGTTGTTCTGTTTGCAGGAACATATCCATGGGTCGGAATGCTCATGCTGCCAAAGACGATATGCTACATGATTATAGCTATTATGGCCATAAGGGATTTGAAAATAGCAAAAACTACCAATTAATCGGGAGATGAAAAAAATGATTGGATATGTTTTCATCGGACTGTTTTTCACAGCAACTGCGTTCAACCTGATCGGAACAAGAAAAGGCCTGGAGAAATTTGCAAAGTATTCCAAACCTTTTCTCATGTCCTTGTTGTGCCTGTACTGTGTATTCAAAGGATTGCCTGATCCTAACATGCTGCTCATATTTGCGCTCTTTGCATGTTGGCTAGGAGACATTCTGATCAATCCTCAGAACACAAAGTGGTTCATTATAGGGGGAGCAGCGTTTGCAATAGGACATGTCCTCTTCATATGCACTTTCGCTCAAAAAATAGATTTTTCAAGTATCTCATTTGCAGCAGTAATCCCTGTTACAGTTGTTTACGTTGCAGTTTCCGCACTGGTCATTTATCTGTGCAGAAAAAAAGCACCGAAATTCATGCTTCTGCCCTTGCTCATATACCTTTTGTGCAACACGGCAACAAGCATATTCGCTCTCTGTCTTGTGACTGAGTCTTTCAGCATATGGCATCTCATCTCATTTTTGGGTGCAGTATTGTTTTTTGTGTCAGATTGTGCCCTGTTCTTGCTGCAATTCGACTCCGGAAAACACAAATTCTTTGAAACAGATTTGTTTGTAATGTCAACATACATATCCGGCCTATTCATGATAGCAATAGGTTTGGAACCTCTATTCTAATAAAGGAAAGCGAAAATCCATGGACAAGAAATCCTTGAAGAATACTATCACAACAATAATCGCTGTCATCATTACACTGACTCTGGTAGTCTTTTGTTTATTGCTCAGCGACTATTCATTATCTCAAAACCAGCAAACTACCCTGACCATTCTCATCATAGTTTGTTCCGTCAGTATTCTGTACTGCTTTGTGGTAGGAGAGATAACACAGAACTTTTCCCAGATGGACAAGTTGTGGAGCATTTTACCAATAGCCTATCTTTGGATTATAGCCATTAGAGGCGGTCTGAAAATAAGACTTGTCATGTATGCAGTAATTGTTACACTCTGGGGAATAAGACTGACAATCAATTTTGCCAAAAAAGGCGCATACAGACTCAAATTCTGGACGGGCAACGAAGATTATCGCTGGTCAATAGTAAGAAATCGTTTTTTCAAAAACAGATTAGCTTGGACCGCTTTTGACCTGTTCTTCATAAGCATGTATCAGAACCTGCTCGTTTTAGCCATTTGTTTTCCTGCGCTTGCGTGCATGGAGTCAGAAGCTTCAATCGGAGCATGGGATATAGCGGCGGTAATACTCTCGCTGTTGTTCCTTGTTCTTGAAACAATATCTGACAATTATCAGTGGAATTTCCAGCAGACAAAGAAGAAAATGCTCAGTGAATATGGCTCATTGCAGGAGCTTCCCTCTCCTTACAGCCTTGGATTCAACACAACAGGACCTTGGGGATACATGCGTCACCCGAATTATCTAGGCGAACAAGGAATATGGATTAGCCTGGCCATATTTGCAATCGGAGCAGGCGTCACTAGCAATATATTTTTCCACTGGAGCATGGTTGGCCCGCTGCTTTTGGTTCTTCTCTTTATGGGAAGTTCAAAGCTCGGAGAATCCATCTCATCGCAAAAATATCCTCTGTACAAAGATTATGTGGACCAGGTTCACAAATATATTCCTCTTCACAAATTCGACGATAAGGACGATCAATAGTCATGCAAAAAACACTCATTTCATATTGCGGACTGGATTGCGAAAATTGCGAGGCCAGAATTGCAACAATTAACAACGACGACAATTTGAGAAAAGAAGTTGCCATTAAATGGTCAGAATTAAACAAAGTTGAAATAACACCTGAAATGATCAATTGCTCTGGGTGCAGGGTAGATGGAGTAAAAACTCCATTTTGCGAGTCTCTATGCCCAATAAGACAATGCGCAATGAGTAAAAAAGTAACTACATGCGGAGATTGTCCGGACATGGATAATTGCCAAAAACTTGCAATGATTACAAGTAACAACAAAGAAGCTCAAAAAAGACTCAGAGAAAGATAATAATTTGTTAAAAATATGATTACAATTTACGATAACGGCAAGGACTTTTTGCTCGAGAACAAACATTTGCTCGACAAGAACAAATACAAAGCGGGTTTGTTCTATATAGATGCCAAAGTCCTTGAGACAAGAGATGAAAACAACTACGCAATCAAGTGTTCAAACATCGGCAAAACGCTTCTTGCAATTAAGCTGTCGCCTTACAACACTCTTCTCTATGGAGACAAGGAGTGTCTGGAAGAATTGCTGAAGTACTTATTTGACAACAATTATGTTTTCGATGGAATTATGTGCTCAACAGACATAGGAGAGCAATTGCTGAAGATATCTGATTCTGTCTGCAATAAGCAATACGATGTCACTTTGGCCATGGACTATATGATAACAGACAAGAAAACCGAAGAGTCAAGTGACGAAGTGATCTGGGCAAGCGCAGACGATGTAGACGAAATATTTGATTGCTGCAATAAGTTTTTCAAGGATTGCGGGCTTCCGGACAAGCCAAGCAAAGAAAATTTGAGAAAAAAGATAGGCGGTTTTGCAATCCTTAAAGAATCGGGAACAATAGTGAGCATGGCTTCATGCTCAATCGACACGGATGATTCATACAGGATTACTCACGTGTATACCAGACCTGAATCAAGGGGAAAAGGATGCGCAAGAAAAGTAGTAAACTACTTAAAGAATTATATATTAACCCAAGGAAAAACAGCTACTCTGAATGTTGACAGGAAAAATCCCATTTCCAATCACCTGTACGAGTCATTGGGTTTTGAAAAGCTGTTTTCACAATCAGTATATATAGCAAAGTAAAAGAGTTAGAAAATGGAAAAAGATTACATAATAAGAAAAGAAACAAAAAAAGACTACAGAACTGTAGAAAATTTGATCCGCGAATCATTTTGGAATGTGTACAGACCGGGGTGCAGCGAGCACTACGTAATGCATGTGTTAAGAGATGATCCCGCATTTGTAAAGGAACTGGATTTTGTCATGGAAAAAGATGGCAAGATTATAGGCCAGAACATGTTCATGAGAACAGTCATCAATGGTGATGATGGTAAAGACACAGATGTATTGACAATGGGTCCGATTTGCATTGCAAATGAGTTAAAACGAAAAGGATATGGGAAAATAATACTGGACTATTCCCTGCAAAAGGCAACCGAGATGGGATTTGGCGCAGTATTGTTTGAAGGAAACATATTGTTTTACGGAAAGAGCGGGTTTGACTATTCGAGCAAATTCGGAATCAGATATCACGATTTGCCTGAAGGAGCCGATTCCTCATTCTTTCTCTGTAAAGAATTAATTCCCGGATATCTTAAAGATGTGACAGGAGTTTATCAGACACCGGTCGGCTACTATGTAGATGACCTTGTTGTTGAAAAATTTGATCTTGGTTTTCCGCCGAAGACAAAACTCAAACTGCCGGGACAAATCTTTACATAATTATGATTCGTATGTCCAACAATGAGCATAACTTGTACATTGCATTTAAAAATGAAAATGATATAATGTTTTTTTGTATATTTTCCAACCAAAGAATAGCTATCAGCGAAAGGAGGACAACATGAGATTTTTAGATTTTTTCGTCAACAACTTTGTCATGGTTTATGAATTAATTGGCTTGCTGATTATGCTTGGAATAAGCGTTCATGTATCAAAACAGATGAAGATTATTAACATCACTGTTGTCATCCTTATGATGCTTGAAACCTTGGTTTTCCAACTCGAGAGATGGACTCAGACTTTTGAAACTTTAAGCATTGCAAGACCTTTGTTAACAGCAACTGTTTATTCATTGTACCCTATTATTTTGCTGTTGATGATGCAGGTAACCTCGTCAAAGAGACTAACAAAAAAGCACTGGCTGTTACTGTTAATTCCGGAACTTGTAAGTATTCCTTTGTACTATTCTTCCCAATGGACTCGCTTAATATTCCATTTCAATGACAATAACACATATAGTGGCGGTGATTTTGGACTTAGTATCTGGCCATACATAGTGTTCGGTTTCTATCTTGTTGTCTTCGTTGTTTACAATTTCATTTACTTAAGAAAACAATCAAACAAGACTCTTCTCGTAGCTGCGTACATATTGCTTGCTCCTATGATAGGTGTTATTGTTTACAAAGTATGTGGAATTGACAATGACTACAGTCCGATTTTCGCATCAGCTGTTTTGCTCTACTATTTGTTCATATACATTTACAATTCAAAAATCGACCCGCTCACTTCTCTTTTAAACCGTCAAAGTTACATCAAGGCAATTGAAAGTGAAGCAAGAGACATTACAGTTGTTGTGTCAGTCGACATGAATGATTTGAAATATTTCAATGACAATTTCGGACACTTGGCCGGTGACGAAGCAATAGTGACAATTTCAAAGATTCTGCTCGATTATCGCGGACCAAAAGGGGATGCTTACAGAGTAGGCGGAGATGAATTCATGCTCCTGTACAGGAATGCAACCGAAGAGGAAGTTAAGAATGCTATTGCAACCATGCAGAGCGAATTGGCAAAAACCAAGTACATGTGTGCATTCGGATATGCAGTGAGATATCCGATGGATCCTTTGAACGATGCAGTGGTCCTGTCTGACCAGAGAATGTATGAAAACAAAGCAAAAATAAAGGCAGAAAGACTTGCAAGAGGCGAAGAAGATCATTCAAGATCATAATAGTTAATACATAAGAAAATAGGAGCTGATTGAATCCATTTCGGTTTTCGATCAGCTATTTTTGTATAGCAAATCCCCTGTGCTGAGAGGTTTCTCTTGCACAGGGGATTTGCATATATAGCCTATTAATCTTTCGGTGGTGGTAATTGTGGATCTTTCGGAGCCTGTACAACAGCAGGTGCAGCCGGTACTCCCGAGAAGAAGTAGTCATATAACCACAGGAAGAACGGTCCTGTCATACTGAGCAATATTTTTGTCAGATCGAGCTTGATTCCGAAATGGTAAGCATCGAACAAGTCAATATTGAAACAATATGTTACATGTCCGCCTTCAAAGCCGAACTTTGATGAGTCGTATACTTCACGAACTTTATCAAAACCGGCTCCTGCAAGGTTGCCAAAGACTTTTTCTACCACATCAATTACTTTAGCTGTGACTATTTGATCGTTAGCATAGCCTGCAAGTTTTCTCAATTCGCCTTCGAGGCCTAGTGCGTCGTTGAGACGTTTTTGCAATGTTTCAAAGCTCGTCTCTTTGAACCAGCTTGCTATCTTAGGTCCGATCTTTTCCTGGAATCTCTTGCTCTCTTTCAGCCATTTGCCTATGAGATCGCCCGCTTTGGATTTCAGAGCTGCAAGCGTCATATCTTTGAAGGCTTCGCAAAGTGCTCCATAGAAATCTGCTTCATTCTTTTCTCTTAGTTTTAGAATGTAGTTTTTGATTGCACAATAGCAGAAATATCCGCCGAGAGTTGCAGCTGCTTTACGCCAGTCTGTAAGTTTGATGTTGTTTGACACCAGGTTGTCGCCGGCTGCAGCAAGGCTCTTTGAGAATTCAAACTTGTCTATGTCTATTGCTTCTCCGTAGTTGCGTGCCGCGATTACTTCGCCTATAGCGCCCCTGATGAAATCTTTAGCAGGAGAAATGAGCGCTTCTGCTACTGGTCCTGCATAAGCAGCTACGAGGAATGAGAACGCACAGTCACCTGCAAATTTGGTCCACTCAAGTACATTAACTATTACGTTATATGTGCGCGCTTCTGATTCAGCTCTTGACTGTTCAGTTGTCCAATAAGACATATATTCGCGCAGAATCCATTTGCTTGTAGCTCTGAGTTCAGATACCGATGCTCTTGGATCCAGAGCACACATCTTGAGTTCATGGATGAGTTTCGCCTTGTTTTCGGGCAGAGAGAACTTTTCGATCCTGCGTTCAAGTTCTTTGTATTCCTTTTCCCAATCGCTCATAGGATCAGGATCTTTTCCGCGAAGACGAAGAGGTATTTCCGCCTCATAAGTCTTGCCGTCATACTCGCACTTAGCAGGCAAAAGCACCATCATGAATGTTCCGTCATCAGGCTCGCCTAAGTTTGCGTTAGGCTCGAATGTGTAAGTGAACTTGTCGTTGTATTCGCCTGATGACTCTTTGTACTCATATTTTTCAGCAAGACATTGTTCTTTGTCTGCTCTCATGCCCATACCGCCTGCGCCTTTGAGCTTTTCAAAAGAGTACTTAGCTTCTTTTGGATCAATTACGGACTTGTCTTTGCCCTTGTGAGCAAGAGTGAACTTGATTTCGCTCACCTGCCACTTGTTGTCAAGACCTCCGTATTCTTCTTTTTCATAAGCCTGAACGCGAACGTACTTGACGTCATTTTTCTTGCCTTCCATGTCAGAAGAAACTGTTATTCCTTCTGGGTACAGGCTCAGTGTCATGTAGCCGAGTAAAGGCTCTTTTTCATCTTCAAGCGCTACCTTGAATTCAAATTGCTGTTCTTTCTTCTTTACAAAGACATCTGTTTCTTTGCGCTCTTCAGGCGGCGTATTGTTCTTGACAACAATCTTGTACAGATACTGTTTTGTTGTCTCTTCAAATGTAATGTCAAATCCATCGACTTTATCTGATGTGATGTCCTGAAGTTTAGGAGGTCTCATCGCATCCATAATCAAGAACTGGGATGTGTAAGTAAACCCGTCACCCGGAATCATGTCCATACCCCACACATTGCTGTATGTCTTGAATGAACCATTCTCTTCTGCCTCTTCAACAAATTTGATTGACGGTCCGTCGATGACCCTGAACAATACTGTATTTGTAAAGCTTCCGCCTTCTCCTATAAAAGTAAATGAGATGCTTGCCTGGTCTTCATTCCAGTCTTTGGGAACATTGACCATTGCTTCAATATATCTTCCTGAAACTGCGACAGAATTCACTTTCATTCCTTTGCCTGACGCCGTTATTTGCGATGTCAGGTCATTCCGGTCTTTTTCAATTCCGCCTGTATCCACTTCAGCCATTCTTGCGCGGATCGGAACGGGCTCGCCTCCCCTCTTGATAGCGTCGCCGAAATCTTTTTGCACATACATCTTGTATGACTTGCCGTTCTTTTTGTCTTTTCCGCCACTATCTTTACCTAGAGCCGCTGCAATCGCAACAATACCTGCTGCTCCTCCGAATATTCCTACCACGATTGCTGCAGGAACATTTGTTCCGCTGTCTTCTCCCGGAGTTTGTCCTGCCCATTGAGTGGTTCCCTCCTGGGCTGTGGTCTCTTGTTGTTTTGTGTGATCTACGAAATTGTCATCCCAGGCTATTTCGTAATCGGCAAAGAACCATTTTTCCATCCATTTGTTCTCATATGCAACAAAAGTGGCTTCGTCGTAGTTGGCGCCTTCTTTACCGATACCTGCACTGAATTGCATACTCATTAAAAGATACAGATCTTTGACTTCAGGAATCGGACGCAGGAATTGATAACTTGACCACCTGGAAGATATTTCTCCCTTGTAGTCATATTCAGTGATTGAGTACTTGTAGAGCCAACCGCCTCTGTACTCGACCACTTCCCTTACACCACTCTGCCTATCTTTTAAACCCTTAGCCGCATCTTCTCTCCATCTCTTCAGATACGACTCGGTTGTGAACTGGTCTGTTCTGTCATTGATTTCATCGTGGTTGGTTACATCCTCAACAGAACAATAACTGCTTATATAAGGATATGAATCGGTCTTTGTATATTCTTCCCAGAATCCGTCAACTTTAAACACGCGGATGTTAGCAGTCTGGGTTGCTATAAGGTTTTCAAATTTATTGAATTCGTCTTCTCCGATTTCCCTGTATCCCTTTTTATACACATGAACAGATAAGTAGTTGTGATACATCAATTCATTGTATTCTTTTTTTTCGTTTTCTCTTAAATCACGCTCCCAGGCAGGATAACCTGTAGTTATCCAGAAATATTTGCCCTCATAATCGGAAAACGGAAAAGGAGTTCCCTTGTTGCTGGCCAGGATTGGAATAGATAAGAAGGATGCCAGAATAATAACGGCAAAAACAAATGAGATTATTCTTTTCTTCATTTTGCTTTTTCCTCCTTTCCCATCTTTATAACCCCCGTGAGCTGTAAAATCATGATAACAACCCCGGCGTTAATCAGAACAGAACCTAAAATTATGAGGATTAAGTTGATGTTTATAAGCCCCAAAAGTGATGCCAATGCAAGCCCTGAAGCCAAGCCTTTGACTATTCCCTGAGGAACAGGACTTGGTTTAGTCTTGCCCTTAGAGATGAAAGAAGTAAGCAGTCTTGTCAAGAATCCGTTTGTCAAAGCAGATCTTCCGGCTAAGAAAGCCGCAGCCAATCCACCTAAGAAAGAGATCCTTGTCGCGCCTCCTGAAATAAACAAAAACAGGAAGAAGGCTATACCGGCACCCATTATGTATGCTCCGAGCGCGTCAAGAGTGAATCCGAGTGAACCTTTAAGGCTCTCGGCCAGTGACCTTTTTCCCGATTTGTTTTTATTTGTAATGAGCCTGATTATGGACCCTATTGCCCCAACAAACAATCCTTTTCCAATAATGCCTCCGATTGCACCGAAGAATCCACCGCTCATTCCTCCATTTGCAAAAGTAAGGAATGACAGTATTTGAGTCGGTATAGGGTTTATACCGCACGCCTGAAGGATATTCAGCGTAAGCCAAATGACCGCCAATACAATGGCGGGTATAAGTTTCTTTGGATCCTTGAATGTTGAACCTATTGAACTGAAAAATGACTTGAATGTGCCGCCGATCACTTTGCCGGGACCCGGAATTACTCCGCTTGATTCATTTGAATCTTCGTCCCCCAAACTGCCCACAGCTTCTTCACCGCTTGTGGCAGAAGCTGAGCAATTGAATGTCTTTGGATCTTCAGTTTTCAAAGGTTCTGTCTTTTGCTCTGGTTCCTGCTGAATTTCTTGTGTTGTTTGTTCTGAAACGACTTCTACCTTTTGTCCGCACTTGTTGCAAAACTTGGCGTTTTCAGGCAATTCGTTTCCGCATTTGGAACACTTCATCGGTTTTCTCCTATAATGAAAATACTTTTTCCTCTATGAAACATATTTTAAAATATACAAAATTGAATGTAAATGTAACAATATACACAATTTCGCTTTACCATGTTATACCTTTTGTACAAATGATGCGTAACAATACAACCCATGCCTTACAAGAAAATTGTAATTGTTGACAAAAATGGCCGAAATGGTGTAATATTAGTTATTAATTATTTCTTATATAGAATTAATCTATATTTGGGGAAGGAGAACGCAATGTCAGATTTCTTTATCTACTACATGGAATCAAACGTGGTATGTGTCATACTGTTTTTGATAATGCTTGTTCACGATTTGCTCAATGTAGATAAGCAGGAAAAGCAAGTCAAGTTTGATTATGCCCTTATGGCTTTCATGGGATATTTCATTTCAGACTCAATCTGGGCTGGAATCATTGAAAATATAATCCCGAAGACCAGATTCAGTGTTGTAACATTGAACTTTATCAACTTTGTTTTCATGGCAGTCCTGACATATGCCTGGCTTAACTATGTTTGGGCTGAAACCCAATCTCCGAAGAGAAACATCCCATTCTACAGAGTATTATCATTCTCTCCTTTCTTAGCTTCAGTAATAGCACTGGTTGTCATCTATTTAGTTGCTCCGCAATTGTTAATCACAGATGATCTCAATATCACATTTACTTTCCTGGTCTTCCAGATCGCAGTCCCTATCATTTATGTAATGACCGTTGTTGTTATATCGATAGGAAAAGCTATCAGAACAAGCGACTCAACAGAAAAAAGAAAACTTCTTTACATTGGTTTCTACCCATTGATGGTTGTTGTCGGCGGTGTTACTCAGATAGTATTTCTTCCCAGAGTTCCGATCTTCTGCTTTGCCAGCACAGTTCTGATGCTCATATTCTACGTACGCTCAATGGAAAAACAGATATCCCTTGATCCGCTGACCGGCTTGAATAACAGAAGCCAATTGAGTAAATATGTTTCTCAGGATAACTTCTTCAGTGAGAGTCATCATCACTCCTTTGTCGTTATGATGGATGTCAACGATTTCAAGCATATAAATGACACATATGGTCACTCTGAAGGCGACCAAGCGCTCCTCATAATCTCAAAATCCTTGAAGGATGCTACAAAAGATTTAGGTCTGTCTGCGTTCTTAGGCAGATACGGCGGAGACGAATTCATCCTCATAGTTCACAGTTTGTCTGAAGCAGACGTAATAAATCTCATTGAAAAAATACGTGAACACATCAGATTGAACTGCAAATTGCTCGACACTTCATATTTGTTGACAATAGGAGCAGGATTCAACGATTGGGATGGAGATAAGTCAACATTCATCCATTCAATGCAATTAGCAGACCAAAAGCTGTACAAAGACAAAGAGTATATAAAAAAGCAGCTCAAACAAGCTAATCAGTAGACAACCCTGAGGTGAAATATGCCGATTGTATCCATTGTTCTTTTTGTTTTTTCAGGTGCACTGCTCATATATGCTGGGATAACTGCGTTGATAAAATCCATCATAGTTCCTCTCAATAGACGCTCATCTGTACAGAATGTTACAAAGGAATATGCAAAACAATTTGCCAAACTCATAGCATTTCTGGCTATTTCACCATTTGTCGGAGGCATTTTCGGACTTTTCATTGAAATAACCATTATCCCGGTAATTATCTTCTTTGTACTGTTCATCGTACTTATGATAGTGGGGATAAAGGTAATCATGAAGCAATAGAATAGTTCAGGAGAACAAAATGACAGAACGCGAAAAAATGTTTAGTGGCAAAATCTATGACCCTTTCACCGAAGGCATGCCTGAGGAGCGAACAAGGGCTCATTTTTTGTGCAACGAATATAACAAACTGTGTGAAACAGAACAAGAAAAAAGAGATGAGATTCTCTCAGAATTGATGCCCGATCGCGGAGAGAATGTATATCTACAAGGACCTATATATTTCGATTTCGGCAAAAATATCTCAATGGGAAAAGATAGTTTTGCCAATTTCAATTTTACGGTACTGGACGAAGGAAAAGTGACTATAGGCAAATCCGTTTTCATCGGGCCTAATGTCTCGCTATACACTCCTATTCATCCGTTTTGCCCTGAGGATAGAAATCCCTTTTTCAACACAAGGACAAAAAGAATAACAAACATGGAGCGAGCCGGAGCCATTACAATAAAAGACAATTGCTGGATTTGCGGCAGTGTTACCATTTGCGCCAATGTCACAATAGGAGAAGGAAGTATTATAGCAGCTGGCTCCGTTGTCACAAAAGATATTCCAGCTCACTCGCTTGCCGGCGGTGTTCCCTGCAGAGTCATAAGAAAGATATCCGAAGAAGACAGCTTGAAGAATCACCACGAGTGGTTTGCTGATCCCAAGGATATGGAAGACATGTACAAAGATATAGAAAAGAAATAACAATGACAACTTACAAATACGGAAATCCCGATTCGAACATCGTTTTGATCCAACCTTCGGATGATTACGACCTGTCTGGGATGGAGAGCGAATTCAAATACATAAAAAGCCGAATAGAGGAAGATTTTCTCCTGATTGCCTTCAAGATAGACAAGTGGAACCATGACTTGTCTCCTTGGCATAGTCCGGCAGTATTTGGAAAAGAAGATTTCGGCGACGGGGCAAATCAGACTCTGTCGTCTGTTTTGCAATTGACTATAGATAAAAACAAGAAGTATTTCATCGGCGGGTATTCACTGGCCGGGCTTTTCAGCCTTTGGTCGGCTTATCAGACCGATGTTTTTTCAGGAGTTGCCGCCGCTTCCCCGTCAGTCTGGTTTCCCGGTTTTACTGATTACATGAAAGAACACAAAATCCGAACAAGGCATGTTTATCTCAGCCTTGGCGACAAAGAAGACAGAGCTAAAAACCCTGTCATGGCTACTGTCGGGCAAAAAATCATAATGTGCAAAGATATTTTGAGCCAAGATATAAAATGCAAGCTAGAATACAACGAAGGAAACCATTTCAAAGAGCCTGATGTGAGAACAGCAAAAGCTTTCATTTGGCTGCTTGAGGAACAAAAAAATGAGCAATGAATTATCGCTGGAATTATTGGACACAGAATGGCCTTTTACATACACAGATCACGACCGGATTATTGTTCGCGCCATCGTGTATGACGATAGCGGATACTATTACTTTGTGAGGGCAAGCAGGGATGACTTGTTCGGCAAAGCGGTTGTAATTGAGACATCCGGCGGCGGAGTTGAAAAAGGCGAAGAACTCACAACTGCAATCAAGCGGGAGCTTAAAGAAGAACTCGGAGCAGACGTTCAGATAGTGACAAAAATAGGGGTTGTAAGTGACTACTACAACCTGATTCACAGACATAACATAAACAACTACTATTTGTGCAAAGTTCTATCATTTGGGGATAAACACCTGACAAAAGACGAAGTGGAAGCATTCCATCTCTCGACTCTTAAAATGACATATGAGCAAGCAGTCGAAGAATACAAAAAGTGTTCAAATACAAAG
>JAEEKG010000105.1 GCA_016282315.1 Clostridiales bacterium | reverse complement strand
TGGTAAAGAGCCTATAATGAAATGTGTTATTTATGGTGTTGGTAATATGGCATATAAAAATGCTGATGGAGTTTATATTATACCGATAACTGCATTAAAAAATTAATGATACTTATTTACTATATAAAAATTTTTGTATAAAACATTCATATCATACCTAAGTGTCACATCTGTCACGCTAGTCACACGTCACTTGTGTATATGCTTAAAAATATATGTTTATAAGGTGCGCCTTCATCTATAGAGGGTGCATTGTATTAACAATAATTACCTTTCACATGAAAGAAACCTCTTTTGTCTACCACGGGCAAAAGGGGTTTTTTCTATTTTTTAATATCGCTGTGGTATAAGAGTTGAAAGTTGACTGACTTGTCGTGTCGTGGTATTATATTATGTATTATTGATAAACAATAATACTAGGGACAAGAAATATTTGCTTATCTTATAAGGTATCGTGAAGAATCTTGAGTAAATCCCGTGGCAAGAAAAAGCTGAAAAGCTTTTGGAGAAAGGAAAAGTAAAATGACTATTACAAAGAATCAGGAAGCCGGAAAATTAACCATATCTCTCGAAGGACGACTTGATACCACGACCGCGCCTCAGCTTGAGGGAGAACTGCGCACAGCTGTGAATGGGATTACAGAATTGATATTTGATCTTGAAAAACTCGATTACGTATCATCTGCTGGACTCAGAGTGCTTCTTGCTGCTCAAAAAGTCATGAACCGACAGGGTAGTATGAAAATTCGGAACGTGAATTCGGATATTATGGAAATATTTGAAATTACAGGTTTCGTAGATATTCTGAGTATCGAATAGTTTCTTGCTGATTACTGTATATTGATGATTTCAATTTAACTTGGAGGATACCATTTTGATATCTGATATTGAGGGTCTGCCGCGAATAATGTTCACACCCATTGACATTTCGCAGATGGAAAGATTGGAAGCAATCCGCTACATGTCAGGCAGTACACTTTATGTTTATTCATTTGCCTCTCTGTTTGCATGGCAGGAACACGAGATGTATTCTGTTTGCATGACTGAAGATGCCTTTCTTATAAAACACGGAGTCAGGGGAGATAATGTATATTTGTTTCCATGTGGCTCTGAAAGCGGAAAAAAGCGGCTGATCGATGCTCTCATTAAGTCCGGGCACCCGACGTTTTCGTTTGTGTGCGACGAAGATAAAGCTTTTCTGGAAAAAGAGTATCCGGAAATGTTTGATTTTGTCACTTGTAGGGATGATTATCCGTATTTGTATGATAAAAATGAGCAAATTGCTCTTAAAGGTAAAGATTTCAAAAATTTGCGCCATCAGATCCATCTCGGTCAACAAGCCTCAAAGGAATGGTCAATGGAACCATTGACGGCAGAGAATGTAGATCGTGCACGCGAGATTACCCGTAAGTGGGTAGAAGGGCGCAATGTAAATGATCCTACTGATGTGTCAGCAATCGAAGTTGCACTTGACAATTTTGAGTTGTTGAAATTAAGTGGAGAAATATTTATAGCAGATGGCAAAGATGTAGCGTTCATTCTAGGCACGTATGTAACTCCCGAGATATTTGATATATGCTTTTGCAAAGTGCTGGATAAGCGTTGCGATTGCTATATAAAATGGGCGTTTTATCTTGCGCTGCCGGAAACAGTCAAAACCGTGGATTCGGAAGAAGACATGGGAATTGAAGGACTGAGAATGCATAAACTGCTTCGTAGGCCTAAAGAACTTGTCCGTATCTGGAAAGGTGTTATGCGATGAGCAATATTGAGACTAATAATATAAAAAGCAAATCGTTTACCGACAAAATGTTTCGTCGGCTTTTTTGGCCGTCTGTTTTTTCCGCACTCGGACTAGCTTTAGGAGATATTGCGGATGCATTGTTTGTCGGAATACGCATAGGCAAGGTCGGACTTGCCACAATGTCGCTTGTTGCCCCTGTGTACATGATATATAACGTGATTGACATAGGAATTGCCATCGGCACCTCTGTTCATTATACGAAAACGCTGGGCAAAGGAAAAGCAAAGAAAGCAATAGGGATTTTTTCTCAAATGTCAATGTTTGCTTTCGTCCTCAGCATCCTGATTGGCGCACTTGGACTGATCTTAATGCCTGTTCTTCTGCGGTTGCTCGGAGCCGGGTCTCCTGATGGCGAGTTGTGGGAATATACAAAAGAATACTTGCAAATCATGTTTATAGGCACACCGCTTACATTTTTCTATTTTCTTCTGTACTATTGCGTACGCTGTGATGATGATGAAAAACTTGCAAGTGCGGGATATGTCGTGGGTTATCTGACAGACGTTGCTGCCAGTGCAGTCTTTATTCTCGTCTTCCAAATGGATGTTCGTGGTGCCATAATTGCTACGGTTTTGGGAAAGGCCGTGGGCATATGCATTTTTTCAGTTCATTTTATGAAGAAATGGGCAATATTGCGTTTCAAATTCACAAAGCCGAATTTCAAAGAAATATTCTCTGTATTGAAAACCGGATTTTCGTCTTCTTTCGGCTATTTAGGTCAGTTTGTGGCATTGTTGACAGTAAACAATGTTCTCATGAGTCTTGGTGGCAACACAGCACTGGCTCAGTTCAACGTAGTACAGAACGTTTCATATCTTTCTCTTGCCATTTACAGTGCAATCGGTGATACAATACGACCTCTGTGCGGCACCTTTTATGCAGAAAACGATAAAGATGCCATAAAGCGTGTGATGAAACTATCTATTTTCACAGGCGTTATTTACGGAGCTGTAGTATCATTACTGTTTGTAGCTTTTGCCCCATCAGTATGCTCTTTGTTCGGTCTTGCGGGCGAAGCAGTGATTGACGGCGCTTTCGCAGTGCGGATTTTCTGCATTTCTATAATACCAGCGGGCTTGAGTCTGATATGGAGCGCATGCTTTTTATCTATCGAGAGGGAAAAGATTGTTTTCCTTATCAATCAACTGCGTACATTCGTTTGTTTCGTGGCTTTTGCACTGCTATTGTCGTTGTTTGGACTAAAGTTTTTCTGGCTTGTTTTCCCGGCAGCAGAACTTACAGCTCTCTGTATATGGATACCAATAACCCGTAGAAAGAAAATGGCTGTTTCCAACGTTGTGTTTACTTATCTTCTCGACGCTAATTCAACGGACACTTCAAAACTATTGAGCGAAGCGGAAGAATTCTGCTATGATAACGGCGCCGATCCGAAACGAATCTACTATATCACTATGTGTGTGGAAGAGGTCTGTCAGGCAATCATAGATAACGCATTCAACAAAGACAAAGCCGCGTATATCTATCTGACACTGAGTTTTGAAGAAGATGGCACTGTCTTCCTTCATATTCGTGACAATGCAGTTTTATTCAATCCTTTTGACATGAAGACGGGACACAATTACGATGACGAAGAGCAACTCGCCTCTCTAGGTATTCAGATGGTAAAAGCAAAAGCTAAGAGATTCTTTTACCGTCGTTATGCAAGCTTTAATACGCTTACAGTGGAGGTGTAGACTGTTTTGCAACCAAATATACGTTTTGCATTCGAGCAGGACATACCGTCCCTGGTCGATATATGGAAATCCTGTTTCCCGGATCCCGAGGAATACATTCGTTTGTTCTATAGGGAGAATTTCAATAGAATCCGTATACTTGTTTACACCCTGGATGGAAAACCGGTTAGCATGATTCATTTGATGGACGCATCTTTTGCGGATGGCTTGCAAAATGACCCCGTCAAATTTATATATGCCGTCGGTACAATCCCGTCTTTGCGCTGTAAAGGCTATATGCGTACATTGCTCATATACGCCGAAGAATGCGCAAAAAAAGATGGATACGGATTGTTTTTGAAACCTTCTCAGGGAATGGAAGATTATTATTCCACGCTTGGTTTTGTCGAGGACAGCAGGTTTCGGATATTTACATCGGGCTCATGCCCGGATTGCGGAAAAGATGTTTCTTTTGCTCTAATCAGCGCAGAAGAATACAATCATCTGCGTGACAACGCTTTTTCTGTTCGTCCTTATGTAAAATGGCCTGATTCTCACATTCGCTGGTGCGTTAATGAAAACGCTTTCTGCGGAGGTCAGACAATTTCGCTGACTTTTGATGGTAACACTCATTTTCTGATAGGAACCCCTGATGAAGATGTGCTGCGCATTACTGAGACTGATCTCAGTCCCGAACAATTGCGCTCAGTTTCTTCGGCAGTAATCAATTTTTTCGGCGTCTCACGATTGGAAGCCTTTCTTCCCGAATACGCTTTACAGGAGGGCCCAACAGTTATTTCCTCCTTAATATTCAACGCGCCGCAGAGGCGCACATATGCTAACCTTCTTCTTTTCTGAAAGGATGGGTATTTAAAATGGATCAAAACAAAACAAGAAAAAACCGTATTGTCTCACTGCGATTTAAAATCGTTGTGACAATCATTCTCACCGCTCTTATCCTGTCAGTGATTGCGGTGACAATCAGCTACAACGTTTATAGCAATACGATGGATCTTCACTATAAGACTCTGACGTCAAATCTTGCAAAGACAGCTGCTTCTCAGCTTGATGCAGATGCGCTGCTCAGATATTACAATGAAGTCAAGCAGATAGGGGAATACGACGAAGAGAAGTACCAAAGCGACGAGGCGTATCGCAAAGATTACGACGCGAAGGCAAACGCTTTGAAGGACGATGAATACGTCCGCATGCTTAACGTTCTGTTCGATATAAAAGACAGCAACGGAATCACCTATCTTTACGTTCAGAAACTTGAAGGCAATCTATGCACATATATTATGGATGCTGACACTTCGGAAGAGCAGTGCCAATTAGGAACAACACACGGCGTTTCCGGACCAACTAAAGAAACAGAGCATCCTGAAGAGGGAATCCCCGCTTTCATCACAAATGATACATACGGATGGCTCTGTACATCCATGGAACCTGTGAGAGATAGTGAAGGAAACCCTGTCGCACTGGTCGGAGTTGACGTATCGATGAACGATATCATGGAGGATAGGGCAAATTATCTGCGCAGTATCCTTTTGATAATGGGCATCGCTGTTGTCGTTTTGATGTTTGCGATACTGTTCTTCTTTGTAAAGGCTTTGATTAATCCTATAAATATGCTCTCGAATGCTGCGCGTTCTTTCATTCAGGATCGCAACAGCGAAAAGAAGAATGATTCAGCCATATCCAAACTGAATATACGGACAGGCGACGAAGTTGAGACGCTGTGCGACTCAGTCAAGCAGATGGAGAGTGACATCAACACCTACATCGCAAACCTGACCGCAGTAACTGCAGAAAAAGAGCGTATCGGAGCAGAACTTAACGTTGCTACTCAGATCCAGGCGGATATGTTGCCTCGTATATTCCCGGCATTTCCTGAAAAAAAGGAAGTCGATCTATATGCTACAATGGATCCTGCCAAAGAGGTAGGCGGCGACTTTTACGATTACTTCCTTGTTGACGATGATCATCTTGCACTTGTTATGGCAGACGTATCAGGAAAGGGAGTACCAGCTGCGCTGTTTATGGTAATTGCTAAAACGCTCATCAAAAATAGAGCACAGCTCGGCGAGAGCCCTGCAGTAATCCTAAAAAATGTCAACGAGCAGTTGTGTGAAGGCAATGAAGCTGAACTTTTCGTTACTGTATGGCTGGCTATAATCGAGATCTCCACAGGCAAAGGTATTGCTGCCAACGCCGGACACGAGCATCCTGTGCTAAAACGTGCCGATGGAAAATATGAGCTTGTTATCTACAAACATAGCCCAACAGTTGCTATAATGAATGGCATTAATTTCCGCGAGCATACTTTCGAACTACACCCTGGCGACAGATTGTTTGTGTATACAGATGGTGTTCCGGAAGCTACAAATGCTCATAACGAATTATTCGGTACGGATAGAATGCTAGCCGCTCTCAACCGCAATCCGGAAGCATCTCCTAAGGAATTGCTCACTACATTGAAAAAAGATATTGACCTCTTTGTCGGCGACGCACCGCAGTTTGACGATATCACAATGTTGAACTTCTGTTATAAATGCTCTCCGGTTGTTAAAGAACTTAAGGTGGACGCAAAACGTGAAAATCTGGAAGAAGTACTTGCCTTTGTGGACAAAGAACTTGAAATTGCTAACTGTTCTATGAAAACGCAGATGAAAATCGACGTCGCAGTAGAAGAGATTTTCGTGAACATCGCAAATTATGCCTATGCTCCGGAAACAGGTTCGGCTCTGATCAGAATCGAGACACAGTACGATGCTAATAGAGTAGAAATCACATTCCACGATTGGGGCATGCCATATGATCCGCTTGCAAAACCGGATCCGGACATAACTCTCTCTGCTGCAGAAAGGCAGATAGGCGGTTTGGGAATCTTTATGGTTAAGAAGAGTATGGATGATATGAAGTATTCATATGTCGATGGACAGAACGTGCTGACTATCGTCAAGTATTTGGATTAAACCCTAGGTCAACGAGATTGCATCTGGCACTTATGAGTTAAGAGTTGTTCATACTTTAAGTGCTACTGCAAAATATTATTACTCAGTTGCATGGAATTACTATTATAACCTGTACTGATATTTAGAATACGTTAATGAGGTCATATTTATGAAAAAAGTTCTTGTATTTCTCATAGTTGTCCAACTCGCAGTGCTGTCGTCTTGTTCTTCTAAAAATGATTCTAATGGTATAGATATTAATTCTGAAACATTTGAAACGACAACTGTTGCAGTGGTCACAACAAATGATGAAGTAGTAACGACTAACACTGAAGAAGATACAACAGAAGTAATTGTAGAACCTGATCCCAAGGAAGCACAATTGCCTCCTTTAACTCTTGATGATTTGAAAGAAAGAGCAAAAGGCGAATACTATATTGATTTTTCCAACCGGAATCAGAATTTGAAAAAATCTGCTCGCTTCTATCTTCAAAGAGATGAAAATGGCAGCTATTTTGCAGATAATTCAAATCCAATACCTATGATTGTTACGGTGGAGAATATTGGAGAAGAAGAAATATATCAGTTTGTTCCTTTTTCTTGTTTTGATAGCGATATATATATTCATCATCACCAGTTGGATGTATCTTTGGTTGACAAGTATGGTAACACCCTCGGAGATGTAACAGGAGAAATGGATGTTCACGAAAATATGATAGCTCAGATAAAGCTGTCTCCTAGTGAAAAAATAGAGTTTTTCTATTTCTTGGCGCCGGGAAAAGTTTATCCGGGTTATTCCTCATCATATTTTTCCGAAATACAGTCTGATAGGTACTATAAAGTAACATATGGTTACCATAGTTCTTACGTTGAGTTGTTTGATTATTCAGAGAGCGACGAAAAAATTGTTGTTTTTTCAGGAACAATAGCTTTTCCTTACAAATTCAATGACAACAAGTCATCAGCTAATAATCAGTCTGTATCAGTGGATGTCTCAATTTCAGTGAATGTTGTTTACTGATTCCAGAGAAATAACAAAAAATAATTTAAAGCAGCCTTCGGGCTGCTTTTCTCATTACAAAAATGTAAAAGTGTATTTTTTTGTTGTTATTTTTTTTCGTACATGATATATTAAAAATGTGAGTGTGAAATGAAAACATACGTCTCACACTGACACTTTGTTCAAATAAAATAAAAAGAGATGATAGTAATATGGTTACCAAAACAAAAAAGAACATAATAAGGACAGTTTCATTCTTTTTGATTTGCACTATGATCATTGCTCTGTTATGCGGATGCGTTAACAAATCTGAAGATAAGTATATAGGAATAGTTTCAGCCATGGACAATGAAATAGAAATACTTCTTCGCGAGTGCAAAATCGACCATGTCGATACAGTAGCTGACATGAAATTCTATGTTGGAAAACTCAAAGGACAACCGGTTGTAATAACTCGCTCCGGAATAGGCAAATTGCGCAATGCGTCAAGTGTAACTACTATGCTGACAAAATACAATATATGCGATGTTGTATTTACAGGAATAGCAGGTGGAGTTGCAGATTTTACGAATGTTTTGGACATAGTTGTGGCAACACGACTGGTTGAACATGATTATGGTATAATTTCAGAAGAAGGATTCATATGGCGCTCAGGCGATCCGGGTTATGGCAACCAGGAAGGTGAATACTATTATTGTGATGAAAACCTTGTTAACATTGCATATGATGTTGCCGTTAATGTTGTCG
>JAEEKG010000104.1 GCA_016282315.1 Clostridiales bacterium | reverse complement strand
TCGAATTCATGCTCTATCCCATCGGGGAAAACGAGTTCGGCAGGAAGGGCGGGATGCTCAAGTTGACCTTCAGCGACAGCTGTGTGGTGTACGACGAACTCACCTGCAAAAAGCTGTAAACATCATTTTACAAATTCCAGTTTGTCGGGCTGAAAACAGTGTATCATTTTGGCGCTTATTTTCAAGAATTACTGATGTTTCACATAAAACACGCAAAAAAGATCCTGAATCGAACTTATCTCGACTCAGGATTATCTCTTTTTCAGCGTTTTTGCTGAGGGTTATTGATTATAACGATTACTCCGATAAACTTGCTTTATAACTGTTTCCCCAGTCTTGCATGGACTTAAGAATCGGGCGCATACTCTCGCCCAGCTCTGAGAGCGCGTATTCCACGTGCGGAGGAACTTCTGGATAGACAGTGCGAGTAATGATGCCGTCTGATTCCATTTGCCGCAGGCTCTCGGTCAGAACCTTCTGACTGATCCCCTCAAGCGATTTATGTAATTCATTGAATCGCCACGAGCGGACGAGAAGATTACGGATGATAAGCAGTTTCCATTTGTTTCCGATAAGCGCAACTGTCGTCGCAACCGGACAATTCGGCAATTCTTCCTTAGTTTTCATATACTTCTCCATTACTTCATTTTTGAATGTTGCACTCATATTATATTGTAACGTAGGTAGTTTTTCAATCAGTTACAAAAAAGTGCGTACTTGTGCAAGACGAAATTGTCAGTATAATGATAAAAAAGGCGGTGATAAAAAATGATCATAAACACTGGACAAAGAACGGACATTCCGGCGTTTTACTCGGAGTGGTTTGTTAACAGGCTGTGCGAGGGATTTGTATGTGTGCGCAATCCGTATTATCCCGAGCAGGTCAGCCGTTACCGTCTCGAC
This sequence comes from Clostridiales bacterium, assembly GCA_016282315.1. Classification (GTDB taxonomy): domain Bacteria; phylum Bacillota; class Clostridia; order Oscillospirales; family CAG-272; genus CAG-841. The sequence goes on along the minus strand of JAEEKG010000104.1, from coordinate 27,781 downwards.
CCTTCGGTAGTTGACTGCATCGGTTTTTGTACAAAGAACCCCGCGCCAATGTTCAAACATATGGACTTGCTGAAAGACTACGGGCAATACTGGTTTGTCACAATCACGCCTTACGGACGAGATATCGAACCAAACGTGAAAGACAAGCACGAATTGCTCGAAGATTTCAAAAGGCTTTCCAAAATCGTAGGTGTCAATTCCATAGGCTGGCGGTACGATCCAATCTTTATAACCGACAAGTATTCGGCGGAATATCATTTGGGTGCGTTTGAAAAAATTGCGACCGCGCTCGAAGGATGCACGGAGACCGCAGTTATCAGCTTTATCGACCTATATGCAAAGGTAAAGCGCAACTTTCCCGAAGCGCGCGAGGTGAAAAAAGAAGAGCGGCTTTCACTCGGAGCCGAAATGGTACAGATTGCGAAATCACACGGAATGACTCTCAAACCCTGCGCAGAGGGAGACGATCTCGCCCAGTTCGGCGCGAACTGCGGCGGTTGTATGAGGATCAGTGACTACGAAAAAGCGATAGGAAAAATGCTGAACGCGCCAAAAAAGAAAGGAGCGCGGGCGGAATGCGCCTGTTATCTTTCCTGCGATATCGGCGCATACAACACATGCAAGCATCTTTGCAAATATTGTTATGCTAACGCCGAGCCATCAAAGGTGTTAGCTAAAAGCCTCAAGCACGATCCTACATCGCCGTTTTTAATCGGTAATTACGAGAAAGGCGACGTGATCAACGATGTTCAGCAGAAATCGTGGATTATAGGAGATCTGAAATGACACAGCAAGAAAAAAGATTGTACTTGATAAACTCTCTGCTTGCCGAACAACCTAGATACAGAAACACCGAAATACCGGTTGACGAACAAGGACAGAAAGACTTGCTCCGTACGCTGATGAACGTCCGCATGCCAGCGCCGTTGTCGGACGAATATATCGAAATCGAGAGCGAATATCTGAAAGAAGAAACGGCAGCAAAAGGAATCACGAGGCTTTCAGATCTGAGGCCCGTTGACGACTGCATTTATCTCTGGAAAGGCGACATCACTACGCTTGAATGCGATGCGATCGTAAATGCAGCAAACTCTCAGATGCTAGGCTGTTTTCATCCGCTTCACAACTGTATCGATAACTGCATACATACATTCGCTGGTCTTCGGCTTCGCAACAAGTGCAGCGAGATTATGCAGAAGCAGGGAAACGAGGAACCGGCCGGAAAGGCAAAGATAACGCCTGCATATAACCTACCGTGCAAATACGTTCTTCACACTGTCGGTCCGATCGTAAATGGAAGGCTCACGGATAAGCACGAAGAGCTGCTTGCGTCCTGCTACCGCTCCTGCCTTACACTTGCGGAAGAAAATGGACTCGGCAGCGTTGCGTTCTGCTGTATTTCCACCGGCGTTTTCGGCTTCCCGCAGCGGCGAGCGGCGGAAATCGCGGTGCAGACGATACGCGATTACAGGGCAAAAACACAAGGCAAAATCGAGGTGATATTCAATGTTTTCAAATCCGACGATTACGAAATCTATAGGGAGTTACTCGGATAATATACAGAAACTCAAAAAAGCGCTTGCAGAATGCGATGCGGTCGTAATCGGCGCGGGCGCAGGGCTTTCCACATCTGCCGGTTTTGTTTACAACGGCGAGCGATTCGAAAAGCATTTTTCTGATTTTGAAAAGAAATACGGCTTTACTGATATGTATTCTGGCGGGTTTTATCCTTACAACACATATGAGGAATTCTGGGCGTACTGGAGCCGATATATTTTCGTCAACCGATATACGAACGCTCCTAAGCCTGTATATAACAAGCTGTTTGATCTCGTAAAGGACAAGGACTATTTCATCATCACGACGAACGTCGATCACTGTTTCCAAAAGGCGGGATTTGATAAAAAAAGGCTATTCTACACGCAGGGCGATTATGGTCTTTTCCAATGCAGCGTTCCGTGCCATTTTAAAACATATGAAAACGAGGATATTGTCCTCCAGATGGTCAAAGAGCAGAAGAATATGCGCGTTCCGACCAGGCTGATTCCGAAATGCCCAATCTGTGGCAAGCCTATGACGATGAACTTGCGCTCAGATGACAAATTCGTCGAGGACGAGGGCTGGCATACGGCCTCGGAAAGATATGAAAACTTTCTAAGCTCACACAAAGGCAAAGTCCTGTACCTCGAACTTGGCGTAGGATACAACACGCCAGGCATCATCAAGATTCCGTTCTGGAATATGACAGCACAAAATCCTAAGGCAATCTATGCCTGCATCAACTACGGCGAAGCGGTCACGCTCGAGAAAATTGCCGGTCGCTCTATCTGCATTAACGGAGATATAGGTGAAATAATCACTTTGATAAAAAACGAATAATAGAATGCATGCAACAGACAGTTTTGATTCCAACGATTATGTCGTGTTTGTATAATCTTATTCTTAAACTATGAGAAAAGCACTGAAAACCTTTGTGGTATCAGTGCTTTTTGCTGTTTTTACAAGCAAGATGAAACATTGTCCGCATTGTTTCGATGAACAAATCTCTTTATTTTTTATAGTTATTATGTTATGCTAAATTTGTATTGTAACATCTTGAATGAAAATAAACCATTGAAAGTGAAATTGACTGCATTGTTAAAACTAAAGGGGAGCGAAAAGTGCTATGAAAAGGGTTTGGGTCATTGTTGTAAATATAGTTATCATGCTCGCCATGTTGGTATTCGTTGTTATTTATGCTGACTATGAGAACAAGGAAACAATCAAGAGGCAAACTGAGCATTTTGAAAATGCTACCATTACCATGGAGCATGTCACTGAAAACTATGTTGAAGGTGAACAGCGTATCTGTGATGTATGGGCAAGGTACATCAACAGCGAGGACATGACCATTGAAGATGCAATTTCATTCATCAGAATATCACATGTTCTACCGAACGCCTCGGCACACATAGTATATCTTGATACTCTTACTGGTTTATCCACAAGATCAAGAAAGGATGCAATCGATGATTATACAGTCTCTTATGAAAGAATGAATTTGCTGAATGATTTAAGTTGGATTGATGACATAGGAGAATCCATTAACATTTCACGCGCATATACAAACCCGGTAAATGGTGAAAATTCTATAGCTTTCTGCAATTATATTACGCTTCATGAACCAGATACCGGTAATTATCGAAAGGCTATATTATTGCGTGTTCTGCCCATCTCCGAGCTGGAACAAAAATGGGTTTTCCCACAAGAAGAGTTTGAAAGCACCGAACTTTCCTTAATAGATTTGGATGGCGACTACATAATCAAGGGGCATTCTTTCAAAAACTCCAATTTGATTGAGTTTTACAAGTCTTATAATGATCCTTCAAATGCATACAATTTCTTTGAAACAATTACTTCTGGAAATGGTTCGCTTACCATAAAGAATTCTAAAGGAGAAGATTGCATTCTCGCATTTACTCCGTTTGGCTCATCAGCAGAATGGACACTTGTGAGTTTTATGCCGATAAAGGATCTTAATATTAATACAGAAAACTGGCTGTTGATCGGTTTTGTTTCAATAGGGCTTTTGCTTTTGTTCGTATTTGACATGTTGTTCATGAGTTATTTCAATAAAAAACTCAAGGCAGCTGCTAAGGAAGCAGCTTCTGCAAGCAAAGCAAAAACAGACTTTTTATCAACTATGTCTCACGACATACGTACTCCAATGAATGCAATTATCGGATTTACGACAATTGCAGAAAAGAATATCGAAGATAAACAATTGGTGGGAGAAAACTTGCGCAAAATCACGCTTGCAAGTAACCATTTGCTCACTTTGATTAACGATATACTGGATATTTCTAAGGTAGAAAGCAAAAAACTAACTTTGAATCCTTTGAATTTTTCAATCGTTGAAACAGTCGAAAATCTTGTTAATTTGTCTCAACCGATGATTAAAGAAAAGAAAATTGATTTCGATTTCCGTATCAGCAAGATGGAAGTTGAGTATATATACGCTGACCAACTAAGAATTAATCAGGTCTACATAAATATACTTTCAAACGCAATCAAATATACAGAACCCGGTGGAAAAATCAGTGTTGATATGATTGAAGAAGAGAGCCAAAAAGCCGGATGTGTACGTTTGATTTACAGAGTGGCAGATACCGGTATTGGTATGAGCCCTGAGTATATGGCAAATATGTATCAACCATTTACTCGTCAGACAGATAGCCGAGTGAACAGCATTCAGGGAACCGGACTTGGACTTGCTATTACCAAACAGATGGTCGACTTGATGGGAGGCACTATCGATTGTCAGAGTGAACAAGGTAAGGGAACTACATTTACAATTACATTGGATATTCCGATAGCAGATATGCAATTAGAGGAAATGAAACTTGATCCGATGGATATCCTTATTGCAGATGATGATGAAATACTTCTCGAGACCGCAGTAGATACTCTGAAATCTCTTGGTTTGAATGTTGACATAGCAAGAAGTGGTCAACAAGCAATCAGCATGATAACACAAAGGCACGAAACCGGTAATGATTACAGTATAGTCATTCTGGACTGGAAGATGCCGGACATGGATGGTATTGAAACAATTAGCCAAATTCGGACCGGTGTTGATTCCAATATCCCGATTTTGCTTATTTCTGCCTATGAGTGGTCTGATATTGAGGAAAAAGCAAAGAATGCCGGAGCAAATGGTTTCCTCAGCAAACCTCTGTTCAGATCAACTCTCTATAATAAGATCAATGAGATTATGGGTACAGAAGTTAAGGTGGTTGAGCCTGAAAATGACACTTCCGATCTTGTTGGCATGAATATTCTTGTTGCTGAAGATAATGAGATAAACTGGGAGATTATTTCCACAATTCTCGACATGTACGGAATTACCACGGAACGCGCGGAAAATGGTCGAATCTGTGTTGAAAAAATGGAACAGGCATCTGAAGGATATTACGATTTAGTATTTATGGACGTTCAAATGCCTGAAATGAACGGGTTAGATGCTACAAAGGCTATTAGAGCTTTGGATAATAAATGGGCTTCTTCTATACCGATTATAGCAATGACAGCTGACGCATTTTCAGAAAACATAACAGAGTGTTTGAATGCCGGTATGAACGGACATATCGCAAAACCAATAGATATCAAATTAGTTATCAAGGAGATTCGAAGAATCAAGGAGGAAAAGAAAAAATGAAAAAACTGTTTTGTATTATTTTAGTTGTTTTCATGGCGGTGTCACTGGCAGCATGTGGAGGAAAGACACAGGATGAAGAATTCAAACCTGCTTTGGACACAAATACAAGCTGCAACATCACAGTTGTCGGTAGTTACGATAACTTTGAGGCGTTAGAGGCTGAATTTGACAGATTCAATAAGATTTATCCAAATGTTCGCCTTAGCTATTCAAAATTGGATGACTATAACAACACAATAGGAATGGCATTGGAAAGCAATAATAAGCCAAACATTTTCTTCTCCTATGCTTGGATGATCGGAAATGAAAAGTACAGTTCTGTTATTTCTCACGCTGAGATTCTCTCTGATCCAGCGCTCAAGATAAATATGAACTGCATCCGTCCGGGCCTTATTAACAAAGATGCTGATGGAAAAGTATATATGGTTCCTGTTTTCTCCAGAACCTATGGAATGTTGATAAACAAGAATCTATTTGAGAAGGAAGGACTAAGTGTTCCTACAACATGGGAAGAGTTGCTTAACGTATGTGAAGCATTCAGTAAAAAAGGTTACACAAGTCCAATGATGGGTTACAGCGCTAAGTCATCAAGTTGTTTAATGAACACTATTGCTTATCCATTGTTTGTTGCAGAACTTGCTAAGAACCCAGAAGCACTTGCTAAGGCAAATAATCTTGATTCAGCTGCAGGAGAATATATGCGTTCTGCATTGGAGAAAGTTGAGCAGTTGATTGATAAAGGTTGTGTTGATCTTGAAGAATGTGATAAGATTTCCGATAACTACACGAAAGTAATACTGAGATTCTTTGAAGGTGATGTTCCTATGATGATATGCACAGGTGACACTGTTTCAGGAACAAAGAAGCGTGAGAGTCAGTCAGAAGCATTTACAAAATCTCCTTTTGAATACTCATTTGCTCCAATTCCGTTAACAGATAAGGGTGGATATTTTATAGATAGTCCTTCAATTGAGTTCTCGGTCAACAAGGATTGTGAAAATCTGGATATGACAAATGAATTCATTAGATTTTTGATTTCGAATAAAGAATTGAGCCAGATGGCTTCGATCAAACGTCTTGTAACACCAACATCAGATTTGTCATTTGACGCAGTATATGCTCCTTTTTGCAAAATGCCAGCTGAGCGTACATTTTCACCTGAGGTACTTGGCATTAAGGATCAGCTGACTGTTCAGATTCGTATTGCTTCTTTCAAAGTTGGCAAAGGCGAACTCAGTATAGATGAAGCAATTGAAATGTACGGAAAATTCGAATAAATCAGAGAAATACTATTGTTTGGCAAATGTGAACTACTCGGCAATATTACGCCGTGTAGTTCATAAAAAATGTTCAAATCCATATAAATATTTGTGTTGGAGAAAAAGATTTGATTAAAGTTGTATTTATCGATATAGATAATACGCTCCTGAGCTTTTCGGGATATGTAAAAGAAGCAATGAGAGATGGCTTTTGTTATTATGGATTAAAGCCATACAATGAAGACATGTTCCCGGTGTTTGAAATAATCAATAACTCCTTGTGGAGACAAGTCGAACAGGGAACTTTGACTTTTGAAGAACTAATAAAATGCAGATGGAACCTTATATTGAGAGCACTTGGTATAGATTTCGATGGAGAAGAGTTTGAAAGCTATTTCAGAAAAAAGTTGTTTAACAATGCTGTGCCCGAAGAAGGCGCAATAGATCTGTTGAAATATCTGAGCGGTAAGTATCTGGTGTGCGCAGCAAGCAATGGCCCCTACGAACAACAGGTTAACAGACTTAGAGTGGGAAATATGATTGATTACTTTACTCACTGCTTTATTTCTTCTAAAGTTGGTGCACAAAAACCAAGCAGGCAATTCTTTGAGTATTGTTTTGATGTATTGAGAAAAAACAATTATCCGGATTTGTTGCCTGACGAGGCAATCATGATTGGTGATTCTGTCACGTCAGATATTAAAGGTGGATTGGATTATGGTATGCACACCTGTTTTTACAAAAAGCATAAAAAGTCAGAAATCACCGATTCAGGAGCTGAATACGAAGTGGACAGCCTCTCTGAAATCAAAAACATTTTGTAAGAATTAACGATAAAAAAAGAGTATTTAAACTGGACCTGGAGATTAAGGAACGATGGACTACAAGGTTGTAGATAAAAATGAATATTACAGAAAGGGAGTATTTCGTCACTTTACAGAAGACTGCAAGTGTTCGACGTCTATGACTGCCAGAATAGATGTAACCGATCTTGTTGATTACTCCAAAAAGACTGAAACAAAGTTTTACCTTAACTTTCTGTATGTATTGTGTAAAGTCCTTAATTCACGCGAAGATTACAGGATGGGATATCTTTGGCAAACCGATGAACTGATTTGCTATGACGCAATCAATCCTATACAGTATGTCTTTCACGATGATACTGAGACCTGCACAGTTGTTTATTCATTTTATAATGAGGATTATAAAAAATTCTACGCTGATGCTTTAAGAGATCTCGAAGAAGCAAAAAAAACAAGGGAATACCAGCTAGATATGGAAAATCATCCGAACTGGTTTGATGCATCGTTTATTCCTTGGCTTTCTTATGATTCACTTAATATAGAACTTCCGGATGGATATCTGTTTTTTGCGCCAATAGTCAACTGGGGAAAATACAGAGAGGAAAACAATAGAATTGTCATGCCGGTGAGTGTTCGTATGAATCATGCGATTGCCGATGGCTATTTAATAGCAAATGTTTTTCGTTTGTTGGAAAAGGAAATAAAACAATTAACTAAAAATGATCAGTAATTAACCAAATTGTTTGGGGGATAACTATGGATTATGAATTGTTGAACGAGCAGTTATTGGCTATAACGGAGAATGTTAACAATAACATTACCAATTATGCAAATGCTTCAGCGCTGCTTTTTAATTCATTGGAAGATATAAATTGGGCAGGGTTTTATATTGCAAATGGAGATGTTCTAGAGTTAGGCCCATTTCAAGGAAAAGTTGCATGTACTGTTATTCCGAAAGGAAAAGGAGTATGTGGTCATGCTTATGAATCTGAAAAGACTGTAGTGGTGGATAACGTTCACAATTTCTCGGGGCATATTGCTTGTGATTCAGCTAGTAACTCAGAAATCGTCATTCCTGTTTTCCATAAGAAAGCAGTTGTCGCAGTTCTGGACATTGATAGCCATAAGTTTTCAAGATTTGATGATACGGACAGAAAAGGCTTGGAAGAATTCGTAAAGATATTGGAAAAAACACTTGGTTAAAAACGGAGGCATTTATGAGCGATTACTTTGGCAAAGAGACTTTTAAGCTGGGATTCGGACTGATGAGACTTCCAAAACTACCTTCTGGTAAAATTGATGTGGAACAGTTCAAAGTTATGGTAGATAAATTTATATCTGCCGGAGGTACATATTTTGATACAGCATATGTATATGATAACGGAGAATCTGAAGAAGCAACCAAAAAGGCACTTGTAGATAGATATCCAAGAGACAAATATACATTGTGCACAAAATTAAATGCAAAGTTCCAGAGTCCTGATGAAGAAAGTGCAAAACAGCAATTCTACACATCATTGAAGAGAACAGGCGCAGGGTATTTTGATTATTATCTTTTGCATGCAATTCAGAGAAACAATATAGATAAGTATGATGAATACCATCTATGGGATTATGTAAAGGAACTGAAAGAAAAAGGCTTGATTAAGCATTATGGATTTTCTTTCCACGGAGATCCTGCTTTGCTTGAAGAACTCCTTACAAAACATCCTGATGTGGATTTTGTTCAACTACAGATAAATTATGCTGACTGGAACAACCCGAGTGTAGCTTCAAGAATATGTTACGAGATAGTACGTAAACACGGAAAATCCATAACTGTAATGGAGCCTGTCAAAGGTGGTGCGCTTGCAAATCCGATGCAGAGCATTAAAGATTTGTTTGATAAAGCTAATCCCAATGCTTCTTACGCATCATGGGCTATCAGATATGTTGCATCAATGGATGGAATAATTACTGTTTTGTCAGGCATGAGCAACATAGCACAGATGGATGACAACCTCTCATACATGAGAGACTTCAAACCGCTTTCAGATGAAGAACAAAAAGTAATTCAGGCAGCTCAGACAGCCCTTGAAATGGACAATACAATCAAATGTACAGCTTGCCATTATTGTACAGAAGGTTGTCCCATGAACATACCAATTCCGGAAATATTCGACGTTAAAAACAGGGAAGTTAAATTCCCAAGCTGGGATAAAGGAAAGAGAGGGTACATGAATGTTACAAGAAACAGAGGAAAAGCATCAGACTGTATACAATGCGGTCAGTGCGAATCCGCTTGTCCTCAGCACTTGGAAATAATCAAATTGCTAAAGGATTGCAGAGTTTTTGAATAAATAGCTTAAAAGAGAGGTGTTGCAGCGATTGCAACACCTCTTTAAAAATGTCTTATACTATTTAATAATAAAGAATCAGACTCTTTGTACACCAATTTTTGTCATCTGACCATTGAGATCCCATTCTTTTGAATTGTCTGTTTCTTTATCAAAAACAACGTCATTCGCAAGGACTTCAACTTTAAGTACATCGAAATTCTTTTTGATTATCTCTTTTATCAATTCATTTCCGGAGATATATACTATAATTCTGTCCATGACCTCAAATTTGCTGTCTTTACGCATTGTTTGAATCTTGGACACTATTTCTCTCATGTATCCTTCTTCAATCAATTCTGGCGTCAAATTCGTGTCAAGAACAACTGTAACACCATGGTCTGAAGCTGAAGCAAAGCCTTCTTTCTGAACCATCTCAATGAGCAGGTCATCTTTTGTGAGTTCTGCTGTTGTGTCAGATAACTCAAGTTTCAGAACGCCGGTTGAGTTGATTTGATCCATAGCGTCATTGCCGTCTATTTCTGATAGCAGAGTTCTGATTTGACCGAGATACTTGCCGTATTTAGGTCCTATTGTCTTGAGCTGAGGCTTCATATTGTATGTGGTGAAATCTCTTACATCTGTTGTATATGTTACCTTTTTGACGTTCAGTTCATCTGCAATTATTTCTGTGAAATACTCAGACAAAGTGAAATCTGCTTTAACATACATGTTAGCAAGAGGCTGTCTGTTTTTGATCTGGACATTGTTTCTTGCAGAACGTCCGAGAACAACAACATCAAGAACTTCTTCCATGTGTTTTTCAAGTTCACTGTCTATCATAGAAGCATCAAAAACAGGGTAGTCACAGAGGTGAACGCTTATAGGTGCTTTGTCATCGACACTGCATACCAGATTGCGGTAAATTTCTTCACTCATGAATGGAATAAACGGAGCAGCAACTTTAGCCAGTGTGACAAGAGCTGTGTAAAGAGTCATATAAGCATTAATCTTGTCTTGTTCCATACCGGGTGTCCAGAAACGTTCACGACATCTTCTAACATACCAGTTGGATAATTCATCAACAAAGTTTTCAAGAGCAGCAGCCGGTTCTGTTGTCTTATAGTTTGCCAATTGATTATCTACAGTCTGAACCAATGTGTTAAGCTTAGAAAGAAGCCACTTGTCCATAACGGAAAGTGAAGCTTTATCAAGGGTATATTTTGAAGCATCAAAATTGTCGATATTTGCATATAGAACAAAGAATGCATATGTATTCCACAATGTGCCCAAGAACTTTCTCTGACCTTCGCTTACGGCGCCGTCATAGAATCTGCTTGGAAGCCAAGGAGCGCTGTTAGTATAGAAATACCAACGAATAGCATCGGCTCCGTGTTTAGAAAGAGCTTCAAACGGATCAACTGCATTGCCTTTAGACTTGGACATCTTTTGTCCGTTTTCATCCTGAACCAGTCCAAGAACTATAACATTCTTGAATGCTGCTTTTCCGAATATAAGTGTGGAAATAGCGTGAAGTGAGTAGAACCATCCTCTTGTCTGGTCGACTGCTTCTGAAATGAAATCTGCAGGGAAAGTTCTTTCAAATAATTCTTTGTTTTCAAATGGGTAGTGATACTGAGCAAAAGGCATTGAACCTGAGTCGTACCAACAGTCTATAACTTCAGGAACTCTGTGCATAGGCTCGCCTGTTGTCGGGCTGTAAACAACAATGTCATCAATGTAAGGTCTGTGAAGTTCTACTGTTTCTGCAGCTGGATTTTTGCTGAGCTTAACCAATTCTTCACGGCTGCCTATACATATCTTTTCGCCGCTGTCGCTGACCCAAATCGGAAGAGGAGTTCCCCAATATCTGTTTCTTGAAATGCCCCAATCCACTGCGTTTTTGATCCAGTCACCGAATCTTCCGTCTTTCATTGAAGCCGGAATCCAGTTTATGGTGTTATTGTATTCAACGAGTTGATCTCTTACTGAAGACATCTTTATAAACCAAGACTCTCTTGCATAATAGATCAAAGGAGTGTTACATCTCCAGCAGAACGGATAGCTGTGTTCAAACTGTGGAGCTGCGTAGAGAAGACCACGAATCTTCAAGTCTTTCAATATTTCAGGGTCTGCGTCTTTTACAAACATACCAGGCCATTTTGTGTCGCTTGTCATGCAACCTTTTGTATCAACCAATTGAACAACAGGAAGGTCATATCTTTTTCCTACTTCATAGTCGTCCTGACCGAAAGCAGGAGCAATGTGAACTATACCTGTACCATCAGTCAATGTTACATAGTCTGCACAAGTAACAAAGAAGCACTTTTTGTTTGGAACATAGTCAAACAGTGACTCATATTCCTTATATTCCAGATCTTTACCTTTGAAATGTTCTTCAACTGTGTATTCTGTTTTGATTACTGAATCTAGCAGGGCCTCAGCCATAATGTAATGTGTGTCATCTGTGCTTATTTTCACATAATCAAATTCGGGTCCTACGCAAAGCGCAACGTTAGATGGAAGAGTCCATGGCGTAGTTGTCCAGGCCAAGAAATATGTGTTTTCTTCGCCTTTTACTTTGAATTTTGCAATAGCAGATCTTTCTTTAACATCTTTATATCCCTGAGCTACTTCATGAGAAGCCAAAGGAGTTCCACATCTAGGACAATATGGAACAATCTTATGACCTTCATAGAGAAGACCTTTGTCCCAGATTTGTTTTAAAGACCACCATTCTGACTCGATATAGTTGTCGTCATATGTAACATATGGATGATCCATATCAGCCCAATAAGCAACAGTGTTTGAAAAGTCTTCCCACATTCCCTTATATTTCCAAACGCTTTCCTTGCATTGCTGAATGAATGGAGCCATACCATATTTTTCAATTTGCTCTTTTCCGTTCAGACCGAGTTTTTTCTCAACTTCGATTTCAACCGGAAGACCGTGTGTGTCCCATCCGGCTTTTCTTATTACATGTTCACCCTTCATACAACGATATCTAGGATACAAGTCCTTAATAACTCTTGTAAGAACGTGGCCTATGTGCGGTTTGCCGTTTGCTGTTGGCGGTCCGTCATAGAAAGAGAAGTCGGGATTTCCTTCTCTCTGTTCATCACACAATTTATTGATGCGGTTGTCCATCCAGAATTTAACTATCTTTTTCTCGGATTCGACAGCATCTCTGTTAGGTGACACTTTTTCGTACATGTTTTTCCTCCAAAAAAATAACTCCGTACCCATAGTGCGGGACGGAGCAAATAATATCCGTTATACCACCCGACTGCATACTTCATATGCTGCTCATTTTACGGTTAGCTTCCGTCATTTCTTACTTTTATTCGGAAATGCAACTCGGGAGTGATCTTCATATATACGTCATCTGCTGAAATCTCACCGCAATCAGCTCTCTTTGAGAATCGTGTATAACTACTGTCTCCGTCATAGTCTTTCGGCGTCACGCGTGTATTATATACTTACATCAATTATAGTGTCAAGTGCTAATAGAAAAAATTGAAACTATTTAAAGAAACTACTCAAAGATATATAATAAAAAAGTGAAAACTGATTGAGTATTTGGTATAATGGCTTTTGTAAAACAAGGAGCTGAAGAGATGGAAAGAGCGATTATAGAGAAGTTATCTTCGATTTGTGATATAAAAGAGAATTATAAACTATCAAAAATGTCATCTTTCAAAATCGGTGGAGAGGCCGAAGTGGTAGCTTATCCAAGCAATATAGACCAAATGACGGCAATTGCAAAATTAGCTGAATCTCACAAACTGAAATTTAAGATTATTGGAAACGCCAGCAATGTTCTGTTTTCCGATAAAGGATATGAAGGCCTTATCATAAAGACAAGCAAGATGAACAAAATATACTTCAAGGGAAACGAAGTGCTTGTTGAGGCCGGAGTTCCAGTTACTAAACTTGCAATGGAAGTATACAAATATTCTCTTGAGGGACTTGAATTTGCATTTGGCATCCCGGGAAGTATGGGCGGAGCCGTATTTATGAACGCAGGTGCTTTTGGAAGTGAATTCAGTTCTATCATCAATTACGTAAATGTTTTGAATTCTCATGGCAAAATAGAAACTATAGAAAAAAGCAAGTGTCAATTTGCGTACAGAGACAGTGTTTTCCAACATAACAATTGTATAATATTGTCTGCTTCTCTCAATTTACACAAGGGAAACAGAGAAGAAATCAAAAACAAAATGAACAACTATATGTTTGAAAGACTTGAAAAGCAACCTCTGGATAAACCAAGCGCAGGCAGTGCTTTTAAAAGACCTAAGAACTCATTTGCAGGGAAATTAATTGAAGACGCCGGGCTGAAAGGGTTTACAGTAGGCGGAGCCAAAATATCTGAAAAGCATGCTGGCTTTATAATTAACGATAATTCAGCTACAAGTGATGATGTAATGGAATTGTCGGACAAAGTAATAGAGATAGTTAAGAACAAGTTCGACGTTGAGCTTGAACGAGAGTTTGAATACATAGAATAGGAGAATTATCTTGTCTTTTTCTTCTGAAGTTAAAAAGTCAATATCTCAGATATTTCCAGATTCAGAGCCTGAAATTGATGCTGAACTCATGGGAATGGTTATTTATGCAAAAAAGGTTTGTGAATATGAAATAATCTTTTCAACCGACGTTGCATCTGTTTCTGATGTTTTTTCAGGGCTTTTGCTTGCAGATTTTAACATAGAAGCAGTTCCTCAGATTGTTCAGGTGAGTGAGAACAAGGGACAATATAAGACAATTCTTTCCGGGGATGAAGCTTATAAAGTTTTCTCGCACTTTTTTGCTAATGGCAACGTTCTTATAAACCATTCTTTTTTGGAAAGCGACAAGCAGAAAATTGCCTTTTTAAGAGGTGCTTTTATGTCTTGTGGCTATGTTAATTCTCCGGATAAAAACTATGATATTGAATTCAGATTCGACACAGCAGATATTGCTGTAGATTTTGCTTCATATATGGCTGGACTGTTTGAGATGCCGAAACTCACTGTCAGAAAAGGTAACCAGATTGCTTACTACAGAAACGGAAACATAGTTGGAGATATATTGTCATACATTGGTGCCAGAAGCGAAGCTTTCGAAGTAATGAATGCTCAGGCGTACAGATCAATAAGAAATGAGCAGAACAGACAAACTAACTTTGAAATTGCCAACATATCTAAACAAACCGAATCATCCATAGAACAAATTGAAGCCATCAATTGGCTCATTAAGAATAAAAAACTCGGAAAAATGTCAACTCAATTGAGAATGACCGCAAAACTTAGATTGAATAATCAGACTTTGTCTTTGTCTGAATTAGCTCAACTTGAAATACCTCCGGTGTCAAAATCACAGGAGAGTAAAAGACTTAAACAAATTGTAGAGTATTGTAAATCACTTAAAAAGAATCAGGAGTAAACATGTCGTTTTGTCATCTTCACTTGCACAGTGAGTACAGTCTTCTGGACGGTGCCTGCAGAATTGAAGACATTGCAAAAGCCGCATACGATAACCACATGAATTCGGTTGCAATTACCGATCATGGTGTTATGTATGGGGTCGTAGACTTTTGGATTGCATGCAAAAAATACGGCATTAAACCTGTAATAGGATGTGAAGTTTATGTAGCTCCTGCTTCTATGCTTGATAGAAAAGATCAGAAGAGATATCATCTGATACTTCTGGTTAAAAACGAAACAGGGTACAGAAACCTCATCTACATGGTATCTAAGAGTTTTACCGATGGCTTTTATACTAAGCCCAGAATAGATCTCGATTTACTCAGTGAGCACCATGAAGGATTGATATGTCTATCTGCTTGTCTTGCTGGATACATATCCCAGATGGTAGCTTCAGGCAATTATGAAGAAGCAGAAAACCACGCATTGAAGATGGATTCTTTGTTTGGCAGGGGCAACTATTATCTGGAACTGCAAAACCATGGAATAGAAAGACAAAATGAAGTAAATGAATTCATTCTTCAGATGCATAATAAACACGGCATTCCTATGGTTTGTACAAACGATGTCCACTACATCAATAAGAGTGATGCAGATAACCAGGCAATGCTTATGTGCATTCAGACAAACAGCAAGTTTTCTGATGGTCGACCATTCGGATTTGAAACAGACGAGTTTTATTTCAAAAACGAAGAGCAAATGAGAAAACTGTTTGGTAATTATGAAGGCGCAATAGAGAACACTCAACTGATTGCAGATATGTGCAATTATGATTTTGATTTCTCGCACCTGTATCTGCCTAGATTTACTCCTTCATCGGGTGAAGATCCTGTTCAGTTCCTTAAAAGACTTGCATATGAAGGCTTTGAGAGAAAAACAGCTTCAAAAGAGATAATTTATACAAGTGTTAATACTGAAAAAACCTATCTGGATCGCATTGACTATGAATTGTCTGTCATAGAGAAAATGGGGTACTCAGAATACTTCCTTATAGTGGCTGATTTTATAAATGCAGCTAAATCCATGAACATTCCTACTGGTCCCGGAAGAGGTTCAGGCGCCGGGTCTCTTGTTGCATATTTAATCGGAATCACAGACGTTGATTCTATTAAATATGATCTGATGTTCGAGAGATTCTTGAACCCTGAAAGAGTCAGCATGCCTGACTTTGATACGGATTTTGATTACGAGCGCAGAGATGAAGTAATTCAATATGTGACTGAAAAGTACGGAAAAGACAATGTTTCAGGTATCATAACTTTCGGAACTCTTTCAGCCAAAGCTGTTGTCAAGGACGTAGGAAGAGCACTTGGCATGAGTTATTCCGATGTAGATAAAGTTTCAAAGACTATTCCTGACGGCTTGCATGTTACTTTAAAACAGGCGTTGGAAGGAAAACTCGGAGAGCTGTACAGAGAGAATGCTGAAGTCGAGAGATTGATTAATTTCTCTATGGCTCTTGAAGGAATGCCAAGACACGCATCTGCTCACGCGGCAGGTATAGTTATAACTGACAGGCCTGTTTATGACTATGTGCCTATGACTACCGGAAACGACATGGTTTTAACACAATTTCCAATGGAAACAGTAGCGAAATTGGGACTGTTGAAATTCGATTTTCTAGGCCTTAGATACCTCACTATAATTGATGACACTGAAAAGCAAATCAGAAGGTATGAGCCCAATTTCAATATCAAGCTTGTTGACGTGTCAGACAAAGATACTTATTCACTTATTTCTTCGGGTCAAACAGAAGGCTTGTTCCAGCTTGAATCAGCCGGCATGAAGAATCTTCTAATCAAGATGAAACCTACTTGCCTGGAAGATATTATCATCGCTATTTCCTTGTACAGACCGGGTCCTATGGATTCCATACCAATGTACCTTGAAAACAGGCTTAATCCTGAAAAAATCAAGTACAAACATGAACTATTGAGAGATATTCTTGAAGTTACATCCGGTTGTATTATTTATCAGGAACAAGTAATGCAGATATGCAGAACCATTGCAGGGTTTACATTTGGCAGAGCTGATGTTATCAGGCGCGCCATGTCCAAAAAGAAAGCTGCAGAAATGGAGAAGGAAAGAAAAGCTTTCGTATACGGGGATAAGGATGAAAACGGAAACGTCTTGTGCAAAGGTGCAATTGCAAACGGAGTTTCTGAAGAAACAGCCATAGAAATATTTGATGAAATGTCATCATTTGCAAGTTACGCATTCAACAAGAGTCATGCGACTGCATATGCTGTTTTATCATTCAGAACCGCATACCTTAAAAAGCATTATCCATGTGAGTTTTTAGCTTCGCTTTTGACTTCTGTTATGGGTAACCTTAACAAGACCGCAGTATACATGGAAGAAGCAAAAAAGATAGGTATTTCCGTATCCGGTCCGGATATCAACGAAGGATATGAGAAGTACAGCGTCGTGATGAATAATGGAGTAAAATCCATCAGATTTGGATTGCTAGGCATTAAAAATGTCGGTTTGTCTTTCCTGCATGAAATAGTCAAAGAAAGAGAGAATAACGGAAAGTTTAAATCATTCACTGATTTTATCAGCCGAATGATTGACAAAGACATTAACAAAAGACAAATTGAGTACCTGATAAAGAGTGGAGCTTGTGATTCACTTGGTAATTACAGAAGCCAGCTGCTCGCAGAATATGAAGCAATAATAGACAAGTATTCAAGAAAATTGAAAACTCAGCAAGAAGGTCAGTTTGACTTTTTCTCAATGACAGAAGACACCGATTCAGTTGATCTAAATTACGAGTATCCGCAACTTCCGGATTTGTCATTGAAAGAGAAGCTGTCACTTGAAAAAGAGAGCACAGGCATGTTCTTTTCGGGTCACCCCATTGACAGTTATTCAGAGCATTCAAAAGTACTGAAAGTTGTACAGATAAGTGATATTAACAATTCGTTCTCTGAAGAAGAAACACACTTGTATAAAGACGGACAATCCGTTACTATTGCTGGAATTATTTCATCAAGAGTAGACAAAAAGACAAGAGCTGGTGACCCAATGGCCTTTGTCACCATTGAGGACAGGTATTCTGAGATTGAATTGGTTGTTTTCCCGAAAGTTTTGGACAATTACAGATCTTTGTTTATTGTGGACAAGCCGATAGCAGTAATGGGTAAGATAAGTTTGTCTGATGACAAAGTTCCAAAGATATTGGTTGAAAAAGCAATAGCATTGATGCCTAATCCCAAAGGTGTCTCGTATTCAGGAAACAATGATGATAAAACTGAACCGGTTGAAGTAAATCAGGATAAAGAAATAGAAAAACTATATCTGAAACTCAAAACTCACAATGAGGTTTTGATGAAAAGAATTGCGGTAATCTCAAGTCTTTTCCCAGGCAGCACAAGTCTTATATTGTTCTTTGAAGACACTAAAAAAACGGCTGTAATGCAAGGCGGAATAAGCATTAATAAGACGCTAATTGAATTGTTTTCGAGAATGCTTGGCAATGATTCAATAGCAACAAAATGATAAAAATTGGGGAGCAAATGCTCCTCTTTTTTCATGCCAATATTGATTATTATTTAGTGTTAGTCTATAATTAATTGATTACACGCGAGAGGGGATAGCGTAAATGTATAAAAATGACGAATTGGCACCATATCTTTTTCACCAGGGCACGAATTTTACAGCATATAACTGGCTGGGATGCCACATAGAAAGACCCGATGGAAAATATAAGTACACTTTCCGTGTTTGGGCACCAAACGCAAGACAAGTAAATCTTGTCGGAGATTTTAACGGTTGGACCGACTCAACTCCTATGGAAAGACGTGATGACGGCACTTGGTATGCCGAAATTCTGGCAAATGATTCCTATGTAGGAAACAAATACAAATACAAGATTTTTTCTCGCAGAAAAACAGTGATGAAATCTGATCCCTATGGTTTCTTCTCTGAAAATCTTAACCAAACAGCATCAATTATTTGGGACATAGATAATTTTGAGTGGTCTGATGAAGAATGGATCAGCAAACGATATATTCCTTTTGACAATTCTTCCTCGCATTTTTATCATGCGCCAATGAACATATACGAAATGAACCTTGCATCTTGGAGAACAAGAGAAGGACGCTCAAATGTCGGTGGTCAGAACTATTTGAACTACAGAGAAATAGCAGCTCAACTCGTTCCGTATCTGAAAGAGATGAATTACACACACGTTGAGTTCATGCCTTTAACTGAGCACCCTTTTGATGGTTCTTGGGGATACCAGGTTACAGGATATTATGCGCCGACTTCAAGATATGGAACACCTCAGGACTTTGCATATCTTATAAACGAACTTCACAAGGCAAACATCGGTGTAATTATGGACTGGGTTCCTGCACATTTTCCAAAAGATGAGCATGGATTAATAGATTTTGATGGTACACATCTTTACGAATACCAGGGTAAAGACAGGATGGAACACAAGACTTGGGGAACCAGATGTTTTGATGTTGGCAGACCTGAAGTTCAATCGTTTTTGGTTTCCAATGCATTGTTCTGGATGAGACAATATCATGTCGATGGATTGAGAATAGATGCCGTTGCAGCAATGTTATATCTCGACTTTGATAAAAAGCCCGGAGAATGGATTCCAAACGATGAAGGCAATAACCACAATAAAGAAGCCATGGCTTTCTTCAGAAAATTAAACACGGCTGTGTTTGGAGAATTCCCATATGCGCTGATGATTGCCGAAGAATCCACTGCTTGGCCGATGCTGACTAAACCTGTCAGTATGGGAGGACTGGGATTTAATTTCAAATGGAATATGGGATGGGCAAACGACATGTTTGAATATGTCTCTGTCAATCCATTATTCAGAAAATATCATCACGGAAAACTTACATTCCCGATGGTTTATGCATACAGCGAAAACTACGTTTTACCTGTATCTCATGATGAAGTAGTACATTGCAAGAAGTCGTTGCTTGACAAGATGTATGGAGACTACAACGAAAAGTTTGCGTGCATGAGAGTCTTCTTGATGTATATGATGACTCTTCCCGGAAAGAAGATGCTTTTCATGGGAACAGAGTACGCACCTTTCAGAGAATGGGATTATCAGAATCAATTGGAATGGTTCATGCTTCAGTATCCAAACCACAGGATGATGAGAGAGTATGTCAAAGACTTGAATGGTGTGTATGTTAACAGCAAACCTCTGTATGAAATAGATGACAGCTGGGATGGATTCCAGTGGATTGAAGCTGATCAGAGCGATTGGAACACATTGGCTTATCTCAGAAGAGATTCTCAAGGAAATGAATATTACGTTGTCTTGAACTTTTCTCCTGAAGAAAGAAAAGATTATTACGTTAAAGTTAAACAATCAGGTGTTTACAGCGTAGTAATCTCATCAAACGATCAAAAATACGGCGGATGGATCAAGAATTTCAAACAGATTCGTTCACACAGTTACAGAGAAAATAAACAATGGCACCATGGTATCAAATTTGATTTGCCTTACTATGGAGCATACATAATAAAATTCGTTAGAAAGTGAGAAGGGGCTGAAAAATGTTTAGAAAAAAAGAATGTGTAGCTATGCTTTTGGCCGGAGGTCAGGGTAGCCGACTTTACACACTTACTGAAACTATGGCAAAACCTGCAGTACAGTTTGGGGGAAAATACAGAATCATTGATTTCCCTCTGTCAAATTGTGTCAATTCAGGAATAGACACAGTTGGCGTTTTGACACAATATCAGCCACTTGTTCTGAATGAATATATTGGTAATGGTGCTGCTTGGGATTTGGACAAATCATCAGGAGGCGTTCATGTTTTACCTCCATATCAGGCTAAAAGAGGATCAGACTGGTATAAGGGAACAGCTAATGCCATTTATCAGAATATCAATTTCATCAAAAGATACTCTCCGAAAGTTGTTTTGATTCTTTCCGGTGACCACATCTATAAGATGAATTATGCAAAAATGATCAGAGAGCACTTAAAGAACAATGCTGATTGTACAATTGCTGCTCTTAAAGTGCCGATGGATCAGGCTTCAAGATTCGGAATTCTGAATACAAAAGACGACAATAAGATCATCGAATTTGAAGAAAAGCCCGCAAACCCTAAGAGTGATAAAGCTTCTATGGGAATATATGTATTCAGCACAGATGTTTTGCTTGAATACTTGACAATGGATGAAAAAGACCCAACATCATCAAATGATTTCGGCAAGAACATAATTCCTAAAATGCTTGCAGATGGAAAGACAATGTTTGCTTACGACTTTGAAGGATATTGGAAAGATGTAGGAACCATCTCAAGTTTGTGGGAAGCAAACATGGATTTACTAGGCAAAAAGCCTGTATTTAATCTATTCGATCGAAGTTGGAGAATTTACTACAGACACAACGCTGAGCCCCCTCAGAGAATAAATGCAGGTGCTCAGGTAGATAACTCGTTGATTACTGAAGGATGCGATATCTCAGGTACAGTTATCAATTCAGTTATTTCAAATGGCGTTGTAGTAGAAAAAGATGCTGTAGTAAAAGATTCTGTTCTAATGAGCGGTGTGGTCGTTAAGAGCGGAGCAAATGTAAGCTATGCTATCATCGATCACGACACCACAATCGGAAAAGATTCAGTTGTCGGCAATAAGCAGGTGGGCAACAAATCACCGATTGTCTTGGGTGCAGACCTGGTTGTTCCGGATGGTTCAAATCTATCAGGCAGCATTATAGTTGATGACGAAAATCTAGATGAATATTTGGAGAAAGGAGCTAAAAGATGAATACTCTGGCAACTGGACTTATATTTTCAAACATCCATGACAGCACTCTTCACGATTTGACTCGTGTGCGTTCAACCGCAGCAATTCCTTTCGGATGCAGATACAGACTCATAGATTTTGCTTTGTCAAACATGGTTAATTCCGGTATCTACGATGTCAATATCATTACTCACAATAATTACCATTCACTAATGGACCACATAGGTAGTGGTAAAGACTGGGATTTGGCAAGACGTTCAGGAGGCGTTCGTTTTTTACCTCCATTTATTACAGCATACGCAAACTCGGAGAATAATCTGTACAACACAAGATTGGAAGCACTTATGAGTGTTAACTACTCAATAGCATCTTTCAACAGCAAATATGTTGTATTGAGCGATTGTGATGTTGTATGTAACATTGATTTGAGAGAAGTTCTGAATCAACACATTGATTCAGGAGCAGATGTTACTTTTGTAGTCAAGAAAATAAAACCAAACCCTGAAATGGCAAAGCACAATGCTTTTATTGATTCAGATGAGAATGGAAATGTAACCAATTTTACATATAAACCATTGAACTATACCAAAGAATCAGATGTATTTTTGAACATCTGTGTCTTTAATCGCAATTATTTGCAGGAAATAGTTGAGGATGCAATTTCTCATCACTATTGGAGTCTGACTCGTGACATTTACATGAAGGATCTCAGACGCAAGAATTACAAGATTTTCAGATATACAGATCATGTTGCAGAGATTTGCTCATTTGATGACTATTTCAAAGTCAGCATGGGACTGATAGAGAATAAGAGCTTCTTTAATCAATTGTTTAATAACCAGGATAGACCTGTTTATACAAAAGTAAGGAACTCAGCTCCGACTTATTACAGCAAGAATTCTTATGTTAAGGACTCTTTGATAGCAGATGGATGTGTTATTGAAGGTTCTGTTGAAAACAGTATCTTGTTCAGAGGAGTCAAAGTCGGAAAAGACACGGTTGTAATGAACTCTATCTTGTTCCAGGATACTTTCACGGGAGAAAACGTTACTCTTCAATATGTCGTCTCTGACAAAGATGTTGTTATACGCGACGGAGTAAGTATTTCAGGGCATACGACAATGCCTGTGTACATAGAAAAAGGAAGAATGTTATAAAATGGTAAAATCAATACTTTATGCTGCTGGAGAAGCACAACCTTTTGCATCTACAGGAGGACTTGGAGATGTAATGGGAGCTCTCCCGGCAACTATTAAGAAAAACTATCCCAATTGTGATGTAAGGGCGGTAATGCCACTCTACTCAAAGATCGGCGACAATTATAAGAGCAGAATGGTCTTTTTGAGATGGATCACCGTAAGATTGGGATGGAGAACAGTATACTGCGGGATATTCACACTTGAACTAAATGGAATCAAGTGGTATTTCATCGACAATGAGCACTATTTCAAAAGAAGAGGTCTTTACGGAGATTTCGATGATGGTGAAAGGTTCTCATATTTTTCAGTATGCGTATTGGAAATGATGAGGGCGCTTGATTTCTATCCTGACATTTTACACTGCAACGACTGGCAGACTGCTTTGGCAGTTATCTTGCTGAAACAAAAGTATTATGAGTATACAAACTATAAGAAAATCAGGGCAATATTCACCATCCACAATATTCAGTATCAAGGTGTATTTGATATGGGACTGTTGTCAGATATATTCAACTTGCCGTACAAAGACAAGGGAATAGTTGAATATGATGGATTGATCAACTTAATGAAGGGCGCAATTGTTTGTGCAGATAAAGTCACGACTGTAAGCCCACAGTATTCCAAAGAGATTCAGACTCCGGATTTGTCTTGCGGCTTATATCACATTACCCAGATGTATTCATACAAGCTGACCGGAATCGTAAACGGAATCGATTATGACGCTTGGAACCCTGAAACAGATAGAGCATTGCCTGCTAATTACTCAGCAGACTCACTAGATAACAAATCAATTTGCAAAAGAGAATTGCAAAGGTATTTCAGATTGCCTGAAAAGTCCGATGCACCCATAATTTCCATGATAACAAGACTGGTTGAACCTAAAGGCGTAGACCTTGTCAAGAGAGTGATTGATGAGATAATGGGCGAAGACGTTCAGTTTATTTTGCTTGGTACAGGCGACTATGATTATGAAAGATACTTTGATTATCTGAATGGTTCCTATACAAACAAATACAGGGCAATAATAGATTTTGACCGCGATTTGTCCAGACTTATTTATGCTGGTTCGGATATTTTCCTGATGCCTTCAAGAAGTGAAGCATGTGGTCTTTCACAAATGATTTCATCAAGATACGGAACCCTTCCATTAGTACACGAAACAGGCGGCCTATATGACACTATCAAGTCATTTAAGGATGGAGGAAATGGGTTCACATTCAAGGAGTATAATGCTCATGAAATGCTATTTATGCTGAAAGATGCAATAGCAATGTACAAAAAACAACCGGACGAATGGAAAAAACTTCAGAAAACAGCCATGAAAACAGATTTTTCATGGGATAAATCTGCAGAAAGTTACTACGTCTTATATAACAGTATCGGATACTGATAATTAATAGAAATTAGAGCCAAGGAGAGAAATATATGGCCAATAAAATGACAAAAAAAGAAGTAGTTTCACTACTATCAGGAAAGCTCGCCAGACAATTCGGAGTTGTTGCGTCTGACGCATCTCGTTCTCAAATCTACAAGACAGTTATTATGACTGTGAGAGACATGCTTGCAGAAAAGAGAACAATATTCAAACATGAAGTTAAAGCACAGCAGAAAAAACGTGTTTACTACATGTGCATGGAATTCCTTATAGGAAAATCCCTAAAGAGCAATCTTCAGAATCTTGAACTTGAAGATGTTTTCAGAAGTGCACTGAAAGATATGGGATTCAATATAGAGGAAATTTATGCTGCTGAGCCGGATCCGGGCCTAGGAAATGGTGGCTTAGGTAGACTTGCTGCTTGCCTTATGGATTCTTTGACAACAGGAAACTATCCTGCAACAGGTTTTTCACTCTGTTATGAATACGGATTATTTAAGCAAAAGATAGTTGACGGTAACCAGGTTGAAACACCGGATAACTGGCTTCCTATGGGAGAGACATGGCTTATTCCGAGAACAGACAAAACATATCCTGTCAGATTTGGTGGCAAAATAGAAGAAGACTGGTCAAATGGAAGACTGGAAATAAAACACGTAGATTATACAGAAGTTGAGGCTGTTCCTTATGACATGATGATCTCTGGATACGACTGCGATGCAGTTAACAATCTCAGACTCTGGAGAGCTCATGATTTAAAGAACTTCAACATGAAATTGTTCACACAGGGTGAATATATGAAAGCTGTTGAAGAGAATACATTTGCTGAAACAATGACAAGAGTTCTTTATCCTTCAGATGATCATTTGGAAGGTAAGATTCTTAGATTAAGTCAGCAGTATTTCCTCGTATCTGCTTCTATTCAGAATATCATTGCAGATCACATTCACGTTTACGGAACTCTCAGCAATTTGCCTGAAAAGGTTTCAATTCATATCAATGATACTCATCCAGCATTGTGTATTCCTGAATTGATGAGAATACTGCTTGATCAGTATTCATACTCTTGGGAAACAGCATGGGATATAGTTAAGAGAACTGTCTCATATACTAACCATACTGTTATGCCTGAAGCACTTGAAACATGGAATGAGGATTTGTTCAAACTAAGACTTCCTAGAATGTACCAGATTATTTGCGAAATAAACAAGAGATATTGTGCAGATTTGTGGAACATGTATCCGGGCGACTGGGATAGAATTGCCAGAATGTCAGTTATTTCAGATGGCAGAGTAAAGATGGCAAATCTTTCTGTTTGCGGATCACACAAAGTTAATGGCGTTTCAAAATTGCACTCTCAGATTCTTAAAGAGTCTGTTTTCCATGATTTCTACAAAGCACAACCTGATCAGTTTACAAATGTTACAAATGGTATAGCTCACAGAAGATGGCTTTGCATGTCAAACCCAGAATTAGCTGCTTTGCTTGATGAAACTATAGGAACAGGTTACAGAAAGAACCCGATTGAATTAAATAACTTTGCAAGTTTTGCAAATGATCCTTCTGTAATTGAAAGAGTTCGTTCGATTAAACACAGGAATAAGATTTCCTTTGCAAATAAATATGCAGATAAATTCGGAAAGACTATAGATGGTCACTCCTTGTTTGACGCTCAGGTAAAGAGAATACATGAGTACAAGAGACAGTTGCTGAATGTTTTGAAGATCATTTCTCTCTATGATGAAATCAAGGATAATCCAAATGTTGAGATGAGACCTCAAACATTCATATTCGGAGGAAAAGCTGCTCCTGGTTACTACAGAGCAAAAGAAATAATCAAACTCATCTGCAGTCTCGGCAAAGAAATAGACAGTGATCCTGATGTCAGAGGAAGACTTAAAGTGGTATTCCTTGAAGAATATAACGTTTCAACAGCTCAGGTACTTATGCCTGCTACAGATATAAGCGAACAGATCTCAATGGCAGGAAAAGAAGCAAGTGGTACTGGTTGCATGAAGTTCATGATTAACGGTGCAATGACAGTTGGAACACTTGATGGTGCCAATGTTGAAATGGCTGAAGCAGTTGGAAATGATAACATTTACATATTCGGTTTAACTGCAAAAGAAGTAGATGAATTGTGGAGAAGCGGATATAACTCAAACGAGTATTATCACAACAGCGAACGTCTTAAGAATGTTGTCAAGAGACTTGAAAAAGGATTTGGCGGAGAAGATTTCTCTGATTTCGTCAACTATTTCTTGTACGACAAAAACGTTTCTGACCCATATATGTGCTTTGCAGATTTTGATTCATATTTCAGCACGTATAATAGAGCCTTAGAAGATTATGATCACAGGGATGCATGGACAAAGAAGGCTATAATCAACATCGCAGGCGCAGGCTATTTTGGTGCTGATAGAAGCATTGAAGAATATGCACAGAACATATGGAATATTACTCCATGCAAGATTAAAAAAGGCAAAAAATAATAATGGCAGGTTTTTCAAGCAATGTTTCATCGAGAACATTGTTGCATGAATGCATCATCGTAAAGGGAAAAGACATAGTTTTTAAAGGAAGAACAAGTGCTTTCCCTTGCGATGCAAAAGTTTCAATTGTGATGAAACTTTCCGAGGATACTTTTAATGCAAAGTTGTTCTTTCTTGACGTAGACTCAAATAGAGAGCAAGTATTCGTCATGGAAAGGAAAGATGGGGCATTTGTCCTTGACGTTCCTATTGACGAATTGGTCAATTCAGACAACACTGCGCTTAAAGTATACAAGTGTGTTTTTGAAACACCTAATGGCTGCTTTGAGCTAGTCAATTCTCATGATGGTCTGTCTGACGTTATAAGAGATAGATCCACGGGTTATAAAAACGCGTTCAGGTTTTTGATTTATTATGAGCGCAAAATAAAACCCGAATGGTTCTATGGTGGAGTAATGTATCAGATTTTCCCTGATAGATTTTGCCGAGGAAAAGAAGAACCGGTCAGGGAAGACGCAATCTTGGAAAAAGATTGGTATAACGGAATTCCTCCATATGTCAGTAAACCTGGTGAGCACCTGGAAAACAATGTGTTTTTCGGCGGTGACCTCTATGGAATAATTGACAAGCTTGACTACATCCAATCCTTGGGTGTGACTTGCATTTACTTAAACCCAATATTTGAAGCATATTCAAACCACAAGTATGACACCGGAGATTACAACAAAGTAGATGAGATGTTCGGTGGCAACGAGGCGTTTGAACAACTACTGGCTGCCGCAAAAAAGAGAAACATCAAAATCATATTGGATGGCGTGTTTAACCATACCGGCAATGACAGTATTTATTTTGATGCAAAAAAACGATATGGCGGACATGGAGCATACTCTGACCCAAATTCTAAGTACAGGGAATGGTATAACTTTTCTTCGTAT
>JAEEKG010000103.1 GCA_016282315.1 Clostridiales bacterium | reverse complement strand
CCACTTTAATCACTTCGCATGGCTTTTATCCCATGCTCGGCGATTCAATCACCGAGTAGTTGACGTGTTCTACAGGTTTTCAAGTTTTGTTAGAAAAAAAGATTGCTATCTTTTTGAATAGCAATCCTGATCTGGTTGCGGAGAAAGGATTTGAACCTATGACCTTCGGGTTATGAGCCCGACGAGCTACCAGACTGCTCCACTCCGCGATATATGGTGCCGGAAACCGGGATCGAACCGGTACGGGTTTTAAAGCCCACGGGATTTTAAGTCCCGGGCGTCTGCCAGTTCCGCCATTCCGGCATCTAACCGCCAGGATATAATATCACAATCGAATTGTGTTGTCAATACAATGTTTTTTGTATTATCTAGGCAAAATACGCCTTTTTTTGCATTTTAGTCGAAAAAAATCATTGAATTTGTAGACATTTATACCACTTTATACATTGACTCACTAAATAAATATGTTATACTTATCTATATTTTTTAAAACTTAAGGAGAACTGCTTTGAAATACCTGTTTGTAATTAATCCCATTGCGGGTGGTACAAAAAATAAAGATCCCCTAATCGAAAAAATCAAAGAGGTTTGTGAAAAGTCGAATTTTGACTACGATATATATGTAACAAAAGAACACAAGGATGCAACTAATTTCGTAAAGAACTATTGCGAGAACAATAAGGATGTCGAGACAAGAATCTATTCTTGCGGTGGCGATGGTACCTTTAATGAAGTTGTAACAGGATGCATTGGTTATCCAAACATCCAGGTATCCCCTTTCCCTGCAGGTTCAGGCAACGATTTCATCAAAATGTTCACCAACTATGCTAACTTCAGCGATCTTGAAAAACAGTTGAACGGAACTGTCAAGAAAATCGATGTGATGAGACTGGGCGACACATATGCCGTCAACGTCTTCAACATTGGTTTTGATGCAACAGTCGCATACAAGATGAATTCGTTCAGAGATTCTATCTTGCCTACAAAAACGGGATATATACTGGGAATACTTACTGCATTCTTCAAATCATACGGACACAACTATAGAGTCACAATTGATGACGAAAAGACACTTGAATCCAACTTACTCCTTTGTGCTATGGGAAACGGAGGATTTTACGGAGGCGGATTCAGAGCATTGCCGTTGTCCAGAATTGACGATGGTATCATTGATGTATGTGCAGTTGAAAAAATATCCAGATTACAATTTGTTAAAATCATTGGAAAATACAAATCAGGCGAACACGTATCTGTTGAACCTCCATATAATTTCATCCACTACTATAAATGCAGAAAAATTACTATTGACCCGGGTGAAACAATTAAGGTTTGTCTTGATGGTGAGTTTATTGAAACAGACAAAATCGAAATCGAAGTTGTTCCACAGGCAATCAATTTGATTGTTCCTGAAGGATGC
This sequence comes from Clostridiales bacterium, assembly GCA_016282315.1. Classification (GTDB taxonomy): domain Bacteria; phylum Bacillota; class Clostridia; order Oscillospirales; family CAG-272; genus CAG-841. The sequence goes on along the minus strand of JAEEKG010000103.1, from coordinate 81,016 downwards.
GAGCCTATTGAGCTTAAGCAAACAAATCTAAAAATTTAGGAAGAAAACAATATGCCTAGAGAGTTATCTAAAACATATAATCCAAAAGAGATTGAAGCACCTTTGTATCAGGAATGGTGCGACAAAAAATACTTCACTCCTTCTCCGGAAAAGGATAAGGAGCATTTCACTATAGTTATACCTCCTCCGAACGTTACAGGTCAGCTTCACATGGGACACGCTCTTGATGAAACACTGCAGGACACTATAATACGTTTCAAGAGAATGCAGGGTTATAACACCCTTTGGGTTCCTGGAACAGACCATGCCGGTATAGCTACTCAGATAAAAGTTGAAGAGACACTTCGCAAAGAACAAGGTCTATCCAGATATGATGTCGGTCGTGAAAAATTCACTGACATGGTATGGGAGTGGAAAAAGAAATACGGCAACCGCATCATTTCACAAATAAAGGCAATGGGCGCTTCTTGCGACTGGTCAAGAGAGAGATTCACCATGGATGAAAACCTCTCTGCTGCTGTCAAAAGAGTGTTCGTAAACCTTTACAATGAAGGCTTGATTTACAGAGGCTTCAGAATAAGCAACATTTGTCCTAGATGTGAAACAGCTCTGTCAGACGCAGAAGTTGAACACGAAGACACAGAAGGCGCTTTTTGGCACATCAGATATCCATTTGAGGATGGAAGCGGTTACATAGAAGTTGCAACAACAAGACCCGAAACAATGCTCGGAGATACAGCTGTTGCCGTACATCCGGATGATGAAAGATATTCTGGTCTTGTAGGCAAGAATCTTATATTACCTCTTGTTGGAAGAAAAATACCGGTTGTGGCCGATGAATATGTTGAAAAAGAATTTGGCACCGGTGCTGTTAAAATAACACCAGCTCATGACCCGAATGACTTTGAAGTAGGCTCAAGACACAATCTTGACACTATTATCGTTATAAACAATAAAGGCATTATAACCGAAGAAGGCGGAAAATATGCTGGTCTTGACAGATTTGAAGCCAGAAAACAAATCGTTGAAGATTTAAAAGCACAAGGATATCTTGTTAAAATTGAAAAATGTACTCATGCTGTAGGACACTGCTGCAGATGCGGAACAATAGTTGAACCTATTGCTTCCAGCCAGTGGTTTGTCAAAATGGGACCTCTTGCAAAGAGAGCTATTGAAGTTGTAGAAGATGGCACAATTGACTATATTCCGGATAGATTCTCCAAGATTTATATGAACTGGATGAAGGGTCTCAAAGACTGGTGCGTTTCACGTCAGCTCTGGTGGGGACACAGGATTCCTGCATATTACTGCGAAGATTGCGGTGAAATTACAGTTTCAGAAACAAATGTCACTGAGTGTCCTAAGTGTCACAGCAAACATGTTCACCAGGATGAAGATGTTCTTGATACATGGTTCTCTTCTGCTCTCTGGCCTTTCTCCACACTGGGTTGGCCAAACAAAACTGAGGACTTAGACTACTACTATCCAACATCTGTTTTGATCACAGGTTATGACATAATCACTTTCTGGGTTTCTAGAATGATTACTATGGGTATGTATTGCATGAATGAAAAGCCTTTCAGTCATGTTATCATTCACGGACTAGTAAGAGATGCTCAAGGAAGAAAGATGTCAAAATCACTGGGCAACGGTATAGATCCTCTCGAAATCATCGACAAGTGCGGTGCGGATGCATTGAGATTTGCTCTGTTGACAGGTAACTCTCCCGGCAACGACATGCGCTTCTCTGATGAGAAAATAGAAGCTGCTAGAAACTTCACAAACAAAATCTGGAATGCCGCAAGATTTGCTCTGCTTAATATTCCGGATGAATTGACAGATACTGCCCTTCCTTCTGTTGAAGAATTAAAGATAGAAGACAAGTGGATTCTTACCCGCTATGAAGAATTAGTATCTGAAGTTACTGAAAACCTTGATAAGTATGAACTTGGAATAGCCCTTGCAAAGTTGTATGACTTTTTCTGGGGAACTTTGTGCGACTGGTATCTTGAACTTGCTAAGCCAAGATTGTTTGATAAAGAAGATACAAAAGGAAACACAAACACTTGCAGAGTTCTCTCATTCGTACTCAGAGGTACAATGGAGCTCATGCATCCGTTCATGCCTTTCATAACAGAAACAATTTGGCAAAAACTTCCTCATGAGGGCGAGAGCATTGTTATTACGAATTATCCAAAATATGACTCTTCTCTCGTATTCAACAAAGAAGCTGAACAGACAGAACTTATAATTTCTGCTATCAAAGCAATACGAAACAGAAGAACAGAAATGAACGTTGCTCCTTCAAGAAAAGCAAAAGTTTACATTGTATCAGATGAAAAGGATGCATTTAACGACAACAATTCTCCGTTCTTTGTCAAACTTGCAAGTGCATCTGAAGTTGAATATCCAGATGACTTACATGATGAAAACTCTATCCTCATAGTATCTGACAAGGCCAAAATATTCATTCCTCTTTCCGATCTTGTTGATATGGAAGCTGAAATTTCCAGACTCGAATCAGAAAAGGAAAAGCTTTTGGGAGAAATAGCAAGAATCGACAACAAACTGTCAAACGAAGGATTTGTATCCAAAGCTCCGGCAGCAGTTGTTGAAGCTGAGAAAACCAAGAGAATCGGTTACAAGGAAAAATTGGATATAGTTATTGCTTCTCTTTCAAAATACGGTAAATGAGATTTCATTCGATTTTCATCGTCTCAAGAATGAAAACACATTTGGAGGTGAAAGAAAATGAAGTTGCTTAAGAAATTATCTTTATTCTTGGTTATTGCCTTTGTTTTGACTCTCGTATTCTGTTCTTGTTCAGGTAAAGCAAATAGCCTTCCAAGCGGAAGAGCCGAATATAGCTACGTAGAAGATAGCAATTACAATAAGGAATATGAAGTACAACCGTCCAGTTCAGAATCATTTGTAGATGAAAATCAAATGCTTATAAAAAAGTATACTATGTATATGGAAACCAAGGCATTTGATGAAACTATCGCAAAACTAAAAAGCCTGATTGATGAGTATGGTTATGTTTCTAATTCAAGCATCCGTAATTCAACATCAAAATACAGTGTAAGATCAGCAACTTTCACATATAGGGTTGCCTCTGACAAGGTAGATAGATTTGTAGATGAATTGGGCAAATTGGGAGTTGTAACAAGCAGCAATTTGTCAACTGAAGATGTTGCTAAACAATACTATAACCTTCAAGCCCAGATGGATTCTCTGCTCGAAGAAAAAAGCAATTTTGAAAAGTTAAGAGCAGGAGCAAATTATGATGCACTTATAAAAATCGAAGACAAAATTGCTCAACTTACTACTCAGATCAACTATTTGAATTCTCAGATTGAGTATTACAAAAGTGCAGTTTCGTATTCTTTTGTTTACTTAACAGTTAATGAAGTAGAAGAATACGTTGTTCAGGAAAAGACTTTCTGGGATCAACTGGCAGACACATTCAAGGATTCTTTAAGAGTATTTGGTGATTTTCTTCACGGAGCACTTAATGTATTGATATATCTTCTTCCGTTTACCATAATATCCGGTGTTGTTGCTGTTATTATTGTGGTTTCAATTAAAAAATCCAAAAAGAAGAAAAAGAAGAACGAAGAAAAAAAAGCTGAAGAAACAGATAACAAACAAAACTGAGTTACTGAATAAGTGTCATAAAAATCTAATATAATTTAAAGAGGCTATTTAAACATTTAAATAGCCTCTTGCGTTATTTAATTTTGGTTAAGCTTTGAAAAATGCTGCCAGAGCTTTATGTGTCTGATAAACATCTGTTTTGCCGACTACTTCAATTGGTGCGTGCATTGATATTACAGGAACACCGATATCTATTGTGTCAACATTCTTCTTTGCGATGTACTTAGCAACAGTTCCACCGCCGCCTTGATCTACTTTGCCAAGTTCGGATGTCTGCCATACTACCCCGTTTGAATCAAGCAGGTTTCTGACATATCCCATGAATTCTGCGCTAGCATCATTTGAACCGGATTTACCTCTAGAACCGGTGAATTTAGTAATTACTACACCCTTATTCATATAACAGGAGTTTCTTCTTTCACATGTTTCAGGGAAATTAGGATCAAAGCATGCATTGACGTCAGCAGAAAGGCATTTAGCGTTTCTTCTTACTATTGCATCGGAAACATTCTGAGTTCTTGCGATGTCGGAAATAATGTCAAAGAATACTTCACACTGCATACCTGTGTTGCCTTCGCTTCCGATTTCTTCTTTATCTGCGAGTATAGCCATACATGTGTGAACCGGACTCTTTGAATTCTCAACAAGAGCTGTCAATGACGGATAAGCACAAACTTTGTCATCGTGTCCGTAAGCTCCGATTAAAGAGCGATCAAACCCTATATCTCTTGCTTTTGAAGCCGGAACAGCACAGAGTTCAGCTGACATGAAATCTGCTTCTGTAATTCCGTATTTTTCATTCAGGATATTCAAAACATTAAGTTTTATTGCGTCAGAACCTGCATCCGGATAAGGCTGAGAGCCCACCAGAACATTGAGTTGTTCTCCTGTAATGCCATCTGCCAGAGATTTTCTCATCTGATCTCCTGAAAGGTGAATCAAAAGGTCGTTAATGTAGAATATCGGGTCATCCGGCTCATCACCCAATTTGATTGTGACTGTTTCGCCATTTGCCTTTGTGACAACTCCGTGCAATGCAAGTGGAATTGTTGTCCATTGATATTTCTTGATTCCACCATAATAGTGGGTCTTGAAAAAGCACATTCCATCAGCTTCATAAACAGGATGCTGTTTGAAGTCTACTCTTGGTGAATCTATGTGAGCTGCTGTAATATTCAAACCTTTATCGAGGGTTTCTTTGCCGATAACAAAAGCAGCAAGTGACTTGTTGTGATTGTTATAGTAATACTTTTCTCCCTTTTTGACCTTTGCTCCGAATTCGTATTCTTTGAATCCTTTTCCGGAAAGATATTCGATTGCTGTTTTAACAAATTCTCTTTCTGTTTTGCCTTCGTCCAAAAATGCTTTATAACCTTCACAATAGTCATAAGCTTTTTTGACTTCAGCTTCGCTCATTTTTTCAAAACAATTCGGATTCTTAAAGAATAGTTTTTCCTTTAATTTGTCTTGTGTCTTTTTTTCAGTTGCCATTTCTATATCCTCCAATATTATTCTTCAAATTTATATGCTTTATCTTCCCCGTCAAGTCTTATGGATCTTCTGTAAAAACCCGTGACTTTGAACAGGTAATTTTGAACTTCTTCAGGTAATTTTTCAACAACCAAATGTCCTTCGCTTGAATAGTTTTCATCCTGAAGCCAAGCAAGTGTTTGATTTATTCCCACGTGATAAGCAGTTGCAATTTCCGTTATACCATCAAGTCTGTCATCAAGCCAATGCAATAGGTATGATCCGCTCATAACATTAAATTCAGGATCAAACAATTGGTCTGGATCATCATCAAGTTCAAGATTATTCGCTATGTCAACTCGGAAAGTATCTTCCATTATCTGCATTAAACCTATAGCGCCCGTTTTGGATACCCTGTAGCAATAAAAACTGCTTTCGGTTTCCATTATTGCCATAATAAAGTTGTAGTCGACCTTGTATTTTCTTCCATATTTTATGGCGTATTCAGCAGCGCTTTCTCTTTGCAAAATAGTGTTGTTGTAATTTTTCGCTATTCCGTAGTGATAATTGTAGCTACTGTAATACAATCTGACTTTTTTAACATAATTGCGAACAGAATCCATTGGTATTTCTTCCAAAGTCAGGTCAAATTCACTATCTGATTGCATGAGCCATGATTTTACCCTGTTGGGGCCTGCGTTATATGCTGCAATCGAAGCGTTGTCTCCAAGACCACTGCAATACGTAACAAAGTAATATACCCCGCAAGATATATTTATTTCAGGATCTCTCAGTGCTGTTTCAGCGGGCTGATCATAGCCCAATTTTCCTTTTATGTCTTCATAAGTATCAGGCATCAATTGCATAAGGCCTATTGCGCCTGCTTTTGAAACAGCATCCTTATTGAAACTGCTCTCTGTCATTATGATGGCATAAATGAGATTTTCATCTACTTTATATTTGATTGAGTTCTTTTTGATGATATCCGAATAGTTAACTATGCACTCATCTTTTCTGTACAAGCCGTTTCTTGATGAAGATTTGCGGAAGAAGTATACGATAACAATCGTACTGAGTGCTATGAGCAATACTATGATGACTATCAGCAATATGTACAATAGTTTGTTAACGTTTTTAATCAACATCTACCTCCGCTTTGCTTCTGACAAAACACGTTCAACTTCACTTTGCAAATCTGCCAAAGTAGAGTTGTTTTCAATGATGAAATCACACTTCTCTTTATAGTATTCATTTGAGGGCTGTATTGCCATTCTTGCAATTATCTCCCTCTCGCTCAGACCGCCTCTCAAAACTGCTCTGTTGAGCCTGATTTTGTCATCAGATATAACTCCTATCGTGCAGTCACAACACTCGTTAAGTCCTGACTGAAACAGAGTCGGAGCATCAATCAAACAATCAACACCCATAGCCTGACAAGCATTTATGCGATCATTTACGCGCGCCAAAATGACCGGGTAGCTGATTGATTCCAATATCTTGACATTTTCTTTGGAAACAAAAGCTATATCCGACACTTTTTTCCTGTTAACGCTCTTCTTGCCGTCTTTAATGTCTATACAATCATCTCCGAAAGCATTAACAATTCCATCAACAAATTCCGGATCATCATTGATCGAATGTGATATTTCATCACAATCTATAACCGAATAACCTAGTCTACCGGCAATTTCAGCTACTGAACTCTTTCCTGACCCTATCGAACCTGTTAAACCGATAATCATAAATATCCCTCAAACTTCTATGATATTGTACCCTGATGCTTTTATCATCCTGTTTCTTACAGCCAAGCCTATGCCTGATTCGTCTTCAGTCACTGCATAAATCTCAGTCACAGGAGTCTCATCAAATTCTCTCAAATAAGCAAATAATCTCTTGGCATGTTCTTCTTTATCGTTTTTCTTACCTAAATCTTTAATGTATTTTCCATTTAATTGTTTGCAAAGTTCTGTATAGCACATTGCTCCTGTCAGTGGATTGATATTTATCTTTGCATTAATGAACTCAGCTACCCTGTTTTGAAAATCCGTTGAGTTGTCATCAAATATGAGGTAAACCTGAGCCTTCGGAGCATAGTGCTTATATTTCATTCCGGGAGCCAAAGGCCTTTCATTATCCGCCAGTTTTTCCCTCACTGCTTTGTCTACGGAAATCGTACCGCATACTCTTTCGAGCATTTCCAGAGTAATTCCGCCGGGTCTGAGCAAAGACACATTTTCATCAGTGATTTTTACTATGGTGGATTCCAAACCAATCTTGCAGCTGCCGCCGTCAATAATCATGTCTATTTTGCCATCCATGTCATTTAATACATGTTCAGCACAAGTTGGGCTGGGCTTACCCGAAGTGTTTGCAGAAGGAGCTGCAATCGGCACTCCGGATAGTTTTATTAGCTCACGTGCGACGGGGTCTGACGGACATCTGACTGCTACTGTATTCAGACCTCCTGTAACAGTATCCGGAACAATGCTCTTCTTTTTAAGAATAACTGTTATGGGTCCCGGCATAAAAGCATTTGCCAGTTTATAGAACATGTCATTAACATAGCAATACTTTTCAGCCTCTTCTGGAGCAGAAACATGAATAATCAAAGGATTGTCCGATGGTCTTCCCTTGGCTAAATATATTTTCTTTGAAGCATCTGGATCAAGACCACTTGCACCAAGTCCGTATACCGTTTCGGTAGGAAAAGCCACAAGGCCTCCGTTTTTAATTATTTCAGCTGCCTCTGACAATTGTCCTGACAAATCCTTTTTACTATCTATTTTTACAAATTTGGTAATCAAGAAAAATCTCCCTCACCACTCTTTAATTTCTCAGCAGTATCTGCTTCACCGAGGGCGTCTATCATTTTGTCCATATCGCCGTTCATGAATGCATCTATGCTGTGTATAGTAAGTCCTATTCTGTGATCAGTAACACGTCCCTGCGGGAAATTGTATGTTCTGATTCTCTCGCTTCTGTCGCCTGTTCCTATCTGACTTCTGCGCTCGTTTTTAAGTTCATTGTCGCGTTTTTCTTTTTCGATGTTATATAGTTTTGCGCGCAAAAGATTCATTGCCTTTTCCCTGTTCTGGAACTGGCTTCTCTCTTCCTGGCATTCTACTACGATACCGCTCGGCTTATGCAAAATTCTGATAGCGGATTCGGTTTTGTTTATGTGCTGGCCGCCGGCACCGCTCGATTTCATGGTTTCAACTTCAAGATCTTCAGGTTTAATCTCGATATTTATATCATCATCAGCCTCACATAAAACAGCTACCGTTACAGTAGATGTGTGAATTCTACCTGATGTTTCTGTTTCAGGCACTCTTTGAACTCTGTGAACACCTGATTCATATTTTAACCTTGAATATGCTCCCTTTCCTTCAATAGTGAAAATAACTTCCTTCAATCCACCGAGACCTGTTTCGTTTGAAGACATAACTTCGACCTTGTACTTTCTGGAAGCAGCATACATTGAATACATTCTGAAAAGCGAATTTGCAAACAAAGCTGCTTCATCTCCACCGGCTCCGCCCCTGATTTCAACTATTACGTTTTTGTCATCATTCGGATCAGTGGGCAAAAGAAGTTTTCTGAGTTCCAATGTGCAGCTGTCAATGTTCTCTTTTGCAGAAGAATACTCGTCCTGAGCCAGTTTTTTTATTTCCGGATCAGGGTCATTCATTAATTCTTCCGAATCAGCCAGACTCTGTTCATAATTCTTAAGTTCTCTGTATTTTTCAACAATAGGTGTAAGTCTGCTGTATTCTTTTGTCAGAGATTTATATTTTTCCTGATCAGAAACAACATTTGGGTCTTCCAACATTGCGGATATTTGTATGTACTTTTCTTCTATACCATTTAATTTGTCTTTCATAAACAACCTGTTATTTTAAAACTTTTATGTTATTATATCATATACACATATGAAAAACACAATTATTTGCTCAGCAAATCTGCTCTTGCTCCTGCAAAAAACTACAGATGCCGTTTTTTTTTGCAAGATTTTTTAAAAATAATATGTGAGCAAAACGGGCGATTTAAAGAGAAAAAACGAGATTTCAAGAGATAGTGATATTGTAAATTAAATTTTAAAAAAATATCTATTGACAATGTTTTATATGTGATGATATAATTCATGCGTTCACGAAAAAAGCGCGGTCATTGCGCTTAAAATCAATTATCGGAGGATCTAATAATGTCAACTTATATGGCAAAAAAAGAAACGGTTACACGCAATTGGTATGTAATCGATGCAGCTGGCAAACCGCTCGGAAAAACTGCTGTAGCTGCTGCTGACCTTCTTAGAGGAAAGAACACTCCTGAATACACACCTCACGTAGACTGTGGTTCATTCGTTATCGTAGTAAATGCTGAAAAAGCAGTTCTTACCGGAAAGAAGTTGGAAAACAAGTATTATTATCATCATTCAGGATACATTGGCGGCCTTAAGAAAGTTAATTACAAAACACTCATGGCTACAAAACCTGAAAAAGCAATGGAACTTGCTGTTAAAGGCATGCTTCCCCACAACACTCTCGGCGATACAGCTTTCACACGTTTGAAAGTTTTTGTTGGTCCTGATCACAACCACCAGGCTCAAAAACCCGTTGAGTACACAGTAGAATAAGAAAGGAAGGATGAAGAATAATGTATACTAGTGCTAAACCATATTTCTATGGTACAGGTAGAAGAAAAAAATCTGTTGCACGTGTTCGTGTTTATGCAGGAACAGGTTCTGTTGTTATCAACGGACGTACAATAGATGATTATTTCGGTCTTGAAACTCTTAAACTTATCGTAAACCAGCCTTTCGAAGTTACTGAAACAATGGGAAAATTTGATGTTGTCTGCACAGCTGCAGGCGGCGGTATATCAGGTCAGGCTGGCGCTATCCGTCATGGTATAGCTAAAGCTCTTCTCCAAGTTGATGAAGCTTACAGAACTCCTTTGAAAAAAGCTGGATTCCTCACAAGAGACCCAAGAGAAAAAGAAAGAAAGAAATACGGACTCAAAGCCGCTCGTCGTGCTCCACAGTTCTCAAAGAGATAATCAATCCAGAACGGGCTTATTTATCCAAAACAGCGAAAAACCTCGTAAACACTGCGTTTGCGAGGCTTTTTTTCTACAAAAGCACGATGAAATACCATCTGAAGGGTTCATCGTGCTTTTATTATCATATTAATCAAGAAACCTTGTCTAGTTTTACACCAGCAACCAATTTGTCTTTTCCGTCTTCATGAATCATTGCAATTCGCAAACTAACCGGAATAGGATCATCATTGATTATCAATCTGTATCGAATAAAGAATACACCTTTTTCTTTAATTTCTTTCAATATGTTTTCTTTTGTTAATCTTTCCTGAATAAAATGCAAGTCTTCGGAAAAAACAACTTTTCTACTGTTCTCTACAGACTTCTCAAAGAAATTTTCGCCTCTTTTTTCAAGACTCAGGCTCTCGTATTCCTTTGTAGCATCATGTTCAATATATGTATCAGTTTCAGGATCTATGACATATATGCTTAAATATTTATCATCAGACAAAGCCATCAATCTGGCAAGGGCATTTCTCTCATTTTGAACTTCATGTAAATACTCTTTGCTCTTCATTTGAGCATCAATAATGCTGACACCCATGATGATGTAGTTTCCACTTGTCTGCATCCTGGTTATCTTCATATTAACATACATCGGATAACCTTTATCCATTAATCTGTAAGTTGTGGTAAACACTCCTTGTTCATCCAGATCATGAATAATATTCTCTTTATTGAATACAGCAAAGAAGTTCTCTCTGTCCTCTTTATAAATCCTGTCTGCAGCCAATCTACTCTCTTCAAAGAAATTCTCTCCATGCCTCTCCATAGCAAGTTCATCACCGCCCACTGAAGATGAATATTCAATGAACTTGTCCGTATCTAAATCTATATAGTAGAGATTGTAGTAGTCGGCAGCAAGCGATCTTGCTATGCTTGCATATGTTGCGCCTTCTTTTTTGTCTTCAATGGATAAGACTGCAACAGCAACCGCAATTGTACCATTTACAGGATCTACACCTATTTTTCTTGCAAAGGAATGAACAATTGAGCCATCAGGCATAGTTTCATCATAAAAAGATTTAATACCTTGCTCGCAACAAGTTTTAACAATGTTATTCATAAAAGCATTGTCGTACGGAACAAATTCAGATCCTTCATAAGCAAGGTCATAACCAATATATCTTTTTATGAACTCTCTGTATGACTTATTGCTCTTTACAAACCTTGTCTTATCTCCTCTGACTTCAATAATGCCCATAGGAATAGTATTGAAAGTTCCAGGCAACAATTCTTCATCCTCTGAGAACAAAGAAATGTCATAAAGATTCATTCCGCCTATTGCGCTGAAATATCCTTTTTCATCGGGATTCTCAAAACCAATTTGTTTTCCTGTTTTATATCTATCAACTATCATTTCATAAGGAATTGGTCTGCAATAGAAGTATCCTTGAATCTTTGAGCAACAAATCTCTTTCAGAAACCGCACTTGCTCTTCAGTTTCAACACCTTCACACACTGTATCTATTCCAAGTGAAGAAACCATTTTTAAAAGATCTGTAAGAATTATCTTTCCTCTTTCTCCTTCTTGGACTTTAGCCATAAATCCCATGTTAAACTTAACGAGATCGAATTTGATGTCCTGCAAAACATCGAGTGAAGAATAACCACTTCCGAAATCATCCATCCATACAGGAAATTCTAATTCTCTGAATCGTTCAATCTGGGTTTTCATAAACTTATAGTCTTTAGACAAGCAACTCTCAGTAACTTCAATAGTTATGAGCTTATGGTCAATTCCACCCTCATCGACACGTTTGCGTATTTCTTCAACTATGTCACAAACATCAAAGTCTGATCTTGATATGTTTATGGAAATCGGAACAATAGTCAAGCCTGTTTCATTTTGCTTTTTTATTCTTTCAATTATTCTCTCAAGTACGTACAAATCAAGCTTATATATCAGTCTTGCCTCTTCAAGATAAGGAATGAAGTCGATAGGAGACAATAATCCCTTGACGGGGTCAATCCATCTCGACAATGCTTCTTCATCACATACTTTTCCGTTAATAGCTCTTACTATTGGCTGATAATAAACTTGGATGTGTTTTTCACTTAAAGCTTTATCAAAATTGGATAAAACAAATTGTCTTTTAAGAACATCCTGTTTCTGCTCTTCATTGTAATAGCAATAAACAGATTCAAAAGTTCCCCTTTTTGAATCGCACGCCATTTTTGCTCTGTCACATGCCAAGCTGACTGAAACATAGCCATCATCTTCATCACGATATATACCTACACGAACAGGCAATGAGTTTCCGGAGTTAATAATCTTACAATCTTCAAAGAACTGCTTGATTTTTTTATCAATACCACTGTCAATTGAGACTGCAGCAAAGTGATCCTGCCCTATACGGCTGCAATTATCTAATCCGAATGTACTCAAAATACATTTTGAAAACAATTGAAGGTATTTGCTTCCCTCATCAAATCCATATTTGTGATTGAAATATTTCAGTCCTGACACATCTATGAACAGCATTATGGGTTTTTCACCTGATTCAATAATTGCATCTCGTCTTGCTTCAGCAAGTTCAAAGAAATAATCCATGTTTGGCAAACCTGTCAAGACATCATACTTCATGCCCTTTGAAATGCTCTCACTACGAAGAGCTGTACTCAAAGTCACATTCAACTTTGATTCTTTGTTGTATTCGGTTTCTGAGTATTCTCCTTCACTTGTATACCAAACATATGCTATAGTAGCATTGTCTTCTGTTATTACCTTTTTGCCTGTAGCATGGATAATTATATATCCATCTTTTGCTTTCTTTTGTGTTCTGTATATTACTTCGTAATCGTTTCTTTTGGTTATAAACTCAACGCCAATTTCTTCTATTCTTGCCACATCATCCGGGTGAGTTCTGTCATACAAATTATTGTCCATATCATAGTATGCTTCTGCTTTATTATCATAACCAAATAAATCACAGAATCCATCAGACAACGCTAAAGTAACAATACGTTTGTCAACGTATTGATAAACTCCCATCGGCACTTTATTGGATTCAATGAAGTCTAGTATTTCTTTACTGAAGTGATACCTTTTCATGGCAATTTCCTTTTAACAAAAAGTAGTGATTAGATTCTCACTCTATAACATGAGTATTTTAAAATATTTGGTAATAATTGTCAATAAAATTATGGCTACTAGTTCAATTTTCATACAACATTCACATGAGTAGTCTATTAAATTGTGGACATTATTTTTTCACTCATGTATAATTCTCACAAGACTATTTGTGAAAAGAGATTGCATATATGAAGAAAACTATCCATGTCGTTGCCGCCATTATACGTGACAAAGGGAAATTATTCGCAACTCAAAGAGGATATGGAGAATGGAAGGATTATTGGGAATTTCCAGGCGGGAAAATAGAGCAAAATGAGACCGGAAAACAAGCATTGCACCGGGAAATTCTCGAAGAATTGGACACTGAAATATCTATAGGAGATATTTTCACATCTATTGACTATGACTACCCGAATTTTCATTTAAAAATGGACTGTTATCTCGCAAGTGTAAAAAAAGGAAACCTTATACTCAAGGAACACAAATCCGCAAAATGGTTAGGTCCGGATGAACTTGATACTGTCAATTGGCTACCCGCAGACAAGTCGATAATTGACTTAATAAAAAATAAATCATCAGTATTTACACATTTTGTCGATTAATGTACAATAGTGACATAAAAATAGTGATTTCCATATCTTTTTTAGTAAAAATTTACTATACTATATCCAACTACAATTTTGGGAGGTCTTATGAAAGACTCAAAAACAAAACCAATTGAGAATAATGTGGATAATCCGGGTGCTCCTATTTCTGAAAAGAAAAGGAGAAAAAGAGAAAAGAATCTGATTTTCTACCCTCTCGGCACTATTGGACGCGACATGATGTATTTCCTGTTCAATAACTGCATTTTAACCTACATTCTCTTTACAAAACAACTTACAAGTGAACAATTGATTGCAATCACAGGTATCATGGTTGCAGCAAGAATTTTTGATGCTTTGAACGACCCGATAATGGGTAATATTATTGAGGCAACAAGGACTAAATGGGGCAAGTTTAAACCTTGGTTGTTAATAGGCGTTTTATCTACTTCCATTGTTATTTATCTTGCATTCAACATGCAATTGTCCGGATGGCCGTTTGTTATATTCTTCGGAGTCATCTATTTCGCATACAGTATCACTTACACCATGCACGACATATCCTATTGGGGAATGATTCCTGCAATGTCAAGAGACGCTGATTTGCGCAACCAATACACTTCAAGAGCAACATTCTTTGCAGGTGTTGGTTCAACCTTGGCATCGGTTCTTATTCCGATTCTCACAACCGGTAATATGGCAATCGGAGGAAATGCAGCAACTGCATACGGAGTCATAGCTCTCATTATTGCTATTTTAGGCCCTGTCTTTATACTCTTCACTATTATCGGAGTAAAAGAGCACAGAGGCGATGATATGGAACCGAAGATGAAACTGAATTTCAGAAGATTCTTCAGAACCATCAAACAAAACGATCAATTGCGTTGGATGATAGTTATTTTCCTGTTCCAGCAAATTGCCAACTCATTAGTATTCGGCGGTATAGGCTCAAGCTTCATTTATTTCAGATATGGTTACGAAGGCGGATTGTATTCAGTCTTCTCCATGGTCGGCGTAGCAGCTACAGCTGTTCTAATGCTTATTTATCCTGCTTTGTCTAGAAAGTTCTCAAGAAAGAAACTCATGACATTCGGCATGATAATGGTTGCCGGAGGAAGCGTACTCGAAATTCTTGGAGGACTCGTTCTCTCTCCAAGCGGAAACGGATTGGCAGATATAAGCTTTATAGTTCTCACAGTTGGTTATATGGTTGTCAACCTCGGTTTGTATGCATTCTACCTGATTATGATGATCTCTATCGTAAATACAGTTGAGTACAACCAACTCATTACAACACACAGAAATGAAGCAATCATTACATCAATGCGTCCTCTTCTGACAAAGATGGGCAGCGCTATAGTAGTTGCTATCACTTCCCTTACTTACCTCATATTCAACATAACAAATATGACTAACCAGATTTCAGACTTTGAACAACAGGCTCAACTTGGAACCATTACGGATGCTCAACGTATGGAAGGTATTAAATCAGTTATTGATGGTGTAAGCAGTACACAGACTCTTGGCCTTTTAATGGCAATGGTTTTGATTCCTATTGTATTCGGTTTCATCTCATATATTCTCTATCAAAAGAAATATAAACTCGATGAAACAACATACGAAAACATTTGTCGTCAACTCGAAGAAAGAAAACAACAAGCTACACCCGAGCAATCTACCACAGGCACAGAACCTGCTGCAGTAGAAACAGGGGCTAAAGAATAACATCTCGGAATAAATCAATGAACCCCAAAAACATCCTCGTTTTTGGGGTTCTCAATTATTGTCCATTTTGCTTTTTTTATCACAACCGCAGAATCTTCTTATACACATCTTTCAAATCGACAACAAATACTAAAATCATTCCGACAAAGGCTCCGACAAATGCTTGCAGTATCTGATAAGGCAATTTGAGCAAAGCTGCTTCCGGAGTACCGTAAATATATGCTCTGCCAAGAGTATATCCTGTTATCATAATCAATGCACCCAACAGAACGGCGACGACTGATCTCCAAAATATTGGTTCATCATTGTTTCCCATAATTATGTTCTTGCCTTGAATCTTATGTGATATCAGGGATATAACAACTGCCTGAAGTCCGTGAGTTACAAGGGATACAAACATTGGCGTCGGATAAAAGAACAAGTCGCCCAAAAAGGCACCTACGCCTCCCACAACAAAAGCAGGAAGTGGTCCCAACAACAATCCGGCTATAACAATTACAACATCGTTCAAATACAGATGTCCTCCCGGAACCGGTAAAGAAAATGAACTCATTATTACGTTCATTGCCGTAAAAACTGCTGTCACTGTAATGATCTTAAGTGGTATTTTTTTTGTATTTTCCATAAACACCTCTTGACTGGCAATTGTGATGCTATTATTATATACCCATCTGATATTATTTGTATTGTCAGAAATAAAATATTTTTTAAGGTCAGTTTATGCTAACATATTCTATGGACAATAGAAAAAACATGTCCAAAACAATGTATTTGTACAAGTGCATAAGACAAGATATTGAAACAGGGATGATAAAAAAAGGAGAAAAACTTCCATCAAAAAGATCTCTGTCAAACCACTTGTCTATCAGTGTCATTACAATTGAAAACGCCTATTCAATGCTACTGGATGAAGGGTATATAGAATCAAGGCCTAAGAGCGGTTATTACGTTTCATCTTCTGTTATAACAAAGTCTGAACCCGAGACTAATTTCCAGCTGCTTGATGAAAAGGAAGAATACTACCAAGAATCCTCATCATTCTTCCCTGCGTTTTCCAAAATCATGAGAAGAATCATTTCGGAAAAGCCTGAAATACTGAGCGCAAAACAACCATCAGGAGGTTGTGCTTGCCTAAGGAATGAAATATCTACATTTTTGAAAAGATACAGAAACATGAATGTGAATCCTAACAACGTAATTGTCGGTTCAGGAGCTGAATATCTATACAATTTATTTGTTTACCTTTTTTCTGACAAAACAATCGCAATAGAAAATCCATCTTACGAAAAAATCTTTAAGGTGTATGAGCTGAATGGAGTTAAAATAACACAACTCAATCTTGGCAAAGATGGTATTCTTTCTTCAGAATTAGACAATTGCACAGCAAATGTTTTGCATGTATCCCCATTTCACAGCTTTCCGTCAGGTGTCACAACTTCTGCATCAAAAAGACTTGAGTATGTAGAGTGGGCTGAAAAGAACAATTCTTACATAGTAGAAGATGACTTTGACTCGGAATTCGTTTACAACAAAAAGCCTTTGAACACTTTGTTTTCACTTGACAAGAATGACAAGGTGATATATCTGAATACTTTTTCAAAAAGCATTTCTCCTTCTATCAGGGTCGGATACATGATTCTTCCGGACACCTTGATGCGGGTTTATGAGAAAAAATTGGCTTTTTTAGCTTGTACTGTACCTGTATTTGATCAATATGTCCTAGCAGAATTCATTCGCAATGGCGGATTTGAAAGACTGCTGAACATAAAAAGGAGAGATAACGACTTATCTAGACAAGAAAACGTTGTTAACTAATTGCAATTTTGAAAAAATACTTATATAATCGTAAATTGGGAATAAGCAGAAATTACAATTCAGAGAGGATTCATCATGATTGAAATTCGCGAAGTTCAAGGAAAGAAAATGTTAAGACAATTTATAGACTTTCCTATATCACTTTACAAAGACTGCCCATATTTCACACCCTATCTATATGAAGATGAGATTGAAAATCTCTCTCCAGGGAAAAACCCTCAAACGAGCCACTGCATATTCAGGCTTTTGTTAGCTTACAAGGATGGAAAAATTGTCGGTCGTATCTGCGGAATCATAAACAAATACGCCAATGAAAAATATAATCAGAAGCGTGTTAGATTCAACAGAATCGACATGATAGATGATATTGAAGTTACTAAAGCTATGATAAAAGCTGTCGAGAAATTCGGTCTTGAGTATGGTCTTGAAGAAATCGTCGGTCCTTTGGGCTACAGCGATCAGGACAAAGAAGGAATGTTGACATATGGCTTTGATCAGAAGAACACATTCATGACTTTCTATACATACGAGTACTACGTTGAACATTTGAAGAAACTTGGATTTGTAGAAGATGCTGTTTGGAAAGAATACAAGATTCCGATTCCGAAACAAGTTGATCCTCTGTTTGCAAAACTGTCTGAACTATCCCAGAAAAAGTTCAAGCTTAAACCTGTCAAACTGAAAAAGCATGAGAATCTCAAACCATATGTTGAAGAAGTTCTTAGTTTGACAAACAAGTGCTACGCGGACTTATATGGTTATGTTCCCTACAGCAAAGAAGAAATGCACCATTTGGCAGCTCAATATCTTCCAATGATAGACCCGAAATACCTCCCTATGGTTCATAACGAGAACAATGAACTCGTGGCATATGGATTGATGATACACACTCCGGTCGACGCATTGAAAAGACACAACGGTCATTTGTTCCCATTTGGTTTTGTTGACTTTTTGTACCAGATAAAGCATGCAAAAGTACTGGATATGCTTTTGGTAGCCGTTGACCCTGAATACAGAGACAAAGGTGCTTTAGCCATCATATTGGAACAATCAATAAGAAATGCTATCGAGGATGGAATTGAATACGCAGAAACCGGTCCAACTCTGATAGACAACAAAGAAATTCAGGCAACATGGGCAAGATTCAATAAAGAACATCACAAATCAAGAGCTTGCTTCTTAAAACCAATCGAAAAACCTGTCAAATAGCAAATATTTACCAGGCCTTGGATGAAAACCATCCAAGGCCTGAGTTTTTACTATTTTACAAATAAAGACAACAAATACGTTGCTCCGCTCAAAACCACAAGGAACAGCAAGTTGAGCAATACAAACATCTTGATATATTTCTTAACTTCAGTAGGATACAAAGTCTTGAATTCACTGAATGTTATGAGGCTGGCTAGAGACGCAATAAGCGTTCCCGTACCACCTATGTTGACTCCCAATAGCAAATCTTTGTAATTTGTAGTAAACCTGGATAAAAGTATCGCTGTCGGAACATTGCTTATTACTTGACAAGACCCGATTGAAACAAAGAATGTATTCTTTTCAAGCAATGATGACAACAAATCATTTAAGACCTGTAATCTTGACATATTGCCTGCAAATATAAAGAATGCAACAAATGTAAGCAACAAAGGATAGTCAACAGCCGCCAATGCTTCTCTGTCAATAAACAACAGCACCACTAGAATAAGAACCGCAACTATATAATACGGAATAATTCGGAAAACTGCGAGAATTGACAGTATAAACAGCGCTATGTACAGACTTGTCTTGACCTTCGGAAGAGGCTTAGCAACTTGTTCATCAACCTTGAGCTTTTCTGCAGGAAGAGGAAGACAACAAATAATAAGCATAGTAACTGCCAACAAGAACGGCGGAAGCATTATTTGCAGAAATTCGCCAGTTGGAATATTAAAGTACGAATACAAATACAGATTCTGCGGATTTCCGAACGGAGTAAGCATGCCTCCGAGGTTTGCTGAGATATTCTGAAGTATGAATATAAATGCGCTGTGCTTTTCCTGACCTGTAACTGACAATGAGAGATATCCAAGCGGCAAAAAAGTGATCAATGCCATGTCATTTGCAATCAGCATGGATCCTACGAATGTCATTACGACAAGAGTAATTGCAAGCGTTCTCAAATTGCCCACTATTCTTACAATTCTTCTGGACAATATTGTAAAGAACATGATGTTTCTCAATGCGCAAACAACGGCCAGGGTGGCGAAAAGGCACGCAATTGTCTTATAGTCAATATATGAAAGATATCCTTCATCTGGAGGAATTAAAAAGCAACTGATTATTGCAGCAAGAGCTGCAATACAGAACACTACGTGCATCTTGACAAAATGCACAATTTTTTTAACCATATCTAATCCTTAAAAGCAATTATTTTTTCAAAAACAACAAGACAAATTATATCTCTTATATTTGTAAATGCAACACAAAAATGACTTTGTTTTGCCATATTAAGCTGTCTTTGGTATCAGATATGTTATTTTTTTGTGTTCGTAGTTATGACAATCATAACATAAGATAAATAATCATTGATCAATAGTCGCGCTTGCTGCTATTGTTGCTCCAGTTGTTGCGACCGCCGTTCCTGACGCCACTGCCAATACAACTCTTGCTGCCGCTGAAAAACCGCCAGCAGTAATGACTTTTGCTGCAGTGCAATCAACAACTGCAGCAACTATTACCCAATACCACCATCCTTCACCATTAAAAACAATCCTATTAACTGGATTTTCTACACTATACCCAACCCACAGCTATCTCCATCTCTGATAGGGTCTTCTGCAGTGAATACTCCTCTTGATGCAGAATAACTTCTTGATCTAAGATATATCGTTTAGGTTACTTTGTCGAATGGTTCTCCTCTAAATCTGTTTTTGTTTCTATATTATCTTCTTTTGTTGGTTCATCGTGATCTTTTTTTTCACAAACATTTCTACCACAAAAGTCCTCAAAAGCATCGATAGTAAACACTTTTTTTATGTTAAATAAGGCAAAGTTTTCTACTATGCCAAAAATGGGATAAATAAGTGAGTATAAAATAGCACACAAAAGACCTTGTTTGATAGCAAATATGTAATTATTCACATTGTGGTAAAATGGATAATAAAATGTATATTCATCCCAATCACCAGTTAATAAAACACCTGTTAAAACAATTGCAATAATCGAAAGGGTTACACTGATTGTTATAAAAATCAAAATGGTCCTCATTGGTTTTTTTACAACTCCATGAATAATTACTGATAGAGATTTAAATACAATCGTCGGAATAAACAATATAGGTACACACTCAAATCCAGCAAAGCGTTCGCTTTTGGTAATTAGGTACAAAAATAATACGAAAAGAGTCAATGATAGAAAGGAAGAAACCAAGCCAACAATTATTCTACCGCTGTTCTTGCTCAACAATTTGTTTGTTATACTCTCTTGGGGTTTGGGATTAGTTGGTTGTGCCAAAATTCTAATATCTCTTTTGAAATTAAACACATAGTTAACAAATATTATTAAAGCAATCAACAATGTCTCAAACAGTGACGATACATCACTACTGCCAAGTTCGACAAATCTATCATTTGGATTTGCAAAACATCTCAAATACGATGGCTTGTTTGTAAATAATTCTGGATGCAATTCATAATCTTGGATTAGAGATTTATATGCATTAAGAGATAAAAAACTATACCATGTCAGAATTAAAACAATAATGTAAACTATAGTTGTTAAAACAATTGCCATTCTCCACTTTTTTTTATCAAAGGCATTCGAAAATAATCTAAATCCCATAATCATTAATACAGGTGCACTGATGGAAACAATCCCACCAAATATATCAAAAAAACTCATTATTAACCAATCTATTGGTACTAACAACGAAAAGAGTATTATGCCAACAATTCCAAGTTCTTTTTTGTTATCGCTCATCATATTTTATGTAATATATTCCTTTCTGAAGTTTTAACTATATTTTGAATAATACTATGTCTTTACGTGTCGCATACACATAGTGACCAACTGAACCTATCCTTAATAAAAATTCTGATACCGAATCCTCTACCATAACAATCTCCAAACAATGTTTGGTATGACAACAAAAGCGATTACTATAGTCAGAGCAATTATTAACACAACAATGACTATGTACTTAATTCTGTTTTTGGATCAGATATGTTTTTTTTGTGTACGTAGTTATGACAATCATAACATAAGATGAAGAATCATCTATTAATACACTTATTATAACTTCTCATTTTTCTTTGTATAGCAACTTTGAATTGTCTTTATCAATTGAAAAACCACCATTTATAAGTAACAGTTGACAATGCTTAACAAGTGTTTTTGATGGCGAGAACTCATAAAAGACAAAACTCCTTTTTTGGAATAGTGTTCCGAAATGTTAAACGCTTAGTTCAAACGTCTCAAAGATTGCCAAAAAAGGCACAACGCATAGTGATGCTCAAAGCTCTGCACCTACATTTCTCACACATAAATAAATCTGTAATCACACCACTTATCCCTTTTGAACTCAAGAGATATACATTTCGATAATGTCAGTACCATCCAAACTACTAAATCTTATCGTTACTCTGAAGTAATCACCTTTTTCATCTTTATAATATTTTTGATACAACTCCCCATATTTCAAATACGAAAAGCCATTTTCCAACAATAAACTTGAATAGTTTTCTACAAAGCCTTCTGTTGACAAAAAATTCGCAATAAAACATGATTTTCCATCTTTCCATATTTCATTGTATTCTGACATGCCAATGGGCACGGGAACATCAGAAGTTTTGATTGTATCCTTCAAAAAAAGTTTGTATTCTTCAGGCCACCCATCATTAAAACTGATGGCGTCTTTCTCTTTTATATAATCAAGAACAGCTTTGTCGAAACTTTTAGAGTCACTGCACTGTAAACTCATAAAAATTTCTTGCTCTTGATTGTTAAAAATGACTTTGGTTTTTATTGTTAACATATTATTTTCATACAATTCAACCACAAAATAATCATTATTCAACTTAACATCGCAATTATCTATTACAAGACTGGTTAGCGGACTTATTTGAACATCTTCAAATGTGAATTTATAAAAGTTTGCCGTTTGGATGGCAACTGTTTTTTCTCCTTTTGATATATCACTGATATTATCAAAGTTAAAAACCAAATCAAAAAGCTTATTCATTCCATCAACATTTGAATCATATATTTCAGTAATGTAATTCCGCCAACAATCATAGGTTTTCACATCTTTAACATTGCATTCGTAAAAGTCCACTTTTGCCAACTTTTCTTTATATGGCACGATGTATAACAAATTACCCTGAAAATGTGATTTCAAATAGCCTATTTTTTTACGCTCTATTGACGAAAGCATTTGCAACCACAACACTTTATTTCTCGTTAAATCACCATAAATAACCTCGGTGTTTATTCCATCTACAATTACAAACACTCTATATATCACTTGCGGACTTACACTATAATCATCTACCCATGCTTTTAATGATTCTATTGCCAATTCTTTTTCATCATCACTTATTCCGTTATACTTTTCAATGGGTTTTGGCATTCTAATATCAAAAAAACCTTTGCAACTGCACACAAGTAAAAACATGATTACAATCATAATTGAAAACGCTGATAACCTAATAACTCTCATACCCATCCTCATATCAAAACTGTTAATTAATATGCTTATTTCTTAGTTAAATAAGATTTTCAAAGGATTTAACCCTTCTTTTATAGCCATTGATGGCTTCATTTTAGCACACGCACCAATCACAAATCCAACCACCAACGACGCCGCACCAATTATAACCACTTTATCAACAATTGAAGGTTCTGAAATAGGTTTTGGCAAAGTCAATGGTACTGTTTCCTTTTGTTTAGATTGCCATTTTAAACAGTCGATGCGTTTATTCAAATCATTCTCGCTTATGGTAAATGTATGACTATCACGCCAACCATTAGAAAGAAAATAGTTGAACGAAAAGTCATAAAAATCAACACCCTTTTTTAATTCGAATGAATAATCACCAAATCTGGTTTCAATGCCTATTCCATCCATGTAAAAATTAATACCTATCTCTTCGTCATCTTTTAGATTTCTTAATGATACGCTAAAACTATGTGATGAGAGGTCAGATGAAACATTAAAAAACTCTTCACTGTCAGTGTACTCAATCATTATTGTTTTGGAAAAAGCATGATTGTATTTGAAAAATGATAAATCAATCTCGTCTATAACAGCTTCAAAAGAAAAACCGAAGCAAAAATGTACAATTCCATTAATAACATCCATATTATCCTTGTATGGTTTTCTTTTCAAAGGATTAAAATTGCCTTCAGGACCACTGTCACTATCTAATATAGCTAAAACGGTATCCCTGCTAATGCATCCAGTTGGATCAATAATATTAACCGGATTGCCAGTGCAATATCCAAACCAGTTGTTTCCATCTCTGATAGGGTCTTCTGTTGTGAATACTCCTCTTGATGCTGAATAACTTCTTGCTCTAAGATATATCGTTCCGGTTACTTTATCGTAGTATTCTCCTCTGTATCTGAATGGGTTGTTGTCACTTGGATCTTTGTCTTTCTCATCGCCGTATCCGTTGTATTTGTAACTCTTTGCTACAACTCCACTTGCGTTTGTCAGCTGAACTGTGTCTCCCTGGATATTTTTGAGATAGTACTTGTCCGTCTTGTTTTCTCTGTAGACCACAAGACTTATTGCTCTGAAATAGAGAGTATAGTCTGTTCCATCAATATCACAAACTATATTTGTTTCGTCCCAGCAGTGTGTTGTGCTTCCGATTGAGTGTCTCAGTCCGTCTGCTCTGTATGTATAGTAAGTGTACCCTATATAGTTTGGTGTGAAACTCTTTTCCCTGTTGAACAGGTCATAGGTATATGTTCCTGTGTAGTTTCCTCCGGCCAGGCTGCTGAGCAGATTGCCATTGTTATCGTATGAATAATACGTGAGTATAGTTCCTGTCAGTTCCGTCGTTATTCTATTGTTGTTGTCATAAGTATAACTGGTCAAAATCCCGTTCTCTGTTTTGCTCGTTCTGTTACCATTGTTGTCATAAGTATATGATACCATCTTTATATTGTTGTTTGCAACTGTTCTTTCCTCGGTCAATCTTCCATATCCGTCATAGCCGTAGTATGTCACTTTTCCAATCTCTGTCACACTTGCTATGTTTCCGTCAGGATAGTAGGTATAACTGAATGAGGACAATGTTGTGTTGCCCTTCTTGTTTACAATTGTGTGAGGTAATCCTGATGAATAATATGTATATATGGTTTCTGTCCCGTTTTTGTATTCTTCTTTGGTTACATTGCCTCTTGCGTCATAAGTATATGTCACAAATGGCGACTGTTCGACATATTCAACTTCTGACTCTGTAGGACACAAAAATCCTTCATATACCCAGCTGATTATCCCTTCTCCGGGCATTGGGGTTAGTGGAACATCCGCCATTATTGTATCTGTAATTGTTCCACTTGCATTTGTGATGTAGTAGATTACAGATACTCCCTGTCCGAGCATCTCTTCCGGATCATAATAACTTATGTTTCCAAAGTCATATTCTTCACCGCTGTAGATAACATATCCTGAATCAACATTGCCCAGGCTGTCAAGATAAATCTCTCCGCATACGTTTATTCCCGTAAACTTGATGTTCATTACTATTGTGCTTGTTGAGTCATATACCAATATATCTCCATTGCTGTTTACTATGGAATATGTTCCAAGCACTATTCCGTCTGAAGATAAGACCGAATTGCTCTGATGTCCAGACTGGTTTATTGTGCTTACCTGAATTTCAGTCTTTTTAACTTCATTCGTAGTAAGCATCTGCCCTGCTGCGTTATATGTGTATTTCTCCCACAATTCTGTTTCTCCGTTTATTATGAGTTTGTACTCGATTCTCTCATTATTGTTGTTATAAAAATATCTGTGGGTTATCCCGTCACTTTCATTCTGAATTGTCAGCCTTCCGAAGTTATCATATGTGTTTGTAACCACTACTCCGTTGTTGTTCGTGCTCCTTAAAAGTCCTGTTTTTGTATATGTATAAGTCTTCGTCTGACTTAAGTTGTTCTTCATCGCCGTTTCCGTAAGTACTCTTCCAAGGCTGTCATATGTATATGCAAATACTGTTCCGTTCCTGTCTGTTTTGATTGTCAAAAGACCATTCGAATCAATTACATATGTTTCAACGTGATTCATAGCATCAGTCACACTTGAAAGGTTGCCTCTGAAATCATAAGTGTTTGTTGTGGTTTTTCCGTTTATCGTCTCTGTCAATACTTTTCCTGCATTGTTGTATGTCAGACTCTTTGTTATTGTATTATTCCCGTCATACTGCGTCACTGCCGTAACATTTCCCATGCCGTCATATGTATTCTGAGTGCGCAGGAAAACCGTGGCGTTTGAATCCGTCACTTTCGTCTCTGTATTCTGATTGTTTTTGTTGTAGTATTCTTTTGTTATGTTTGTGACACCTGTCTGAAGGATTGTTGTAGTCTTTATCTTTCTGCCAAGTATGTCATATGTATTGGTCACCTGACCATTCAGTGGATCTGTTGCCGTGAGTACATTTCCCTGGTTGTCATAAGTATATGTTGTTGTATTGTTAAGGGCATTTGTCTCTGTAAGTACTTTGCCGTTATAGTCATAAGTATAACTTACTGTCCTGCCGTTTCTGCTTACAGACAACACATTTCCGTAAATGTCATAGGTATTTATTGTCAAAACTTCCGTTTCGCCTATAAATTCACCACTTCTTGCTTTTTGTCCCATTTTGTTTACATATTCACTTGTCACTATTGATGGTGAGTTTGTATCTCCAAGTATCGTTTTAACTGTTTTGAGATAATATGCTCCTCCTGTGCCAACAACTGAATATGAATAGTTTTCCTGGTATTGGACTGTTCCCTGTGAGTTCTTTATCTTTTGTGATGTTACCCTGTCCTTTATGTCATAAGTGTATTCAGTCACAGATTGGGATCCGTAATTGGCACTTGTTGCTGTTCTTCCATATAAGTCATAAGTGTTTGTCTGCAGCACATAGTTTGTACTGTTTTCTTTTACAGTTAGAACATTGCCTAGATAGTCATATTGAGTTGTCAGTGCATATCCGTTTCTGTCTGTATATGTTACCCTCTCATTAGCAGAATCATAATTGTAGTTTTCTGTTGAATTGTTTGGATATGTTACTGTAGTAAGCTGCCCTTTTGTGTTATATGTGTAAGTAGTCGTATTATTTTCAGCATCAGTACTTGACAATACTCTTCCGAGCAAGTCATAACTGTTTGAATAAGTTATTGTTCCAACAGTCTGGTTGTCTGCGTCTTTCACTCCTGTTATTGTCTTTGATGTGACAAACATGCCACTATAATCAATGCCTTGGGATCTTGTGACATTATCTGTATAGGAATATGTTATTGTTCTTGTATTTGTTCCGGGGTAAATGTATTCAGTTTCAGTCAAAACGTTACCATATGTATCATATGTAAAGTCAGTTCTGTTGACCAGAGTATTGTTCCAGTATTTTTCTACTTTTGATATCGCCTTATTGTCCTGACTAAGAGTGCTTTCCACCCTCAAGTTTCCAAAAGTCTTTGACAGAAGAAGACCGTATAACTGGCTGTATGTGCATGTTGTCACATTTCCCTGTGGATTTGTATATGTAAGAACATTTCCTCTTGAATCATAGGTATAGCTTTCTGCAGCAATCATGCTTCCCACCTTCTTTGTGACTGTTGTGGGAAGATAATATTCGTTATACGTCTTTGTTACTGTTTCGTCACTGAATATTTGTTTTGTGCAGAGATTATTGATGTTAAACGTGTAGTATGAAGCCTTGACACCTTCTGTTACACTAATTGTGTACGTATAATCATCCACATTCATGCTTTCAAAACTTTGTGTATCAAATGCTGTTCCGGTGGCCCCGTATGTTGTTAGATACTTTGTTTCATTGTTCTCTTTTACACTCTTACTTTGGAGAACCGGGTAGTGTCTTTTGTATGTTCCCCAGCCTGCAGACACTGTGCTGTATATATACTGGCAGTACGCTCCGCTAGGTTCAGTTAACTTGGTGAGTTTATTGTATTCAACTATGTCTATGATATTATTTCCGTCAAATATATTGTAACCAGATTTGGCATATTCAAAAGTGTATATTTCATTTGCGCCATAATCTATCGATGTGACTTCTCTGTTGTCGTCTGTATCTACGATTATCCCTATAGTCACTACACCGCCATCTGGAGATGTTATTGTTATAGAAGAATTGGTGAATGCAAATACTATCTTTGCACCTGTATCTGCAATTATCTCAGAAATGTACCCTTCCTGCGGGTTATATATGTAATTTATTCCGTTTCCGTATCTGTCTTCTTTTCTTATACAGTCGTTGATTGAATTGAAATAATATGTTGTTCCGTTAAGCAGAACCGCTTTTACTGTCGCTGTCCCTGCACTTGTTGCAAATGTTCCTGTCGTAACCATTATATCTTCAAGCGGTCTTTGCGTTACTATATAATCCTGCATATTTACAGACATGCCATTGTCAAGATGAAGAACCTGATAATATGACAAATTGTTCCCACCACAAACCTGGATTTCTATGTATGGTATATTAAATCTCCAGCCGTCAGACAATTGCATATTTGTCAAATGTATATCTTTTTGGTCATAATAGAGTTCGTACTCATAATATGAGTCGAAAGACATAAGCTGTCCTTGTATAAAGCAGTAATCTATGCCGTTTTCGCTATATTCATATACTCCGGAATTCTGATGTGATGCATCGTTATATGCAGCATTATATGTCGAATAAGTATTGATTTCCGTTTCAAGATAGCAAACCGTTTCATTGGTCAAATCTATAAGAATAGATGTTCTTTTTACGCTGTATTTCACATTTTCAGATTTTATAAAATGCGGCGCAAAACTGCTGCTTTCATCCAGGTCGTACCTGATGAGCAGTTCTGTGCCGATTCCGTTTCGTCCCACTATTTTTCCCACACTGAATTCTCTGCCTACCGACAGTGTGCTCAAGTCTATTGTTTCGCTTCCTTTTTCTATAACATATTTGTTTGTATAGTCCCTTACATATTCATTGTAATTCAAATCCTGTACAGTAAGATCTCTTGTTCTTATTTCTCTTTCGGCTCTGTTTTCCAACTCTGAAAGTCTTGTTTCATTTGTTACAGGCGCAAGTCTTCCACTTCTTATTTCTTCAATTATCTTTTCGTATATCTCAATAAAGGGATTTAATGGAGTGGAAAGGTCTATTTCATCTTCTTCATAGTTGTATTCAACTACATTTTCATCAATGCCGTTGTATGAAGAATATTCATTACCAATTATGTCATTTTTTATGTCTGCAGCCAAAATGACTATACCCTGCATGGTTAAAAATGTTGCAATCACAATTGAAATTGACAACACTCTTTTGATTACTGAATAATCGTTTTTCATTTTAGATTTTACCTTTCAATATGCTCAACTACGAAATATAGAAATTCGCAATGAAAAGTATACATGCAAACTGTTCAAAAACAACTATTCTGGGATAAATGGCAAAAAACAGGGATAAATGGTAAGAACCATGGTATTGATTTGCAATCGTAAAAAAGTAAAATTGTACAAAAAAGACAATCATTTACATTTGAGGACCATCCATGACATTTGCAATTTGCGATGACAACACATCTTATTCAGAGATGCTTTTCCAAAAAATCAATTCATGTTTTCAAAACACTAGCGATTCATTTTTATCATCACTTATAGTTCTCCCTCCATATAAAACAGGAAACGAGTTGTTGGAAGCAATGAGGAAACAGCATGTCGATGTAGTTTTCCTAGATATTGGCATGCCCGAAATTGATGGTTTTGATTTAGCCAAAATAATCAACAAACAATTCTCTAATTCAATGATTGTCTTCGTATTCGCACACAATGATTATGTCTACGATTCATTTGATTATTCCCCTACTTATTTTTCGAGAAAAACAAAAACCGACGAAGAATTGGAAAATTTGTTGCTAAAATTAATAGCCAAGTTGGATGAAAATCATCTAAAAATCATAGTATCAACACATGACAAGGATGAAGTTGTTATTCAAAAAGATATAGAATATTTGGAAAGTTCCGGTAATTATACTTTATTTCATTTGATTTCAGATAGAACCATACATTGTCGGGGTGCACTTCATAATTTTGAAAAAGATTTAAGTTGCAATAGATTTGTTAAAGTTCATCCTGCTTTTTATGTAAACAAAGAACATATTAAATTTGTGGACTAAAACAATCTATGTTTGACAACCATAAACAATCACAAACTTTTTATTAGCAGACGGCGACTTTTGCATTTTAAAAAGGATTTCCTACTGTTTACAAGAAAAAGGAGTACTAATTGATTATTGTATTTGATATTGCACTGCTATTGTCAAATAGCATTCTTGTTATATATTTCATAACCGCTTTCAATGGCTATGCTTTTAACATAAAGAAGAACAAATCCTTGATTCCGGTGATTCTGGTATTATTTTTGTTTATTGCAGTGTTTCATTACATTTTTAACAATTATGTTATTACAAACTTGGTCATTTTTGTTCTTTTTGTAGTCTATGGAATGATTTCATCAAAAAAATTAAAGGGTCTTATTCCGGCCATCATTCTAGAATCGACAATCATTTTGGCCAATTTAGCGATTTATCATGCTGCAATCTTATTGTTCAAAGACTTCAAAACAATGATAGAAGCCAATGATGCTTTTACATGGAGTATTATTGAATTGATACAAACAATCATAGTATTATCGGTACTAAAATCTGTTTTATTTCTGCTCAAATCAAATAAAAAAAGTGAATGGAAAGTTTTTTTGTTATCACTGTTCTTTTCTGCATCAAGTTTGTTTTGAATAGTAAAGTCGTTAGGCTTAATTGTTCTCAACACGTCAGTAGAAATAAAAAGGCAAGTTTTTACAATTTCAATCATTTTTGCAGTTGTAAATCTTATCCTTTATATTTCTTTATATCAAGTACAGAAGCTTCTGACAATTAAATATGAAGCACAAATTCTGAAAGATTTATACAACCATGAAGATGAACAAATTAATGAAACAAAAAAGTATTTGAATGAAATCAAAAGCATAAAGCTTGATATAAATCACCACTTTGCTGTAGTAACTGTCTTAACTTCCTGAGAATTTTAACCCTCAATCGTCTTTTGGGCCTTCAGATCGTATGAAAGAGACTTTTCATCAGCCGTTTTGTTACCCGCATAATATGCTCAATAATCTTTTTGCTCTCCATCTCTTTTCGCTTGTCAATAAGCATTTTTAAATCATCCAACGCTTTGTCATATTTTGCTTTAGTCGAGGCAACCAATGCTTCGGCTTTTTCTATTTTTTGGTCTATTGATAACGCTCTTCTGCTCATGATTTTGATTCACTCCTTTGGCTTTGTTTCTCTATTGTTTCCAGTTCAACTCTTAACAAATCAGAGCTGATTGCTCGCGCCTGTCTGTGAATATCCTCTGCTGTCATATCAAAAGCTTTAAGAATTGCTTTTTGCGTTGCCGTGACAGCATAATCAAGATTATATTCGTTATCTGCCCCTTTCAGTAGTTCAATCTTCTCAAGTTCTTTTATGGCCGCAGGAACCGTCATATAATTCTGCTTTTTCTCCATCCGTGCCACTTCTTCCCTGAGAAGATCATAAATCCGGCTCCGAATGATTGTAGCCACAAACCCAATGAATATCTTTGTGTCTATTGATTCCGTCAAATAAACCCGTTCCGCATTTGCGCCAAGATAGGATTTATCCCCACGGAATGTCTTTTCAGACTCGTCTCTGCTCTTGTACAATTCCAGAGCCTCTTTTGCCGACATCTTTTCAGATGTCACTATTGCAAAATAGCCACACAACTCAATGTCCCGATTGATGACTTCCGTCTTCTCAATTCCGGTCATAAAGACTTCGTCGGGCTTTCCTTCATGATAATACACAAGATCAAAATACTTTTGAAAATCGCCACGAGGATGTATAGTTTCGCCCATACATTCCTTTAGTTTTCGACCCATCCGGTCAATCTTTTCTTCAAGCGCTTCTCTTTCTTTTGCCTTCCTTCCATCATCATAGAAAATATGGAAATACCGTTCATTTTTGTCTGTGGCAAACAGCTTTTGCTTGATGGTTGTCCCGCTTACTTTATAAGAACGAATGCTTTTGGCTCTGTCATTTTCAAATTGTCCCTGCACATTCAGAATCAATTCACTGACAAGAGTCTTCATTCCCTTGACCATGATTACAAAGTCATATCCGCTCTCATCCATAAACTCAATATTTTCTTTGCAGAAATATCCTCTGTCCAGGATGAATCCGACATGTTCATAGCCATAGCTTTTGGCTTTTTTTAATGTGTGCTGCAACTGAGATACATCTACGATACTACCCAGATATGCTTCATAAAACAATGGTTCATGATTGTTTCGATCATAGGCTATAGAATAGTTGAATATATCCGTTTCTAAGTCTTTCTTGGCATGGCCAAGTTCTACCAGTTCGATATCTCCGGCTTGGCTTATCTTATTCGTAGCATCATTTGAAATGTATATCTTTTCTCTGTGATCTCGTTTCTTGTTCCATTCGTTCAAAAAGGCAATTCTCTGATCTATTGATACCTTGCCTATAAAGTCTGACACTTTTGAATCACTATAAATCTTCATGTTGTCGGTAAACAACGCATGATTATAGGCATAATCCGGATAATACTGCCTCGCATTATCTTCAGTAATAATGGAATATGCTGCCAAATCCAAAAAGAGTCCTGCATCCTGACCCACAATTCGGCCTAACACTTCATCCAGTTGATATTCTGCCACTATCTTTCGAATAACCGTGTATGCACCAAAGTGGAGGCAACCACTTCTGAACTGAGTACCTTTTTCGAATGGAAGCAATTCTTTCGGAAAGAATTTCAAGAACTTCTCATTCGGATGCATGAAGCCGGGTTGCTCCGAATCCCTCTTGCCGATACAGATCCTGGTAGGGGTGTTGTATTGCTTTTCTTTATTGTATACGCGCCCTTTTTCCAGATAAACATAGGAGGTTCCGCTAATGGTTTTGATGCTTATATTTCCACCTTTTTCAGGTATTTTAACTTTGCAATTCAAGTACATGATATAGCTCTTTCTTTAAGGGTTAATTAACCCTTAATAATTATGCCATATCTGCACGTTTTTTGCAATAAAAAAAACGAAAAAACGCCAATATTTTATTGACTTTTTGAATAATCAAACCGAGGGTTAAAACCAGTGAGGGTTAATTTCTTAGGAAGTTAAGAAAATGGCTTGCTAAACGACAATAGAATCGAAAGCTGCATTACTTATATAAACGAAGTAAGATCATCTTTTTAAGAGGAAAAGTACTATTATTCTTCAGGTAATAGAATAATCGATTACTTGGTTAATGATAAACTATCAAAAAAACATGACTTAAAGACGAGTGTTCATGGTTCTCTTGGCAACACTTCTGACATAAAAGAAACAGATTTAGCTTGTCTAATTTGCAACATCATAGATAATGCGATTGAAGGAGCAAATCTTTCTTCGGGAAAAGAAATAGATTTGTGTTTCATGAGACAAAACTCGAGCAGAATCATCATTTGTAAAAACACAATCGATAGTTCAGTATTAAAAAGCAATCCAAATCTTTACTCAACAAAGAATGATGACTCATCTCATGGGTACGGAACAAAAATAATAAAAAAAATAGTTCATAAATATAGTGGTATGCTTGATTTTTACGAAGAAAACAATAAGTTTTGTGTACAAGTAGTTATTCCTGAAATACAGGGAGCTGTGAATCAAAAAAAGAGAGCTGATGAATGCATATAGTGATACTGATACTGCATTTTCGGCTCTTTTGTGTTTAAATAGTAGAGAAAAAATAATATCTATTTTGATAGGTTTTTGTGTTGAGAAGGCAAAAGAAATATAGTAGAATTGTCTTGTGCACAAAGCGCAAATATGAGCAAAAAAAAAAAGAG
Organism: Clostridiales bacterium; assembly: GCA_016282315.1. Lineage (GTDB taxonomy): Bacteria > Bacillota > Clostridia > Oscillospirales > CAG-272 > CAG-841. Next base: position 47,487 of record JAEEKG010000103.1, on the reverse strand, counting down.
ATTTATTATGCGTAACATAAACATTTTTGATCCAAAAGTTACAGGTATTAATGTTCTTCAGCCAAGAGCATATTACATACCGGCATCGACAAAAAGTGCTGCCCTATCAGGTGGCAAAACAAACAATGAAAGATACATTAGTCTGAATGGCAAATGGAAATTCATGTATTATGAATCAGTAACGGAAGTGCCGGATATTCATGAAATAAAGTACAAGGACAAAATAAACGTCCCTTCATGCTGGCAGTTTTCTGGTTACGGTCATTTTCAGTACACAAACGTAAACTACCCAATACCTTACAACATGCCATTTGTTCCACTGGATAACCCTGTAGGAGTATACAACAGAACATTTGAGCTGGATGATGATAAACTCAACACCTACATAATGTTTGACGGAGTTTGTTCACTATTTGAACTGTACATAAATGATAATTACGTAGGCATGTCAAAAGGTTCACGACTCCCATCAGAATTTGACATATCTCAATTTGTTACAAAAGGCAAAAACAGCATTACCGTAAAAGTCTACACGTATAGCGATGCCACATATATAGAAGATCAGGATTGTTTCAGATATAACGGAATATTCAGAGATGTCTACATATTGAAAAGACCGAAGTATCACGTAAGAGATTTCTTCATAAATGCTACTGCAGATGGGAAGATAAGCTTTGAGTGTGATGCTATAGGAAATGCTGATCCCGAGTTGTATATTATTTCTCCTGACGGAGAAAGATTAGAGTTTGGCGATGTTGAAAATCCTCAGACGTGGACTGCAGAAACGCCTTCATTATATACACTTGTTATCAAGTATTCAGGCGAATACATTGCCAAAAAATTCGGATTCAGAACAGTATCCGTAAAGAAAGGCACAGTGCTCTGCATAAATGGAAAACCCATTAAGATGAAAGGTGTCAACAGGCACGACACAAATCCTAAAACCGGATATACTGTCACAGAAGAAGACATGATAAAAGATCTCGTTCTGATGAAGAGAAACAATATAAACGCAATAAGAACTTCTCATTATCCAAATCCGCCGAGATTTTTGGAATTATGCGATGAATATGGTTTTTATGTTGTTGATGAATGTGATATTGAAGGCCATGGAGTTGAAGGTGCTTGGAACGAGTGGTTTGTCGATCACAGCGCAGATTTAGCTTCAAATCCGGATTGGAAAAAAGCATTTGTCGACAGAATTAAAAGAACGCTTGAACGTGATAAGAACAGTCCCTGTGTCATTTTCTGGTCACTTGGTAACGAAACCGAATTCGGAGAAAATCACAAAGCAATGTCAAAGTGGATAAGAAAGAGAGACAAGAGCAGACTTATCCATTATGAAGGTACAAGAACAGCTTTCAGGTTCAAAAAAGAAGGCGAACCAAGAGTAATTGATCCTTGCGTTGACGTCTACAGCATAATGTATCCGGATATTCCATACATCGAACAAAAAGGCATTAACAAGGAAAATGAAAAAATGCCGTTCTTCATGTGTGAATACGGACATGCTATGGGGCTTGGCGCAGGCGAATATGAGGACACCTGGGAGATAATCAATAAATACCCGAGATTGTGCGGTGGATGTGTTTGGGAATGGGCTGATCACGCAGTCGAAATTGATGGCAAATACTACTACGGAGGAGACTTTAAAGACTTCCCCAATGACGATGTATTCTGTGTAGACGGATTGACATTCCCCGACAGAAGTCCACACATAGGTCTTTTGTCCTTAAAACAGGCTATAAGACCGGCAGATGTCAAGTATTCAGATGGAGAGCTGACTGTAGAAAACAGATTAGACTTTTTAAATCTTTCTGATTATGCAGATATCAAAGTATATCTAAGACAAGGAAAAAGCAGAAAACTAATAACTGTTATCCCTCCGGATATAGAACCGCACAAGTCTGTAACATATAAGCTTGATATAGACCACAATATAAATACAAAATCTTATGTTGAAGCATCAATATATCTCAATGAAGATACGATGTTTGCAAAAAAAGGATTTGAGCTTGCATTTTGTCAGAGCGAACTTCCCTATACTAAACCGAAGAAGGAAGAATCTATATGCGGCAGTGTTAGTCTAAACGGAAGATACGCTGAAATTGTAACAGGCAAGACAAAGGCAATTGTTGATACTGCAAAAGGCACAATAACTGAACTGTGGAAGAATGGCGAACAACTGTTTAATTCTCCGGCCAAATTCACTTGCTGGCGTGCTCCTATAGACAATGACAGAAATCTAGTTCAGAAATGGGAAACACTTTTCCTGTCTCATAGTGTTTTCAATGTTTATGAAAGGACATGCACTGAGAGTTCATTGACATTAAAAGGTACTTTCGGAGCGAATTCCAAGTTTTCTCTGTTTGACTTAACAGTCAATTACTCAGCTACATCAAATGGCCTGAAAATATCCATAGACGCAATCAAAAATGACAACTACAAAGTTGATATTATTCCGAGATTTGCTCTGCAATGTGATTTCAAAGAAGGATTTGAAAAGATTGAGTATGAAGGAATGGGTCCTGAATGTAATTATTGCGACTTGAAAAACCATGCGTATAAAGGAATATTCAGCTCAAATGTAACAAAAGAATTTGTTCCTTTTATACGTCCTCAGGAATGCGGAAATCACACAGAATGTACATTTGTAACACTTAAAAGCGATAACAATGAGCTTACAATAGAATCAGATAATTTTGAATTCAGTGCACTTCACTATTCACCTGAAATGATGACCGGTGTCAGACACAATTTTGAGTTGATTCCGTCAAAAGACACTTTCCTTTTGATAAACTATAAGGTTGGAGGCATTGGATCAAACAGCTGCGGACCGCTTCCGCTTCCACAATACGTATTCAATGAAAGCTTCAATTTCTCGTTTACTATTAAATAGAATTGCAAATGGCACCAAACCCTGAGGGCGGTGCCATTCGTAATTTATTAATTATTTAACAAACATCGTTAACAGGCACAAATTCAAGCAATTTCTTTGTGCATGTTTTACAAAAATATAATATATAAAAGCAGTTCTGGGTGAACTACCCACCACCTGTTTACACTGAGGTGTGGGCTTCATAGATGATTTGCATCATCCAATCTTTTTTACTCTTCGATGCAGGTATCCCCACAAGCATAAGGAGTCTAGCTCCGGCGTCCCGACCGGTTGTTATTCGCATTACTTATATTTGCATAAATACAAGGTTGAGCGCACTCTTTCTCACAATTCATCTCGCCTCCTATAGAGGAGGGAGACTTCTTGCTGAGTGCTTGTTAAATCTTTACATTAATTATTTGCGTATGCTTTATACAAAACCCAGTTTGCGAATCGTACAGGAAGTATTTTTAATGCTACGCAAGCTAGTTTGTATATAAATCCCACAGCATAAATGGGCTTTACTCTTTTTGATGTGGCCTTCTTTGCAATATATCTTCCTACTACTTCGGCAGGAACTCCGTTGATTTCATCCTTTTCCATTGTCTTAACAGATTTAGATATTCTGCCTGAATACTCTTCATCACCAGTCTCGATTTTCTTTCTGTTCTCCGTAAACCCGGTCTTAGTATCGCCTGGCATTATGGAACACATTGTTATTCCGAATGGCTTAACTTCGTTTGCTGTAGCACAAACAAAAGTATTTACAGCAGATTTAGCTGCAGAATAATATGTCTGAAAAGGAATCGGTGCAACAGCAGCAACTGAACTGATACAAACAATTCTTCCCTTTTTCTGTTGTCTCATGTAAGGCAATACAGCTCTTACAGCATTTGCTGTTCCTTCAAAAACTACACCGACTTGTTTTGATACAGCTGCTTCATCCGTGAATTCAACTGCTCCTGATACACCCGAACCAGCACTGGTCACCAGGATATCTATTCTCCTTGATTCATTTATAATCGAAGAAATAGCATTATTCAGTGAATCATTGTCACAAACATCCGCTTTTATGTGTTTTAAGCCCTCATAACTGAATTCTTTTCTGCTCAAAACATAAACAACACATGTTTTGGATAGTATTTTAGCGGTTTCAAGCCCTATACCGCTAGAACCACCCGTGATTACCACAATCGGTTTAGAATTGCTTTCAGCGCTCATATCAGCATTCCTTGAGTACTCTGGATATTATTTCCACAGCCTCATCTATCAATTCGTCGGTGTGAGTTGCCATCAAACTTGTTCTAACAAGACATCCATCCGGAGGAGTTGCCGGCGGAACAGAGCTATTTGCGTATACGCCCTCATCAAACAATCTCTTGGTTATATATAGAGTTCTTTCCAGTTCATATGTATAAATCGGGATAATAGGCGTTTCTGACATCATGATTTTTACATCGTGTTCAATAAGTCTCTGACGCATATATTGAGAGTTGTGTTTTAGCTTGTCCACAAGTTCCGGATGGGCTTCCAAAACTCTGAGTGCAGCAAGAGCGGCTGCAGCTGAAGAAGGAGTCATAGATGCAGAGAAAATGAAAGGTCTGGAATTATGTCTCACGAAATCTGCAACTTTATATGATGTGGCCATAAATCCGCCAAGACTTGCCAAGGATTTACTGAACGTTCCCATGTATATATCAACATCATTTTCAAGGTTGAAATAACTGGCTGTTCCCCTTCCGCCTTCACCTATAACGCCGAGCGCATGTGAGTCATCCACCATTACTCTCGCGTTATATTTTTTTGCGAGTCTAACTATTTCAGGCAAGTTAGCTATATCTCCACCCATGCTGAAAACTCCATCTGTTACGATGAGTTTAGCTGCGTCTTCCGGAATCGTACTTAGTACTCTCTCCAAATCCTGCATATCTGAATGATTGAATGTCACCTTTTTGCCGAAACTCAATTTGCATCCATCATATATACTTGCATGGTTTTCTTTGTCACATACAACATAATCACCTATTCTTACAAGACTGCTTATTATTCCTATATTTGTTTGAAATCCAGTCGAAAAAGTTACTACTGCTTCTTTTCTCAGGAATTTACTAAGCTCTTCTTCCAATTCAAGGTGCAATTCAAGTGTTCCGTTCAAAAATCTCGATCCGGAACAACCGGTACCATATTTTTCAGTGGCTTTGATAGCCGCTTCCATAACTTCAGGATTGGTGGTCAGTCCAAGATAGTTGTTGGACCCCAGCATGATTCTTCTCTTACCTTCCATTATTACTTCGTTTGCCTGTTTGGACTGAAGAGAGTGAAAATACGGGTATATTCCTTTTTCTCTCACTTCGTCAGCTGCGGTAAACTGATAACATTTGTCAAATAAATCCATAAAAAACCAGTGAAAATCCTTTCCTTAGTTTTCTCTATTTTAACACTATGACTTTAATTAATATATGTACATTTTCAACAAAAAGTACGAATCCGTGTAAAACAAATGGCGTTATTTCTTTGAATTCACTGTATCTGTAAATTTCAAAAAGCCTTTCAATCCTTTTTCATTACACTTGTAAACACCTGCGTCTTCAAGAACAGCTACGAACGTATTTCCTATCTGTTGTTGCAGTATTTCCCAGGTGTTTTCTTTTGTGAAAGTATATTTATCTTTAAAAGAATCAAACCACTTGCTGTGTTTGGACAATTCTTCATCTTTTTCCAAATCTCTGTTTTCGAGTATGGCGTATTCCAGATCTGCCATTTCTTTTTTCAATCTGGAAGGAAGAACCGCAAGGCCCATTACCTCAATGAGTCCTATGTTTTCTTTTTTGATATTGTGTTTGTCCTGATGTGGATGGTATACGCCCAGCGGATACTCCTCTGTCGTAATATTATTTCTCAGGACTAAATCCAGTTGATAACTTTCACCTTTTCTCCTGGCAATAGGAGTTATTGTATTGTGTTTTTCGCCGTCTGTTTCAGCGAAAATAAAGTAATCTTTATCTGAGTATACTCTCCAATTATCCAGTATCTTTTCAGCTAGATCCAAAAGTTGTTTTCTGTTTTTGGAAGTTAACCTTATTACGGACAGAGGCCACTTAACTATACCTGCTTCAACGTCCGAATAACCGTCAAAGTAAAGATCCTTTATTACAGGTGCTTTTTCCATGGCAAATACATATCTTCCTCCCTGCATGTGGTCATGACTCAGGATTGAGCCGCCCACAATCGGAAGATCAGCATTTGACCCCAAGAAATAGTGAGGAAGAATGGTTATAAAGTCCATCATTCTCTCAAATAATGCCCTGTTTATCTGCATTGGCCTGTGCTCAGAACATAGTACGATGCAATGCTCGTTGTAATAGACATACGGAGAGTACTGGAGATACCATTTTTCTCCATACAGATCCATAGGTATTATTCTGTGATTTTGTCTGGCAGGATATCTCAGATTGCCGGAAAAGCCTTCGCTCTCAGCGCACAACAGACATTTCGGATAACCGCTTTGCGGAGCTGATTTTGCTGCTGCTATTGCTTTCGGATCTTTTTCAGGCTTAGACAGGTTTATGGTGATATCTATATCGCCATAAACAGAGTGAGTTACCCACTTCAAATCCTTTTTTACTCTGTATGTCCTTATGTAATCAGTAGATTTTGAAAAGTCATAATACCACTCGGTTGCGCTTTCCGGTGAAACGCTGTATTTATCCTTGAATGTTTTAATGACATCATGCGGAGGAGGTGTCAAAAGCCCCATCACAGATGCATCAAACAGGTCTGAATATACCGTTCCTTCCCCTTCTAGAAGGCCATTTTCTCCGGCATATTCGATTATCTCCGACAGAATTTGCTGTAAATCATCACACTCTTTGAACTCAACACTTTCATAAGAACCGATTCTGAGTTTTTCGAGCAATCTGTTGATTGCCCAAATCCTGTCTTCATATGTAATTAAACCGTGATTGATCGCATAATCAACCAACTGATTGATTCTTTCCAAAATCATTTTTCTTTTTCCTTCCGATCAACTCTTTTAAAGAACTGGTAATATATGCACGGAATCATGCCGTTGTAAAGCTTTCTCTTTTTATCCGCTTTTCGGTTGAACAACTTTTCAAAATACTCATTGTTGGTCAACACGTATATCTGCCAGTTTTCCAGAGTTGCAAAATGCTTTCCCATATTTGTGTACAGCTTTTCTGCTTCTTTAAGTGTCACCAGTCGTTCTCCGTAAGGAGGGTTGCAAACAATTGTCCCCCTTCTTCCTTCTGTTGTGATTTTCAAAGCATCTTGTCTGAACACTTTTATTACTTTATCCATTCCGGCCTTTTTCACACATTGTTTTGCAATCTCAACAGCGTTTTCATCGATATCTGATGCATATGCTTCAAATTGAGTGTCTACAATTGCATTGCGGGCTTCTTCAAATGCTTCAGACCAAACTTTACTATCTAAGAATATAAACTTTTCAGCATCAAAATGTCTGTTCAGACCAGGGGCTGTATTTGTCATAATCAGCGCAGCTTCAATAGGTATTGTTGCTGAACCGCACATAGGATCCCAGAACAAGACATTCTCTCTTGGTCTGGAGATTTTTACCATTGCCGCGGCAAGAGTTTCCCTCAACGGCGCAGTAGTTGACTCAGGTCTGTATCCTCTTTTATGGAGAGAATCACCTGAACAATCTAACATAATATATGCGTGATCTTTCAGAATAAAGAACTCAATCTTGTACCTGTCCCCCGATTCTTCAAGCCAACGCTTTTTATATTTTTCGCCTAGTTTCGTTGAAATGGCTTTTTTTATGATTTTCTGACAATCTGGAACGCTGAACAATTTGCTCTTGATTGAGTGCCCGGTGACAGGAAAAACAGCATCGACCGGGAGATAATATCCCCAGTCTGCCTGTTTTGTGTTCTCATATAAAGAATCAAAGTCATATACATCAAATTCTGTTACAATGAGAAACAATCTCTCAGCAGTCCTGAGATTAATATTCGCTCTCGCAACCGCTGTATCGTCGCCTTCAAAAAAAACTCTTCCGTCAATAGTATCGAGTCGTTTATATCCCAGATTGTCTATTTCTTCGCCTAATAAGCCTTCAAGCCCGAATAGACAAGTCGCAGCAAATTTATACATCTATTACTCCAGAAATTTTTAGATTTCGGCAACTGCCTCTATTTCAACCAGTGCGCCTTTAGGAAGATCCTTAACAGCTACACAGGATCTAGCTGGCTTAGATACGAAATACTTAGCATATACTTCGTTAAAAGCTGCAAAATCTGAAATATTGTGCAAGAAACATACAGTTTTAACAACTTTATCAAAAGATGTTCCTGCAGCCTTAAGTACTTCGCCTACGTTCATACATGCCTGCTCTGTCTGTTCTTTTATATCTGTAGCCTTGATTTGACCGCATGACGGATCAATCGGAATCTGACCTGATGTAAAAACAAGGTTTGATGTGACAATGGCCTGTGAATATGGTCCTATTGCCTCCGGTGCATTTTTTGTGTAAACAACTTTACTCATTTTGTCTTCCTCCATTAATCATTGAATTTGATAACTCGAATATCCATTTCTTCAAGTCTATCTACAATTTCTTTTCCATGTTCATAATCACGGGTTTCCATCTCGACAGTGAGATAACAACTGTATATATTCTCAGTATTAGCAGCTCTGTTGTGTCTGATTTCCTTGATGTTAGCTCCGCACTTTGAAATAACGTCAACAACTTTTTCAAGTTGTCCCGGTTTGTCCATAAGTTCTATCTTCAGCGATGTAATCCTTCCTGCATTCATCAATCCTCTCTTGATAACGCTTGAAAGGTTTGTAACATCAATGTTTCCGCCTGAAATAATGCTTAGTACTCTCTTTCCTTCTATTGGAATTTTGTTGGACATAACTGCCGCTACTGATACAGCACCTGCGCCTTCAGCTATCATCTTTTGTTTTTCCATCAGGGCAAGAATAGCTGAACATATTTCTTTGTCGGAAACTGTTACTATGTCGTCAACATATTCATTTACGAGTTTGAATGTGTTTTCTCCAGGGGTTTTGACAGCAATTCCATCTGCGATTGTGTTGACGCTGTTCAAAGTCTCTATCTTTCCGTCCTTTATTGAATTCAACATGCTCGGTGCTGATTCAGACTGAACACCATATACTTTAATCTTTGGATTGATGTGTTTGACAGCAAAAGCAACTCCTGAAATCAGGCCGCCTCCGCCTATAGGAACCACAACTGCACCAATGTCAGGCAGATCTTCCAGCGCTTCCAACGCTACGGTTGCCTGTCCCGCAATTACGTCTTCATCATCAAAAGGATGAACAAATGTATATCCAAATTCGTCTCTTAGCTCTAGAGCTTTCTTGTAAGCATCGTCATAAACACCGGGTACAAGACAAACTTCAGCACCATAACTCTTTGTCGCTTCTATCTTTGAAATGGGAGCGCCTGCCGGAAGGCAAATTATGGATTTGATACCGCTTTTCTTAGCAGCCAGAGCAACACCTTGGGCGTGGTTGCCTGCTGAACAAGCAATGACGCCTTTTTGTTTCTCTTCATCTGAGAGCTTAGCAATTTTATATGCTGCACCTCTCACCTTGAATGAACCTGTCTTTTGCAGGTTTTCGGGTTTAAAAAACAACAAGTCTTCTTTTATAAACCTGTGTGCCTTCTGAATGTCAGTGTGTCTGACGACGCCATCAAGAACTCTTCTGGCATCATAAACTTTGTCCATTGTCAACATAAAACTGCCTCCGTAATGCATTAATTTGTTTGTAAAACAAAGAACTCTTTTTCGTCGTATTTATATAATCTTATTTTGCTTGCATACTTTCCGTTTTCATTTCTGTAATCATGAGAAAAGTAGTAGGAACCATCACCAAAAGAATACATTCCAGTTGTTCCCTTTTTAAAATGTATTCCTTCGTTATACAATTCAAGGACTTTTCCTTTCTCCCCGTATGTCACAATCTCATCTTTTGGTTTTGTGTCCGAATCAATTAAGAAGAAAGGATAATTTGGAAATTGCTCTTTATGTCCTTTATATACTGCCACAAGCCACTTGTTTGTATATTCATCATATTCAAGATTCTGAATTCCCCAATCGGTATTACCCGTATATACAAAATACACTTCTTCAGGTTCAATTCCTGAGTGGTGCGGAGCCAATTGAGATGATACCTGGCTTTTGTCATTCAATGATTTGATATCATATTGCATGATGATGTTGTAATCGTTATCGTCTCTGGAATTATCTCCGTATATGCCGCATGCAACCATCAGCTTTTTAGGATTGTTCTTGTCTCCGAATACAGGTCCCACAGCTGTTCCGTCAATTCCGCTGACAGCATATTTGTGCTCAAGTCCATTCGGAGCTTTACTGTCAAACCATTCAACAACTTTAGGAAGATACGTTGTCTTTACGACTTCATCCTTTTCTGCGTCCATATTCGGCCTATCAATTCTATCCACATCAATTATTGCTATATAAAACGCATTTTCATCTGAAATCTTTATTCCCGTGGATTTTTCGATTCCGGATCCTATCGCATCGTGTTTATATTCAAGAGATGCGTATACTTTGCCATCTTCGTCACAATAATCTATGCAGCCAAGATGTCCCAAAAAGCCATTTACCCAGCCTACTATCGTACCATCAAATCGTGCTTTGACGAATACAGTAGTAAAACTGTAATAGATAAATTCTCTTTTTTTGTCTACGGCTATTCCCTGAATGTGGCCTTCTGACCATTCTCCTGTATATATTTCAAGTGGTTTATTGCTCATAATCTAATCCTTAACCAAGAGTTTGTTTTACAGCGTCTTCATCATACTGACGCATATAGAGATCATAGTAGTGCCCCCTCTTTTTCATGAGTTCCCTGTGGGTTCCCTGTTCAATTATCTTTCCGTTAGCCACGACAAGTATCATATCCGCATTGACTACGGTTGACAGCCTGTGAGCTATCATGATTGTCGTTCTGTCCTTAATGAGACTCGTTATTGCATTCTGAATCTTCTGTTCGGTCAATGTATCAACAGATGCAGTTGCTTCATCCAGTATCAATATTCTGGGATCGGCAATTATGGCACGCGCAAAGGATATGAGCTGCTTTTCTCCAGTTGACAGAAAGTCTCCGCCCTCACCTACATCGGTGTTTAATCCTTTTTCAGCTTTTTCAACTATTCCCTCAGCAGAAACGCTTCTCAGCGCCTCCATGACTTCTTCTTCAGTTGCATCAAGTTTTCCGAACCTTATATTGTCAATAATGCTACCTGAAAACAGATGAGGTGTCTGAAGCACAAATCCCATGTTTGAGTGCAGCCACTGCTGGGATCTTTCTCTTACATCCCTTCCGTCAATCAGGACCTGTCCTTTTGTGGGCTCATAGAATCTGCACACAAGGTTGGCTAAAGTTGACTTTCCTGCACCCGTTTCGCCTACAATGGCAAGTGTAGTGCCCTGAGGAATCTTAAGATTGAAATGTTCAAGAACCGTTTCTTTTCCGTCTGGGTAAACAAATGAAACATCCTTAAACTCGATGTCGCCTTTGAGAGGCTCCCAGTTCTCCTTTTTTGTTTCAAATGTGTCGCCGTATATTTTGATAACTTCTTCTGTGTCGTTTACATCTGAAGAAATGCTCAGCAGCCTTGTTACTCTCTCAATGTTAACCTGTGTCATTATAAATCCGGAAACCGAGTCAACAAGCCATCTTATAGGCTCAACTATACCGAGTGAGTATGACATGAATACAGAGTAAGTTCCGAGTTCCATTACGCCTTCATTTGTCAGTATACCACCTCGCCACAGTACAATCGCAAGAGCAAAAGAAGATGCAAATACGATTGTTGATGCAAACAGACCTCTCACTTTTGAGTGATTTATTGAAGTTCTCCTCATGTTTTGGGTTTCAGATTTGAACTTGTTGATCATCTTGTCTTCAACTACAAGTGCCTTGATTGTCTTTGCGCCGGTAATTCCCTCATTGAAATTACTAGTAATCCTTGAGTTGATTTCACGAATTCTTCTGTGATAAAAGACCAGTTTCTTCTGGAAGATTGAGAACATCAACAGCACTACAGGTATTACAGTTATGACGAGCAGCGTCAGAGTGACGTTTGTCGCAAACATAACAGCCATTGTTCCGATGACATAAGACATGTTCCAGACAACTCCCATGAGTTCCCATGACACAACTTCACCTATTCTGATGTTGTCGCTCATGACTCTTGAGTGAATGTAACCCACTCCGTTCTGGTTATAGTAAGTGAAAGACAATGTCTGGAGATGGTTAAAGCACGCGTTTCTGAGATCCCTTGCTATTGAAATTTCAAGGTTTGCAGAAAACAGACATGACAAATAGTTTGTCGTGCACTCTAGTAGCACAGTGGTTACATAGAGAACGACAAAAGTAACGATAGTTTTTTCAAACACTCCGTCAGTTATATGGTTTATTGCATATCTCTGGAACTGAGGAAGCAGTACGTCCAATACTGAGACCATAATTCCGAAAATAACCATGAGAACCATCTTTTTCTTATATGGCTTTATGAACGGCGCCAGCTTAGGTATGCCGAAGAACGGAAGTGACTTGGACTTGTAATCAGTATTATCCATTATTCCACCTCCGATCCGCTCTTCTGAATCTTGTAAATAGTGTTGTACAGACCATCTTTTTTAACAAGTTCATCATGAGTTCCCTGTTCAACTATCCGGCCTTTGTCCAGAACAATAATATTGTCAGCATTCATCAGAGTTGTTATTCTGTGAGAAACGAGAATGACAGTTGAATTTGCAAAATGTACTGCCAGTTCTTTTCTGATCTTGGCGTCGGTCTGAGTATCGACTGCAGACAGTGCGTCGTCAAACACAATCACCTGAGTTCCTGCCAGCACTGCTCTCGCAATGGCAACTCTTTGCTTTTGTCCGCCTGAAAGAGTAACGCCCCTTTCACCGACAAATGTTTCATATTTATCCTTGAACTGTTCTATTGTCTCATCAAGGCTTGCTATTCTTGCTGCAGTTCTCACTTCGTCTTCGGAAGCATCATCTGTAGAAATTGCAATGTTGCCGCCAAGAGTACTTGAAAACAGATAAGGCTCCTGCATTACTATGCCGATGTTTTTTCTTAGCCAATGAGCTTTGACATCCTGAATATCTGTTCCGCCATTTATGGTTATGTTGCCGCATCCCTCTTCTAGATCGTACAGCCTTCCGAGAAGCGAAATTATCGTAGTCTTTCCCGAGCCTGTTCCGCCGAGGATTCCTATCGTCTGCCCCTCTTTGATTGTGAAGCTGACGTCGTCAAGAACCTTTCTCTCTTCGTAACCATATGAGACATGGTTGAAGGATATATCTCCTATCTTGTCAAGTTCGATTGCATTTGGTCTGTCATGTTCTTCTTTTGCTGACATAATCTCGCAGATTCTGTCAAGAGAAACGTCTGCCTTACTAAGTTCTGCAAGCATTCTGCCCAGCTGTCTGATAGGTCCTATCATCATTACATTGTATGAAATGAATGCTATAAGGTTACCTGAAGATATTTTTCCCTGTATGCAAAGCATTGTTCCGACAGTAACAACGACCACGTTCTGAAGATATCCGATTCCGTCAGTTGATGACCAGAAGAATGTGAACAGTTTGTTCAGTTTCATCCACATTCCTGCGAATTCGTTGTTGAAAGCTGTGAATTTATCCCTTTCTTCCTTTTCCCTGCCGAAAGCTCTGACTACTCTTACACCGGTAAGGTTTTCCTGCACCATGGCAGATAATTGTCCTTCAGCCTCATCAGCTTCTCTGAATCTCTTGCCAACTTTACTTCTGTAAAGGATACAGTATATGAGTATGAGCGGGATAAATGAAGTTGAGATTATAGCCAGTGTCAGATTCATTGAATACATATAGTAAACAGATAAAGTGAGCATGACAATAATCCTGAACAGTGAAATCAGCTGTTCAGTAATAAAGTTCCTAATATTATCCGCATCAGATGTACATCTTTGAATGATGTCGCCTGTTCTATTCTTCATATGCCAGGAATATGGGAGGTGCTGAATATGTGTAAATATCCTGTCCCTCATGTTTTTCATCAATGTTTCCGAAGCATTAGTGATGAAATACCTGTTAGAAAAATATGCGATGGCTGAAATGAACGCTATGGATACTACCATGGCAGCTGTCAAAATCATGTTGTCCTTTAAACCTTGATAACCACCAAACAACTCAATGATTTTCTCAACTACCTGCGGTACATTCTCTGCGCCGTCCCCAATAACACCATCAACTACAGCACTGACTATCTGAGGATTTAAGGTATCCGTGAAAGAAATCAAAAATGTGAAAACAATTCCTGCAAAAAACAATAAATATGAACCTTTGAGGAAGTTAAACAGCATTCTTGTTTTTGCTTTTCGGTTACCTTTTTTAATATGTGCTTGTTCTGCCATATTATCTCCTATCAAAAGCAAAACTTAATTTGTGTTACTAACCTTACAAATTATATTAAATATAAATATTATTTTCAATATACACAATGTACAAATGTACAACAAAAAGCAATTCAGTTTGTGATGCTCTTCCCCAGTACTAATTCATTCGGGAACAAAATTAGATTTTATCAAATTAAATTTTATCAAACCTATTGACAACGAAAATTAGATTTGATAAAATCTATTTCGGAAGAAAAAAATAATATCAATTTGGAGGAAAACATATGTCATTTTATGATTATTCAGTAACATCAGCTAAGGGTGAAGAAATATCCCTTAAAAAATATGAAGGAAAAGTTGTAATCGTTGTAAACACAGCAACAGGATGCGGCTTCACTCCTCAATACAAACCTCTTGAAGAAATGTATGAAAGATATCACAACAGAGGTCTTGAAATAATAGATATTCCTTGTAATCAGTTCGGAAATCAGGCTCCCGGCAGCGATGAGGAAATCAAAGAGTTCTGTACATTAAAGTACAACACACAGTTCCCTCAGATGAAGAAATCTGACGTTAATGGTGAAAATGCTCTTCCTGTATACGGTTATCTCAAAGGAGAGATCGGATTCAACGGATTCGGAAAAGGCGTAAAAGCTTTGGCAATGAATGCATTTATAAAGGACAAGGAAAGTCCGGACATCAAATGGAACTTCACAAAGTTTGTTGTTGACCGCAACGGCAATGTAGTAGCAAGATTTGAGCCCACAAATGATATGAAGGATCTTGAAAAACTTGTAGTCAGACTTCTCGGTTAAAACATGGAAAGAGTTGATATAGCCATAATAGGTACAGGTCCGGCCGGACTTGAAGCAGCTATTACTGCAAGCATAAGAAACAAAAAGATATTGTTGTTCGGAAAAAAGACTCTGAGTGAGAAAATTGAGCGAGGACATTTGATTCGAAACTATCTGGGAGTTCCGGATGTATCAGGAAAAGAACTCCGTCAAAGGTTCATGGATCACTTAAATGCTTTCGGTTTATCTATTACTGAAGACAGAATTACTGCTGTATATTCCATGGGAGACTACTTCTCTTTGCAGGGTTCAAGCGGAATGTTTTATGAAGCTGACAGCGTAATATTGGCTACAGGAGTAACTTCAGGAAAGACACTTGAAGGCGAATCGGAATATCTTGGAAACGGAGTAAGTTATTGCGCAACATGTGACGCACCTCTTTACAGAAATAAAGACGTAGCGGTTCTCTGTTATTCAAAAAATGAGGAATCCGAAGCTGACTTTCTGAGTGAAATCTGCTCATCTGTTTCCCTTTACGTTCAGTATTCAGATGAAGTTGATGTCAAAGATTCTATTGAAATAGTAAATGAAAAGCCAATAGGCGTCAAAAGAGAAAACCAGAAGACAATTGTTTCAACATTAAGCGGCAATTCTTATACATATGATGGTGTATTCATTCTAAGAGACAGTGTTGCGCCATCCAATCTGGTTCCCGGCTTAATAACCGAAGGCGCTCATGTTATCTGCGACAGGAACATGAAGACAAACATTGAAGGATGTTTTGCCTGCGGAGATATAACGGGGCTGCCATATCAGTACATAAAATCTGCCGGAGAAGGCAACATTGCAGCTCTATCCGCATGTGCATATCTCGACAGTAAGAAAAGAATCAATAAATAGTTTAAAAGGAGATAAAAATATATGGTAAATATTGTTAAAAATGATAATTTTGCTTCAGTAGAAAAAGCAAATGTAGCAGTTGTAGATTTCTCAGCAACATGGTGCGGACCATGCAGAATGACAGCACCTGTTTTGGAAAGAATATCTGAAAAAATGGCAGGAAAAGTTGAATTCTATAATGTAGATGTTGATGAAAACGGCGAACTTGCTAACAGATTCAATATAACAAACATTCCATGCATCATTCTTTTAAAGAACGGTGTTGAAGCTTCAAGAACAGTCGGATTCCAACCGGAACCTAATCTCACCAGCTGGATAGAATCAAATCTTTGATATCATGAGCAAAGTATATCCGCAACTTAAACTGGAAAATCAGTTGTGCTTCCCTTTTTATGCTTGTGCTAGAAAAATTGTGAATTTGTATACTCCGCATTTAAAACCTCTTGGACTTACATATACACAATACCTTGTAATGATGGTGATGTGGGAAGATAATCACACAACTATAAAAAGGATTTGCGAACGACTTCATCTCGACTCAGGAACCATCACACCCCTAATTCAAAAACTTGTAAAAAGAGGTTTGTTGGAAAAATGTAACAATCCTGAGGATGAGAGAATCACTTGTGTAAATATAACTGAGTCAGGAATCCAGCTGCAGGAAAAAGCCAAAAGTATTCCCATGAAAGTTGGTTCATGTATCAGTTTGTCGCAAGAAGAAGCTGAAATGCTATATAAAACCATGTACAAAATACTGGGCAGATAATTATATGAGGCTGTTTTCAAGACAGCCTCATATTGTTATTGTTGATTCAGTTTACAGCAAACAAGATATTCTCGTTTCTTATGTTTCCATCTACCACACAATTGTTTATAGAATAAGCGAGTTTTTCCATTTCGCATCCGGGTATATCACAAGCAAATTGTCTTTTTAACTCATCTGATATCTCTTCACATATGTTTTCTATGACATTCATCTTGTTCTCTATGTCACCATCGTCATTGGATGATGAAATAAGATACTCAAAATCACTGCCCAAATGGCTCAACAATTCAAGCTCTGACAATGCTTTGAACGACCACTTATAGTATGGCATATACTTTTTATTCAGAAGAAAAACAACACTCATTGATGCTTCAGCAAATCTGATCACAGCAAGCTGTGCCGCTCCCTTTTGATTGTGATCAATACACCTTTTGTAATTGTACTGTCCGGCCTGACCCATTATGAGCAGATATCCAGCCAGTTTTTTTGTCCTGACATCATCGGGATAATATGAAAGAGATTTTCTGATTGAGCTGAACTCTCCGTAATTATCTATAAAAATCTCACCATTCACCGCTTCCGCCAGATAATACTCCGGAACATAAAACCATTCCATCAAATTGTCAAAACCTGTTCTTGACCCTGTATATCTTTTGTAGAAATCTCCGGTTTTGATAACTCCATGTCTGTTGCCGCCTATTGGGTTCAGTTTGGATCTGAAATAACCCGAAAACTCTTTTGGCAGTTTGGCATACGCTCTTTCGAGTTCAAACTCTGTTTTAGAGTCAATGTCATCCGGAACAAAAATGCAAAAACCGGGTTCAAAATCGTGGTCTTGTGATACAACGTCATCATATCCATAACACTCTGACCCTGAACCTACCAGCCCCACAGCAAGTTTGGGCAAGATATATTCAAACTTTTTTTGAAGCATTTGCTTGCCACACTCTTCATAGTACTTTCTGGATAATTCAATGCCCCTCATATATTTTTGTCACTCTCTTCCTCAATTCTTCAGCAAAGCCAAATCTTCCGTAATAATCAAAAGACGGAATACATTTGTCACAAACATATGCATAGTACAAATCTCTTTCAACATCGCTGTTGAGCAGTTTTTCAGAGATGTCCAAATACTCTTCTATCTCTTGCAAAACCTGATCGTCCTGGCTCTCGGCGTTCAGTATATCCACTAGGTTTAAATATGAAATGGCTTCTTCAAGTTTGTTGCCTATTTCCTTCATGAGGCTGATTGCTTTATTTATTAACTCTTTTGCCTCTCTATATTCTCCCAGTTTGCCATATACTAAAGACATGTTGTTATACAAACCACCAAGTTTGTATTTATCTACATTTGAATTTTCATAGATGGCCTGAGCTTTTTTATAGTAATCAAGAGATAGTTTGGGTTCATCAAATGAGTTATATACAGTTCCTGCGTTCAGATATGTAGTAGCAGAAGTCACAGTGCCTTCAAGACCAAGCTCTTTGACAAGTTCAAGTCCTCTTTTCACGGCACTTTCTGCTCTTTCTCTGTTCTGGCATTTTCTGTTCAAGCCCATCAATTCATTCTGAATAGTCAATTCTCCCCTGAGATCATTGCCCAGTTTTGCTTCATTCAGCCAATAGTCCAATAACCTTTGTGCTGAATCAAAATCATCCCTGTCAAGAAACTCATCAAGCTTTGACATCATCCTGTTTGTGTCGATGCTTTTTACAGGCTTTTTGTTCTGGTAATTGTCTACACAGAATGGACAATTAGGTTCTTCGTAATCTTCTCTGTTCAATGGTTTATTGTTTGACATAATACACCTTTTATAGCAATTACTTGCGTGTTTTTGGCTTTTGCTTCCGAAAACAAATATATAACATGAGAAAACAGTGGTTTTATATTTTTGTTTTCGCGCTTTATTTATAACAAACGCATCATTTTTTGTCAATATTTGATTCAAAATGGCATTTTAACAGCATAAAAAATAAAAACGTTTGAAAAACAAAATAGTCAAACGTTCTTATCTTTATTTAGCATTCTTTTGAGTTGATTAGTCCTCGGTAAACCAGAATATTCTGTTAAATAGTACAATCCAGATGATATCAAGAACCCAACCTACTGTTCCTGCTGCAACAACCCAGATGATACCCAAAACCATGTGTAACCAATTCTTTTTGCTTGCGGCACGACCAATACGATAGACAGCCCATGTAATGTCAAGAATCCAGATGCACAGAATAATCTTAATAAGTCTGGAATGACCATCCATCCATTTTACGTAACTATCCATACATTCTCTCCCTCCATAGTCAAAAAAACTTAGTTTAATTGCTATTGTATGAGGCTTTACTGCCTCTTGTGGAATTATATCACGATCTGTTAAAAAATACAAAACAAATTATATACTTCAACATATTTTGTTTTTCGTTATTCATTGATAGTTTTTTTCGTGTACATACATAAAGAATATGGTATAATTTTCTTGCAACTATAGTTTGAAAGGAAGACATCATTGTGTTTTACCCAAAAAGCAAAGAAAAGAATCTTGATTTAGATCTGTTCAGAAACCCGACTTCTGAATACAGAGGTGCTCCGTTCTGGGCATGGAACTGCGATATGACTCTGGATCTATTGGAAAAAGAAATAGAATACCTGAAAGAAATGGGCTTCGGCGGATTTCACATGCATCCCAGAGTAGGTCTGGCAACTCCATATCTCGAAGATGACTTTATGGACTTGGTAAAAGGATGTGTAAAAAAAGCCAAATCCGAAGGCATGCGTGCATACTTATATGATGAAGACAAATGGCCTTCCGGTTTTGCAGGAGGTTACAATACCAAAAAGATTGAAAACCGTCAGAAAACACTTAAAATAACTACTATTCCCTATCTGGATGACTCTTTAACTTTATCCAGTGATAAAAAAACAGCTAACCCTGAGCTTCCAAAAGATAAGTATTATTTATTGTCCTGCTACGACGTCATTTTGGACCAGGAACAGAAAATAAAGGAATACAAAAAAATAGATGTTAAAGAAAAGGCAGCAGGAACAAAACTGTTTGCATATGTAGAGTATGCCGTTCCCTCCAGTTGGTATAACGGCCAGACATATGTAGACACCATGAACAAAAAGGCCATCGAAGAGTTTATTGAGATTACCCACGAAAGATATAAGGCAAAAATAGGAGATGAATTCGGAAAGACAGTCCCATCAATATTCTCTGATGAGCCTCAGATGACAAATAAGACATTCCTTTCAAGTCCTGATGACAAGAGCCCTGTTTTGTTGCCTTTTACTACAGATTTTGATGTCACTTTCAAAAAGACCTATGGCTATTCATTTTTAGACAAGCTGCCTGAAATGGTATTTGAATTGTCTGATGACAGAATTTCACAGGCAAGATACCATATGCATGATCACATGGCAGAAAGATTTGCATCTGCTTTTTCCGACACCATCGGAAAGTGGTGTAAAAAGAACAATCTTGACTTCACTGCTCATATGATGATGGAACCCGCCTTGCAGTGGCAGACAGTTGCCACAGGCGAAACAATGCGTTCATACAGATCTTTCTCTATACCAGGAATTGACATGCTGGCTGATCACCACGAATTGTCAACAGCCAAACAGTGCCAAAGCGCATGCAGACAATATGGTCGAGAAGGAATGATGAGTGAACTTTATGGTGTTACAAACTGGTATTATGACTTCAAAGGCCACAAACAACAAGGTGACTGGCAAGCTGCGTTTGGCGTAACTTTCAGAGTTCCGCACTTGTTCTGGGTATCTATGGGAGGAGAAGCAAAGAGGGATTATCCAGCGTCCATCGGATATCAATCCCCTTGGTTCAAAGAGTACAAATACATAGAAGATCACTTTGCAAGAGTCAACACTGTGATGACAAGGGGAAAGCCTGTAGTCAACATAGGCGTGATACATCCAATTGAATCATATTGGCTGAAATTCGGTCCGATGTCTCAGACAAGAGATGAGAGAAATGAACTTCAAAGAAAATTCTATGAGATTATTAACTGGCTCGTCTTCAGTTCTCAGGATTTTGATCTCATTTCCGAATCCCTTCTGACAGGGCTATATAAGGAGACAGACAAAGGATTCCAGGTCGGAAAAGAAAACTATTCTGTAATAGTTGTTCCGAGCCTTTTGACAATACGCTCATCTACGCTTGATTATCTGGAAAAATTCGCAGATAAAGGCGGAAAAGTAATATTCATGGGAGATGTTCCATCATACGTTGATGCACTTCCGTCAGAAAGGGCAAAACTTCTGGCGTGGAAATGCACAGACATCGACTGGAGCAAGAGAGATTTACTTGAAAACATTGAAGATGACCGCGAAGTGCTCCTGGCTGATTTATCAGGTGAATATGCATCAAATCTTGTGTATAACATGAGAAAAGACGGAAAGTACAGACATCTGTTCATAGCTCATGTCACAGAACCCAAAGACTACGATGTTTCACCAATAGAAGGTTACAACATAACAATCAAGGGCGAGTGGAAACTAACCCTTTTTGATACAATCACAGGTGAAACAAAACCTATGGCTGCTGAGTATTCGGATGGTAAAACAACATTCAAATGGATTTGCGGAAGATGCGATTCTATCCTTTTGAGATTGGAAAAAGGCAGATGTAAAAACGGATTCAGATTTGAAGAGACTAAATTTGAAAAGTCTGAATTGCTGGATTCTTCTGCAGAATACACTCTTTCTGAGCCTAATGTTTTACTTCTTGACTTCCCTTCATATTCTGTAGATGAAGGCGAGTATCACGCCCCTGAATATGTTCTGTTTGCAGATAATGACATTCGTACACAACTGGGCATAAAACAGCGCACATCGGGCATGGTGCAGCCTTGGGTGACAAAGAATCAGAATTCTAAAGAAGAAAGACATAAAGTCAGACTTAGATTTATCATTCAATCTGAAATAGACACAAAGGCTCAGCTCGGACTTGAATCGATTAATGATTCACAAGTTACTCTGAACGGCAAAAAAGCCAACATGACGCCAAAAGGCTATTATGTAGATGAAGAAGCAATAAAAGTTATAGATTTGCCGGATATTAAGAAAGGATCAAACGAACTTTTGATTGATCTGGATTTCGGTTACTCTACTCAGCTCGAAGCTTACTATTTGCTCGGTGATTTCGGAGTTAATTGCATCGGAAGAAACATATGTATAACAAAAAAGCCTGAAAGACTGTATTTTGACGATTTGGCTAAACAAGGACTGCCATTCTACGGAGGCAATGTTTCATACAAATTCAAGTATACAGGCGAAGGTGAAAAGACTCTTCAGATTCAGCGTTTCTCCGGAACCGCTATATCTGTTGACTTAGACGGCAAAAGAATCTCAGGAATGCTCGCTTTCCCGCCAAACAGACTTGAAATTGGCACGCTCGATAAAGGAGTCCATGATATCTCAATAACCTTGTACGGAAACAGAATGAATACATTCGGCCAGCTTCACAATACGATATTGAAACCTTCTTATACAGATCCTGGCATGTGGAGACCGAGAGGAAGATTCTATACTCCGGAATATATGCTGAGAAATTACGGAATATATACCACACCTGTATTTCTATCCAAGTAATTGCAGAATTTTTGCGTAAGTTATAAAGTATATTTTTACACAGAGGAGAATCAACAATGTCAAAAAAAGCCTTGTTTTCACTGGCAATTGTCATAATTATGGCAATTTCACTCGTGCTCACATCATGTTCATCCGCGGTTGTCAACCAAAACACTGAAACAACTGCTGTTACCGAAACTACTGCTATACATGATGAAACCACGACAAGTCCGATTGAAACGGACACCCCCATTGAGGTGGAAACACCTTTCATATTTACACTCGATGAAGATGGTTGGAGAGAATATGGTATTCCATCATCGTTTGACCTGCGCTCAATTGACACTGACGGAGATGGAATTGGAGACAGATGTTTTGTCACAAAGGTCAAAATGCAGAACCCGTACGGAACGTGCTGGGGATTTGCTGCAATTGCAGCATCTGAAATAAGCATTCTAGGTTCATTGTATCTAGATGACCCCGATGCTTACAAAACCTTTGATCTTTCAGAGAAACAGTTTACTTATTTTCTTAACCTTCCCATAGATGACGAAAACAATCCTCAAAACGGCGAGGGTCACATTCCCGCAAGCACAGGCAATGATTCGCTTTATAACACCGGCGGTTTCTCAAGCCATGCCATAGAAATGTTTGCTCAAGGAGTAGGTCTTTCCGAGGAATACAAAGAAGGAAATGAAGTGTTTATATACAAAGGTGCAAACGGCTATACACAACAGCGTATCATTAATGGAGAATTTAAAAACTTCGCTTACAGTGCTGATGACGACTGGTCAATCCCTGAAGAATACCGCTTCAAATTTGACTATGTGCTTCTTTATGCATTGCATCTTGATTCTCCGGCAAAATATGTTGACGGCGAATATACATATAATCCCGAAGCTGTTGAAGCAATGAAACTCCAGCTGTTGCAAAGACGAGGATTAAATATAGGATTCAAGGCAGACCAGGCAAGCCCTGATGCCGATGATGAAGCACCGGGCAAGTATCTAAACACTGATACCTGGGCTCATTATACATGGGAAAATGAGTCTGGAGATCATGCTGTGACTGTTGTCGGATACGATGACAATTACCCAAAGGAAAACTTCCAAGAGGGACATCAACCGCCTGAAAACGGTGCATGGCTTGTCAAAAACAGCTGGGGATCAGGCGAAGAAGAATTTCCAAACTGCGGCACAGGTGAATGGGGCATACAGGTTCCGTTAAAGGACAGCAACGGAAATGTCATGACAGATGAGAACGGTGATCCTATCATGGTCGGATCAGGATATTTTTGGATGTCATATTACGACATGTCCATATCAGATATTACTGTATATGGCTTTGAAGAAAAAACTTCCGAAAATGACTACAAAATCGACCAGCACAACTACTTCGCAAATGCATTTTTTAACAACGAAGGATACGAAACAGAGCACAAGATGTCTAACGTTTTCAAGACAAGCGGAACTCAGCTGCTCGATGCCATCTCATTCATTGCTCCGGTAGATGGTTTACATGTTCAATACAGCGTTTACCTTCTTGGAGACAACTATACAAATCCTGAGGATGGTTTGCTTGTAAGCGAGGGATGCGAAGACATTGCACACTCCGGTTATTACAGAATTAAACTAGACTCTCAGACATTGCTTCAGTACAATCAATTGTACTCAGTTGTCATCACAATGACCGATGGTGACGGCAAATATATAGTAAACGTTTCCGGTGACTACACTCATTTGTCCGATAAGAGTGTAAACACTGTCATCAACAAAAATGAAAGCTTTATGTTTGAAGACGGCGAGTGGGTTGATTATACAAAAATCGCCCAAGAAAAAGCTGATGAAACAACTGAAAAGCACCATGACTACACGTTCTGTCTTGACAACTTCCCGATTAAGGCATTTAGTATTCCAGTTGAAGGAAGAATGGAACTCAATATAGTTGATGCTCTTTCAGATAGCGAATGGACTCTGTATCTTAGAGAAGATATGGACATGACTGTCATAAAAATACGTTTCGAAGGAGATGGTGACCGAGAAATGGGCATGCCCGAAATTCATTGGGGCGTTATAGAAGAAGATCAGGATGTAATTGAAGTTGAGGAACTCAAGAACGGAGGATACCTGAGAGTTTTAGCAAAGAATCCAGGCGTGGTTCACATCACAGTCAGTGTTGATGGAATTGGAACAACTGTGGTTCGCTTTGAAGTCAAAGGAGTATACATAGATGGAATAATCGTTGACAATTACATATTTGAAGATAATGAAGAATTACCTAATTGTGAGGTATATGCCACCAATGGAATTATACTGACCGAAGGTAAAGACTATGAAGTTGAGTTCTTTAACATTGACAGCTGCGGAGTGGGCAAAGCTGTAATTACCCCTATTGGAATAGAATTAGCAGAAGACGTATCCCCTGTTGTATATTTTGAAGTTGTACCAAATTCACCGGAAATTATTGATGTATATGTCGAAGACGGAATGTTAAAGGGTTCGTTTACTGATTTATCAAAATATAACCCTGCAGGATATTTAGTCTGTTACTCAGTTGCCTATAAAGATGAATGGTCATTTGCAACCGTTAACGGAACAAATTTCGAATTTGAAATAGAAGAAAACTGCAACTATGAAATAAATGCATTAGCATACTTCGACGTCACGGGCATGGAAATGGATGATGAAATGGCTGAATATCTATATAATGAAGATGATGATGCCTATTACGTAGCCTCTGAATGGTCAGACAATTACATATACGTTTGCGAAGACAATTAATCTGTTTTTGTGTAGTAATATAGCGAAATAATAAGCAAAAATAATGAGCTGTTTATCCCTATCAACGGGGATTTAAACAGCTCTTTTGGTTATACAAGATTATCTGACAATGGTTGCATGCTGAATATCTATGGAAAAACCATTGGTTTTGCATGAAAAATCATGGTCTATGAAATATCAGCCTTCTCGGTTACCTCATATGTTGTAAATACAATTGGTTCTGTTATATATGATGAGTTAGATTCATTTGGTTTTTCGTCTGGGTAGTAATAGAAAGTAATTATTGAATAGTATTTTTCTATAACTCCGCTGAGAGCGTATGTTTACGGAGTATATCCCCAAATCGATGGAGCTGTGAGGTAGTATTCAGATCCTTTTTCAAATAAGCGTACTGTCCACCCAATTTTTTTGCCCGTGTTTTTGAAAGTCCTTTCACCATAATAGTAAGAAATATATGCCAAAAGGTTACAACTTTAATCCATTTTTGCAAAATGAGTGAGAAAAAACATTCTCTCACTCATTTTTTGTTAATAAACATGTTATCTCTTAACTCTTGCGTTTCCGCTCCAGACACTCCATACCTGTTCTTCATCAGCAGGCTGAGCATAGTCTGTCAGGAATGTGGTTGCCAAAGCACCTGTTGCCCATCCGAAATGGAAAGCATCCTCATATGAGAATCCTTTGATTAAACCATAGATGAGACCACCTACAAATCCGTCTCCTCCGCCTATTCTGTCAAGAACGTGGATTTCTCTCGGTTCAACAACACT
This sequence comes from Clostridiales bacterium, assembly GCA_016282315.1. Taxonomy (GTDB): domain Bacteria; phylum Bacillota; class Clostridia; order Oscillospirales; family CAG-272; genus CAG-841. The sequence continues at coordinate 21,578 of JAEEKG010000103.1, read as the reverse complement.
CCATCCGTCTTCAGAAAGCATTATTGCTCCCCAGAGATGTGAATTTGCATTGACAACTTGTCTTAGTGTTGTTGCAAACACTTTTGCATTCGGGAATTTTTCTTTGACGCAGTTAATCATGCCTTTGAAGCCGTCAATCTTTGCAGCTATATCTTTTCCGCCCGCTTCAGGTCCTTTGATTCCAAGGCACAACTGGAAGTCTTCTTCATTTCCGACAAGAATGTCTGCCACAGAAGCAATCTCTGTAAAAGTATTTCTGAGTTCTTCTTCTCTTCCTTTCCAGAAAGAAGCTCTGTAGTTTAAGTCAAATGAAATGAGTGTTCCATATTTCTTAGCAGCTCTGGCAAGTTCAAGACAGAATTTGCTAGTTTCTTCGGATAAAGCTCCAATAAGTCCTGAAAGATGAAGTACTGCAACACCTTCTTTTCCAAACAATCTTTCCAAATCAAAATCTTTAACGTTAAGAGTTCTACCAACTTCGCCTGCTCTGTCATTTGTAACTCTTGGTCCTCTTGAACCATAGCCGCTGTCAGCAATATTGAACTGATGACGATAACCCCACGGTCCGCCCTGTTCAACTTCTGCGCCTTCAAATGTCATGCCTCTTGAACGGAGATTCTGTTTAATGAATGCAGCTATTGGGCTGTCTTTTACAAAAGTAGTCAGAACGTGTGTTGGAAGTCCGAGGTAAGAAGAGATGCTTGCAACATTTGTTTCAGCACTTGTTGCCTGCATAAAGAATGTATCTGAAGCAGCTACTGGTTGACCGTCTTTAGGACAAATCCTGACGCCCATACTTGTTGGTACTACAAGAGCATATTTATATTCTTTCTTAATATTCAACATAACTCAATCCCCTTATTAAACTGTATATTGTGTGGCAGCTGTATTTCCGCCTTCGCCTGTCCAATTGGTGTGGAAGAACAAACCTCTCGGAGCATCAACTCTTTCATATGTGTGAGCGCCGAAATAGTCTCTTTGTGCCTGAAGAAGATTTGCCGGAAGTCTTGAGCATCTCAGTCCGTCATAATATGACAAAGCTGCTGCAAATGCCGGTACAGGAATTCCTGCTTCAACTGCCTTTGAAACTATTGCTCTCCAAGCAGGAACCAGAGATTTGATCTTGTCGCAGAAATACGGGTCAAGGAGCAGATTCTCAAGTTCGGGATTTTTGTCATAAGCTTCCTTAATCTTGCCAAGGAATACCGAACGAATTATGCATCCGCCTCTCCACATAAGAGCTATTCCGCCGTAGTTGAGGTTCCAGCCATATGTTTTGGCTGCAGACTTCATCAATGTATATCCCTGAGTGTAAGAAATAATCTTGGAAGCTAACAGAGCCTGTCTGAGCTTTTCAACTATTTCTTTTTTCTCGCTGTCTGTAAATGTCTTTGTTTCAATTTCTCCACCCAATACTGAAGAAGCATTGACTCTTTCTTCTTTCATGGCAGAAATGCAGCGTGAGAACACAGCTTCAGTGATCAATGTAAGCGGTACTCCTTCATCAAGAGCAGCTATACCAGTCCACTTACCTGTTCCCTTTTGTCCTGCAGTATCCAGTATTTTTTCAACAAGAGGTGATCCGTCTTTGTCTTTGTATTCAAGGATATTTGTTGTTATTTCAATAAGGTATGAGTCAAGCTCGCCTTTGTTCCACTCGGCAAAAACATCGTGCATTTCATCAGCTGACATCTTAAGATAATCTTTCATGAACTGATATGCTTCACAAATAAGCTGCATATCACCGTATTCAATTCCGTTATGAACCATCTTTACAAAGTGACCTGCTCCGTTTTCACCTACCCAGTCACAACAAGGAGAACCATCTTCAACTTTAGCACTTATTGCCTGAAGTATAGGCTTTACGCTCGGCCAAGCTTTAGGTGAACCGCCCGGCATTAGGCTTGGGCCTTTCAACGCACCTTCTTCACCGCCTGAAACACCTGTACCTATATACAGTTTTCCCTGGCTTTCAACATAAGCAGTTCTTCTTGCAGTATCCGGAAAATGTGAGTTGCCTCCATCGATAATGATGTCTCCGTCATCGAGCAAAGGAAGAAGTTTTTCAATCATCTGATCAACAGCTTCTCCTGCCTTAACCATCATCATTACTTTACGAGGCTTTTCAAGAGAATCTACTAATTCTTCAAGAGAATATGTTCCTACAATATTCTTGCCCTTAGCTCTTCCCTCAACAAAACTCTTAACTTTTTCAGTTGTTCTGTTAAATACAGATACCTGGAATCCATGGCTCTCCATGTTCATTACCAGGTTTTCGCCCATAACTGCAAGTCCTATAAGACCGATGTCTGATTTTTTCATTTCTTTTCCCTCTTGTCTCTTTTATTCTATTGTCCATAAACCCAAAGCAGGATTAGATATGTAGAAGATTTCCTCCCCATCCACATTGTTATATCCGTCTTTTAGTTTCTGAACATCATATTTGTTTTTGATTTCATCATAAGGAATATATGAAAAATCCGCATTTTCCACTTCTTCCTTTGACAATTCTTTTGTGCAATATGTTATATTGAATCTTCCGTCAGAAGACCCATGGATCAAATGGGCAGCAACGGACAAATTGTTTTGTAATTCTTTTTCCGTTTCGACAAGTCCAAGCACTTTCTTTCTGCCGCAATACCCGTATTTTCTTATAAGCCTGTCGTTTTCAGGATCTTCGCCGAACTTTTTGACTCCGGGAGCCAGTATGATGAGGTCTCCTCCGTCAGCTATAGCCATTCTGGTCCTGTATATGGCCTTATTTCCGAGCCATGTGCTCTTGAACTCTCTCGGGTCAAGATATACCACCACTTTTTTAAAAGGCTCCTTAACGTGCGTTAAATTGACTCTCTGGCTCTCTTTGACAGCCATTTCGAACAAGGTCCTTGACCTTCCCACAAATAAATCATGAATAAATGTCTCATCGCCTTTATTCGATGTTACTGTAAGAACATACATCAAAGGCACTTCTTTCAAGAAATTCTGTTCTGCGTAATCGAACACTTTTCTGACCGGTGAGAAATCCTTGCCCATTACTCTTTCCATACCGTAGAACGCTCCGAGCATGTGTGAAGAGTTTATCATACTCGATCCGCCGCAACCGACAAATATATTCTTGGAGTAATTTGCCATTCCGACAACTTCATGTGGTACGACCTGACCTATGGATATGATCAAATCATAAGATTTGTCAAGCAATCTCTTGTTGACTTCGACATCTATCTTTGTCTTCACAAGTCCTTCGGAAACTTCGGAGACGAACTCAGATGGCACTTCTCCTATCTTGACAACATCATCTCTCCATCTATGAATTATCATCTTGTCAAATGGAACATTCGAACCGAAAAATGCGTTCCACTCGGTTTGGGTCATCGGTTCATGTGTTCCAAGAGCAGGCATAATATCTATCTGACAACTGTCTTTAAGCAGCTCATAATACATTGCCGTTATCTTGCCTGCGCCGGAATACATTCTTGTATAATCCGGAGGCAATATTAAAACCTTCTTCAAGTCTTTATCTTTTAAAGACTCTTTTAAGGTTTCGAACAGTTGATCATCTTTTATGTATGTATCACTTTTTATGTACATATTTTGGTTTCCTCAACTCATATTTTTTCAGTTTATATGATATACCAAATCATGGTGAAAATCAATGAAAACCGCGCATATTCCAAAAACGTCATCGCCAAAAATATACCCGAAGAAATCTTTGTATTTCTCCGGGTAAAATGTCACACTATTTTTTTGATATTCTCTATTGTTTCCTTTACGAGTTCCGATATGGACAAATTCTTCACACCTACAACAATATTGTTACAATGGCTGACCGGCAAAAGAAGTTTTGTCGCTTTGCTCTGCCCGATTGCCACTGCCATTTTAGGGGTGATTTCACCTAAAAGCGAATCTGCTGAAACAATACCTATAGGACCGATTATTACATCTGCATCCCTGCATGTCACAATAACTGGATTTTCACCTGTGGCGCCTTGATGTGCTCCTGCTTTTATCATTGCACTGGTTGCTATACTATTTGTACCTATAGCAATCAATTCACACGTAATGCCTTCTTTAACGATTGCTTCTACAACTAATTGTCCTATTTTTCCGCCCTGTCCGTCTATAACAACAATTCTCATAAAAAACTCCGATGTGTTAGATAATATCATTATATAAAAAAAAACAATCAACTTCAACAAAAAAGAGAGGACGCGCCTCTCTTTTAAGTTAATTATTTCAAATTGAATATTGCCTTTAACGAAGATGAAATGTGTTCATATGTTGACTCTTCAAAAGGAGAGTGCAGACCAACCCTTGTGATTACGTCAAGATAATTCTCGTTTTCATCAGCATTAACTATTTCCAGATACTTGTCTATTGCAAGTTGTCTGTCATCATTACTGATTACATACAAATCCAGAGCAGATATAGCTGACATACCATAGCTTATATAGTAGAAAGGAGATTGATAGTGGTGAGGATACAGCGCCCACAAGTCATTTCCGTCAACAATATAATTTGAGTAGTCCATGCCATATTCTTTAGACAATGAACTAAACAATTTATACAGAGTGCTATAATTTACAACTTCAAGTTCAAATGCTTTTTGCTGGAATTCATCATGCAAAGCACCCTCTATAATGGCATCAAGATTGCTTATTATCTGATCCTTCAATAAGGCTTTATATGCAGAAGCCAACACTTTCTTGACATAGACAAAGAACAGCATTTCGCTTCCCTGTGACTGGATTTCCTTTACATCATAGTCACCTGTGCCCTCTAATCCTTTAACATAGTATGTAAAGAAATGTCCGAACTCGTGAATTCTTGTCATTACATCACTGAAGCCATCCTGAGCTTTAATAAAAATGTATGGAACATCGTATTCATAGAAAAATGTTGTAAAAGAAGAATCATATCTGTTTACATCAGAAGATATATCTATAAGATTGCATTTGTTGATGTATCTCCATGCGTTATACATTTCAGGTGACACTTCCTTGAAATATTCAACTGTAACTTTGTCAAATCTTTCAAGCAAACCTTTTTTACGACTGTATCCATATATAGTGTTTTCCTCTGAACCAGTTAATGAATCATTCAATTCTTTTTGCAAAGGAACTATATACTCTTTTACAAATGCCCAATACTCTCTTGCCTTTTCAGGAGTATATGATCTATCAAACACAAGATCGTATTGCATTTCACATGCAGATGAATAGCCAAGCATTTGTGCTTTTTCTTTGTATGCGGCTATTATTTTGTCATATACTACAGCAACTGCCTTTGCAACTGCATTATATGATTTTTCCATATATCCGTAGTACTTGATGGTTGAGATTTCGCCATTTTGGAACAATGTGACAATATCATTTGTAGTACAAGCTTTGCCGTCTATATCGATGGTAGTGTTGTTAAGAGCATCGTTGTATTCTGCTTCAAGAGCAGAGATTCTTGCATTGATTTCAGCATATTCATCAGTATATGTCTCATAATTCTCAAGAACAAACTCACAATCTGCTTCGCTGACAACTTCGCCTCTTATTTTGTCCGCAAATTCGCTCTCTGTCAAAATCTTATATGTTGTTTTAACAAAGAACACCAATAATTTGTCAAACATATCGTCCAGTTGAGTAGATAATGTGTCATACTCAGCATTCTCAACAGTATTCTTGTAGTAGATAATGCTTGCCAATGATGACATTGTACTTAGTTTAAAGTAAAGATCATTAAATTTTTCGTACCCTTCAACAATCAGGTCAAAGTTGTTCTGTTCAACGGCATTAGTAAGGAAGTTTTCAACTTCATCTATTTCTGATTGTTCAACCATTACAAACTCAAAATCGTTGAAATCAACGACTGGTCTGAGATATTCAGGCTCGGGTTCTTCAGTGGTTGTTTCTTCTGTAGTCGTTTCTTCAGTGGTGGTCACTGTAGTATCTTTGCTTGTAGTTGTTGCTGTGGTTGATGCGGTAGTATCCTTTTCAGTTGTCTCTGTCACATCAGCCTTAGTCGATGTTGTTTCTACATTAGCTGTAGTCTCTTCGCTCGGCTTGCTTGTACAACCTATTGCATAAGCCATGCTTGACAAAACCATCAGCAAAGCAATTATGATAGTTAATACTCTTTTCATTTTTCACCTACATTTTTTTATTCTCGTTTAATATAACAATCCCTTACATACGAAGGGATTGCAATCAGATTGATAAATATATGATCAATAGAACTATACTGATTCCACAGGAAACAACGCCTGTCCAGAAAACATAAGGAAGCCACGAGCGCCCTTTTTTGTCTTTTTCCTGTTTGTAATCATATAAGCTGTCATATTTTTTTCTCTTGGCTCCTGTTACCCAGAAATTGTGAAAGGAAAACCTTGAGAACAAATATCCGAATGTGTCATATGCACCAAAGGTAGAAAGCTTGCTCAACCCTCCGATGCCTACAAATATTACTCCCGGAACAAAGAACGAATCTGACAAAGCGCCAAATACATTCTTTGCTTCAGTTTGAGTAAATACTTGTTTATAAAACAACATTGCAATTATTCCAGCCAAGAGAACTACACCGCTTACGATATAGCCAATCATCAATTTTGATTTATCTTCAGGCTTGATCTTACTCATTTTAATTCTGTGCGATACTTTTCGAGTTCTTCATCATTACAATAGATGAGATGTCCCGGAGTTATTTCGTGCATTGATGGTTTGGATACTGAATAATCGTGAGATTCCAAAGGATTGTAAACAATTCTCTTTCTCTGTTTTTCATAATCAGGATCCGGCAACGGAATAGCTGAAAGCAAACTCTTGGTGTATGGGTGAAGTGGGTTCTTGAACAATTCTTCTGAAGTTGCCAATTCAACCATTTTACCGAAATACATAACGCCGATTCTGTCTGAGAAATACTTAACAACAGACAAGTCATGCGCTATGAACATTATTGTCAGACCGAATTGTTTGCGCAAATCATTGAGCAAGTTGATAACTTGAGCTTGAATTGACACGTCAAGAGCTGAAACAGGTTCATCGGCAATTATCAGTTCAGGATTCATTATTATGGATCTTGCTACTCCGATACGCTGTCTCTGACCACCTGAGAACTCATGTGGGTATCTTGAAGCATGTTCTCTTACAAGACCGACAAGCTCGAGCATCTCGTATACTTTTTTGTTGATTACTTCTTTGTTTCTCTCACCCTGGATGATCAAACCTTCGGAAATAATTTCTCTTACTGTCATACGAGGATCCAAAGAAGCTATAGGATCTTGGAATATCATCTGAATCTGAGTTACGAGCTTAGTTTTTTTAGCTTTTCTCAATTCGTTATTATACTCTTTCCTGATTGAACTCTTTTCGCTTTCTGAAGCTTTTTCAATCATAGGAAGATATTGTTCCTTGACCTCAACGACCCGTTTTTTCTGATACTCTTTATCGCATTTTTTCTGATCATGCTTTGCAGCCTTGATCTGCTTGTTTTGCTCAGAAACAACCGCTTTATATTCTTGCTTCATTGCAGCAAGTTTAGCCGGATCGGTTTCTTTGGATTTATTCTCTAAATACTCTTTTTTTGCTTCGCGTTTTTTGTTCTTATATGACCTTACACCTGCTCCTATTCTTATACCTTTGAAGAAGATGTCTCCTGATGTAATGTCATATATTTTGATAATTGAACGACCGGTAGTGGTTTTACCACATCCTGATTCGCCAACCAGACCGAATACTTCGCCTTTCTTGATGTCGAAACTGACATCATCAACAGCTTTCAATTCAGAGCTGCCCATTTTAAAATACTGGCAGAGGTGATCAACTTTTAATAATACTTCTTCATTGTTCGGCATTATTACCACCTCTTCTCTGTTTCATTCTTTCAATTCTGTCTGTAATAACCTTAGGTGGGTCAATCTTTGGTGCATCCGGGTGCAGTAACCATGTAGCAGCATAATGGGTATCTGTTATCTTGAACATAGGAGGTTGACGTTCAAAGTCAATCTTCATAGCATACTTATTACGCTGAGCAAACGCATCACCTACCGGCGGATAAATCATATTCGGAGGTGTGCCCGGAATTGCATCAAGTTTTTCGTTTGTATCAAGATCAGGCATTGATGAGAGCAAAGCCCATGTGTATGGATGCGCTGAGTGATAGAAGATATCGTCAGCTGTTCCGTATTCAACTATTTTGCCTGCATACATAACTGCAACTCTGTCAGCCATGTTAGCAACAACGCCCAGATCGTGTGTGATGAATATAACTGAAAGATTACGACGTTTCTTGAAGTCATTGATAAGTTCAAGAATCTGGGACTGAATTGTAACGTCAAGAGCTGTTGTAGGTTCATCACAGATAAGGATATCCGGATTTGCCGCAAGAGCAATTGCTATAACTATTCTCTGTCTCATACCGCCTGAGAACTCAAACGGATATTGTCTGTATCTCTTTCTTGGCTCAGGGATACCAACTTCTTCCATAAGTTTGATAGCCTTATTCTTAGCCATTGTCTTTGTAACTTTTGTAACAACACCAGAAGCTTGTTCCTTGAGATAATCTATCATATCTACTGCTTCTTTGTCGTAATCTCTGCTATCTTTAGCTTTGATCTTATCGGTGTAGTGATCGCAAAGACGCTCAACCTGTCTGACTATATTACGCTTTTTTAGTTCGAGATCTGTGATGGATGCAGGAACAACAGCCCAATCAGGATTCTTACCCTTAGCCTGCTGGTTGTTATATCTCTTTGTATCTTTTTCAAATCGCTTCGTTTCTTTTTCGTTCTTGACGATTGCATTGAAATATGCATCAATTTCAGTTCTCAAGCCGGAAGAGAAAGTATATGCGAAACTATCTTTTACAAGTTCCAGTTTATCTATACCTTCTTCAACTTCTTTTGACAAAGATTTCCACGCTTTGAGACATTCTGCTCTATCCAACTTGTCTTTTTTGAAAGCATCAAGATGGTGGTTCAAGAACGAAATAGCCTCTTCTTTCTCTCTGTATGATTCATTAGCTGAATACATAATAGCTTCTTTTTCATCCTTGATGAAATCGAGCATAAAGTTGTCGTCAAGATACTTTCTCAAGTAGGTGTTCAGGTCTTCAACTTTCATATCAGGCAATTCCTGGCCGCTGAATGTGAGATAATAACCCATTGAGAAAAAGTTTGGTTTTGTAAATGCTAATGCCTCAGACAAAATGTCTTTGACTTTAGTAAGTATGTCTATAAGACCGGAAAAATCATCGGATTTTTTGATTTTATTGTACTCGGAAGAAATCTGAGAAACATAGTTCTTTAATTCTTCTGCTCTGTCATTAACAACATATTTGTGGATTGACCTTAATGCAAGCTTCTTATCGTTGCTAATTCTGTAGTTGAGATCTCTTTTTGTTTTTTTGGTAAGTTCGAATATGATATTTTCAAGATCAAACACTGCTTCATTTGCTGCTTCATGCGCAACATTGAATTCAGATTCAAGATCAAGATGCTTATATTCGAATTTATCAAAATGTTTACACTTAAGATCGATGGCTTTTGCTTTTTCGGGATCATTCGGAGCAACAGCCTTTTTCATGTTTTCGCAAAGAAGAGCAAGCTTTTCGTTGAAGTTCTTTCTGCTCTCTTTTTGTCTAGCCTTGCCTTTTAGGATCATTGCTTCAGTAAGCTGTCTGCCTATCCTTACGATAGGGTTAAGGCTTGACATAGGATCCTGGAAGATCATGGCAATCTTGTCTCCGCGGATTCTATGGAAATCATCTTCGCTTATTTTCAACAAGTCCTTGCCATCGTAAATGATCTCTCCGCCCTCCATAATGGAGTTGCCTGCAAGAATGCCCAGAATGGCTTTTGAAGTAACGGATTTTCCTGAGCCTGACTCACCAACTATTGCAAGTGTTTCGCCTTTGTATAAATCGAAATTTATACCTCTTACTGCCTGAACTTTACCATTGGATGTCCTGAAGGAGATTGTCAGATCTTTTACAGATAATTTCTTCTCTAATTCCATAATTAATCCTCCACTCCTCTTGTTGATGGGTTAAACGCATCGCGCAAACCATTACCAAACAAGTTGAAAGTAATGAGCAGCAATGAAACGAATAATGCCGGGAAGAACATGGCGTGAGGTGATGTTGTCATCGCAGCCTGTCCCTGAGCCATTAACGTACCGATGCTTGTACCTGCAAATTCGGAAAGGTTAACTATTCCAAGGTATGTGAGGGTTGTTTCTGAACTGATTACACCCGGAATTACAAGTACGCAGCTTGTAATTATTGTACCGAGAGCGTTCGGGAAAATGTGCTTAAACATGATTCTTGAGTCTCTTGCACCCAAAGTTTTAGCTGCAAGAACATATTCCTGACCCTTGAACCTGTAGAATTGTTTTCTTGTCAAAGCCGCCATTCCTATCCATCCCGTCAGAACAAACGCAAACAGGAACGACGGGACAACGCCCACTTTCGCAGCGAGATGGAGCTGGAACAAAGTAGCAACAACCATAAACGGCACTTCGTACAAAATATCTGCTATTCTGTCCATTACTAAGTCAACTGCGCCTCCGTAATAACCCTGAATAGCACCATAAATGGCACCTATTGTAAGGTTGATTGCGGAAACAAGTATTGCAAATACCAATGAGAATCTGGCACCTATGCCTATAGCGCAGAACAAGTCCTGACCAATGCTGTTTGTTCCGAAAATGTACATGGGAGCATGTCCATTGATGTACTTGTAGTAGTCATAATAGTCAATTCTGCACTGTACAGCACCTGATTTTGCAATGCTGTAGATGTAACTGCCGTCGTCGCCTTCAATTCTGAGGCTGTTGTATTCAGCTCCGGCTTTTGATGTGGATTTTGAATATGCCGGAACTAGATTTCCGTCTTTATCCAAAGCAGGAACACCCTTGCTGTCTGTAACTTTATACCAAATATTAGGGTTATCTGAAATTCCTGCTATGTCTTTTGGTTCAACATATGGGAATATAACCTGAATTCCGGTTTCGTTCTGGAACTCTTGAATCCTTGCAAATTCTTCATATGACAGAGTCATATATTTCATACCCAAGGTATAAAATCTGTTAACTCTGACTTTGTAAGATTTAACTTTAATAACCTGTCCGCGTTTGAGTGTCTCTTTCTCAATTGTGTCAAGAACTTGCAGGACAGGGTTTCTGCCTGTTTCTTGTTCGATAGCTTTAAACAGAAGCATCTGGTTTTCGTTCTGGCTGTCGTACACTACTCCGCCATCCATTATGCCTATATGAGCATTAGCTATTTCTTCGACAAAAGGAGGATAGTTAATAAAAATTTTATCTTTCTGCTTTATGTCATAAGGAGAAATAATTGGAGCAACAATGGCAAAGAATATAAGGAATATGATAATTACAGCGGCAACAACAGAAGATTTGTTCTTCTTAAAACGAATAAAAGCATCCGCAAAATAGCCTCTGGCCTTTGTCTTGAATTTTGTATCGTGTAAATTTGCATTAGTTTGAACAAATTCAAACATCTCTTGCGGAATGTGTTCAAAATTATTATCCATAGTCACTACCCTCCGCAAATCATTTCTTTGAACCCATACGGATACGCGGGTCAATGAAGCCATAACTGATATCTACAATTATGCTTGCTAGCAAACCGATAACCGTATAGAAAACTGTGAGCAACATAAACATTGCATAGTCACGTCCGTTGATTGAGTTTATATACAAGCTGCCAACACCAGGTACTGAGAATATCTTCTCAATGATAAGTGAACCGCCCATAATTCCGATAAACTCACCGAAAATAGCTGGAACAACAACTACCATGCAGTTTTTAAGTGCGTGACGTACTGTTGCTTGGCCTCTTGTCAAACCTTTTGTTCTAGCCAAAAGCATGAATTCGCTTGTAAGCACTTCTGTCAATTCGGCACGAGTTGTTCTTGTAAATCCGGCTATGACACCAAATGACAAAGAAAGAACTGCGGGCAACATACTTACAAACATCTCTGGCGAGAAATAGTCGGTTCCTGCCTTCATCAAGAATGGGAACCATCCAAGTTTAAATGACAGGAAATACTGAATTAAGAATGCATACACAAAAGATGGAACGGATATTACTATCATCGTAAGTGTGGATATAGCGTGGTCTATCCATGTATTCTTCTTGAGTGCTGCAAAAATTCCAAGCATAATACCTATTGGTATGCTCAAAATAATTGAATAGAAATTAACTATACATGTAGCCGGAAGCTTTTCAAGAAATATATCAGCTACGGGTTGTCCAAAATATAGTTTGTCACTTATGCCCCAGTCAAATCTAGTGAATACATCTTTCAAAAAGATTCCAAACTGAACAAGATATGGCTTATTGTACCCCATAGCTTCACGTCTTTGAGCTATAACTACTGCGTGTGGATCCTCAATAGGCAGCTCAACAGGCGGTAACATCCTGACAAGTACAAAACACATAAGTGTTATGATAAATAAGGTAAAGAACATTAAAACAATTCTTTGCAACGTGTATTTTAACATTGTTTCCTCCAATCGAGTGAAAACTTAATATATATTACGAAAAACAAATGTAGTAATAATCACCAAAATCAAAAGATTATTCGGTGATATATTTGGTTAAAACACAAATAAATATTTGTGTCTTAATGAAATATACCAAAAAAACAACCCTTTTCTAATTAAGACATTGCCGCAAGGGCGTTTGCACGCCCTTGCGGTAATCTTGGTTAAGTTATATATCTAATTTAACTTATCTAGATTAATAACTGAGTTTGCCATCTGCCTGGCTAGCAACGTATGCAGCCCAGTCTTCGTCATTGTAGTTGTACTTGAGGTATGCAATACCACCACGACCAAGGATTGGGTTGTATTCTTCAATTACATAGTAAGCCTGTTGAGTCAAGAGGAACAAGCTACCATCCTGGATACAAGGAATGTAGTCGTATGTCTGAAGAACTGTAGCTTCGATCTTAGCAAGGATTGCAAGTCTTACCTGGATATCAACCTGGCCTTCGCCGAAGTTGTATGTGTCGCCCTTGCTGTCCTTTGAAGCTGTTCCGTTAAGAGCATCGGACCAAGCCTTGAGGTTCATTGTGATTTCAGTGTCTTTGCCGTCAATAGGTAATGTCATTGTAACATTAACTTTTCCTGCTTCGAACCAAGCGCCGTCATAAGATCTTTCTGGGTTTACATAGAGGTCTGTGAGGCCGAATGGGTCAAGAGCTGAACCTGACCAACCACCCAATACAACGTCTGAAAGACCCTGTCTGATCTTTGTTGACCAGTCAGTGCCGTATGGAGCTGATGGATAGTATTCAATCTTTCCTTCAAATGGAGTGCCAGCAGCAACTTCATTTACTTTTTCGTTAAGAAGATCGATTCTCTGTTGCATTCTTTCATTTACTTCTGAAGAGCAGCAGTATTCGATTCTCAATGTCTGATCTGATTTGCCGTCTTTATCTGTATCTGTGATATAACCCTTTTCAAGAGCTTCTGTGAATGCCTCGTTGAAGTATTTCTTAGCTGTTACAGGGTCATAACCTGTGATTGAATCAACAGCGTCATCCAAGCTATCAAACTTAGAAACATCTACACTGTAGAATTCACAAAGTGCCTGTTTAGCAACATCAGTGTCACGATATTTAGCACCTGTATCAGGATCGTAGATGTACATGTCACCTATAATACCGAAACCAGGAGAGCAATCCGGGAACAATGCCTGGCAAAGAGCTTCTTTGTCGTATGTTACAGCAATTGCTTTTCTGAATGACTTAAGAGCCATTGTCTGGAGGTCATACTTTGTTGTATCGAATCCTTCATTTGCTTCTCTCTTTGCGAGTTGTTCTTCATAACCATTGAAGATGAAGAAGAAGATTGTTTCTGAAGGAGATACATAACAATATTCGCTGTTACGATATTCAGCTACGTCATCGGACTGAAGACCGTAAGTCATAAGCTCGCCTTTTAAGAACATAAGCTTTCTTGTACCTGTTTCTGAAACGACCTGGCAGTCGATTGCAGTTGTCTGGTAGAATTCATATGTCTTGCCATCTGTAGGATCAACATATACATGCTGTCCGTCTGTGTAACCATACCATTTGTCGTTCTTTTCAAATCTCATTGATTTGTCTTTCTGATAAGAAACGAGCTTATATGGACCATAAGAAAGTGTTGTTTCAACTGATGTGTTGTATGTGCTAGCCCAAGCATCTGTATCACCGACTTTAGAAAGGTTAGCTTCATATAATGTCTGGTTTACAATCCAGTTGGATGAAAGGTTGTAAAGAAGATTGAATCCGGCAAGAGATTTAGCAAATACGAGCATAATCTGATATTCGCCAGTCTTCTTGATACCTACTACATCGAAGCTTACGCCTGCTGGGTAAACAACTGCATAGTATACGTAATCTGGGCTGTATGCTTCATAAGCTGCACCTGGTCCAAAGTATACGTCGTAAAGATCTGCGCCTGAGAAAGCATCGTCAACAGATTCGCCATAAACTGTTTCATCTGTTACTGAAACATATTGTGGAGAAACATTGCCGTTTGCATCAACGTAAGAATCATCAACACCCCAGAAATTAACAACGTCAATGTAAAGATCTTCTACTTTACCGCCTGCTGCGAGGTATTCAGATGTTGTAACGCCGATAGGCATATAAGCTGTTGTGCCCTGGTAGTAGTATTCAGCGCCGTTAGCAATCTGTAAACTGCCTATGATATAGTCCTGAGCTCTGTAGTTGAGCAATTCAGGATCGAGCAATCTCTTCATTGAGTAAACGTATGTGTCGGCATTAATTTTTTCGCCGTTTTCCCAAACTGCATTAGGATTAAGGTCGATTGTGTAAGCATATCCGCTTGTTGCTTCAGCAGGAATGTTGTATTCCGGGTTTGAAGCTTTTACCTGTTCTGTAACGTCTACAGGGAAAGAAGCAGCCATTTCAGGAATAATCTTGTATCCTGCATAAGGATCTTTTCCCTCAACCGGGTGAAGTTCATCATTGAAAATGAAGTCATAGAGACCTACACGCAAGAAACCTGCAGGATATGCGTCATCATTTGTCTGATATGTGTGAGGGTTCCAGTTGGTAGCGAGTGTTCCAACAGCGTCCTTGTAAGTATACGTTCCAGCTGGAAATGGAGTTACTTCGATAGAAGTTGTAACTGCCTCAGTTGTTTCTGCGTCAGTGGTATCTTTAGTTCCGGCAGTTGTTTCTGTAGTGCCGGAAGATGTTGTCTCTGTTCCTTGCTTTCCATTACAGCTAGCCAAGAGAACAACTGAGAGAACCATAATGAACGCAATCAAAACTGAAAATATTCTCTTTGAATTTTTCATTTTTCTCTCCTTTGAATAATCTTTCAATTTTCTCAAATTTAATGGAAACGTATCGGTATGATGCTTATTATTATGCCGTCGCCATTTAAGAATAACTTATAATATCATGATAATTTTTCAAAGTCAACAATAATTTTTCCTTTTTTTAGCACTTTTATTGCATATTTGTTGTTATTTTTAACAAATTATGCATATAAAGCGTGTTTATGCATGCATAATTGCATAAATTACACGTATTCCGTCAACAATGGGGTAAAATCACCATTCACAATCTGTGTTTTTGTCAGTGATAGACTGCCCTTTTCCTTATTTTATATATTACAGAAAGTCAAAAAGCGGGATTGAAACCAATCCCGCCCTGAATCCTGAATTCACTTATTTGAAATATTTAACCGCTGCGCTGAACATCTTCAGGTCATAATTGCCTTCAACATTCTTGTACAGACCATTTCCCGTTCTTTCACTGTGTCCCATTTTTCCGAATACTCTGCCGTCTGGTGAAGTAATACCTTCTATGGCAAATACTGAGCCATTGGGATTATATGCAATGTCATATGTGGGGTTGCCTGACAAGTCAACATATTGAGTAGCAACCTGTCCGTTTTTGATCAGTTCCTGAGCCAATTCGTCGCTGCAATAAAAGCGTCCTTCTCCATGAGAAACAGGAACACTGATTATATCTCCGACATCAACTTCACTGAGCCATGGAGATTTGTTTGAACACACCCTGGTCCTTACTATCATGCTCTGGTGTCTGCCTATAACATTGTATGTAAGTGTTGGACAAGTATCGTCAGTTTCAACAATCCTGCCAAATGGAACAAGACCCAGCTTTACAAGCGCCTGGAATCCGTTACAAATTCCTGCTACCAGTCCCTTGCGTTTGTCAAGCAGTTCTGTCAGAGCGTCTGCAACAGCTGTATTTCTCATGAACGCAGTTATGAACTTCCCTGACCCGTCAGGTTCGTCGCCTCCGGAGAAGCCTCCAGGGATAAACATCATCTGACTATCGGACAGTTTTTTGGCAAATGCGCTTACGCTCTCTGCTATATCTTCCTTGGTTCTGTTCTTGATGACGAATATCTCAGCTGCTGCTCCTGCTTTTTCAAAAGCTTTTGCAGAATCGAATTCGCAGTTTGTTCCGGGGAATACCGGTATTATGACTTTAGGCCTTGATACTTTGATTGGGCTCTTTGAAACTGTTCCCGCTCTGTATTCTGCAACAGGGATATTACCGCCCTGCTGTTTTATGTTACAAGAATAAACGCTTTCAAGTTTATCTTCATACAGGTTCAGCAAATCATCTAAAGACACACTTTCATTGCAAAAACTGATGCAGTGATCCTTTGTTGTTCTTCCGAGCAATTCTTCGTCTAAATCATCATTGCTTTCAATTATTACAGAGCCGTAGTTGTATTTAAACAAATCGCTTAAATCTTTGCCGGAATATTCAAAGCCAACTTTATTTCCCATACACATTTTCAACACTGCTTCGGCAATACCGCCGTACGTCGGCGTGTATGCAGACATAATCTTTTTCTCTTTAACCAAAGAGTGAACTCTGTCGTAAAGCTTTATAAGCGACTGAGATGTAGGCAAATTGTCTTTATATTCAGGTCTTAAGATATATACTTTGCTGCTGTCGCATTTGAATTCAGGCGTTATGACTTCATCAAGCTTACCTGTTGTAACAGCAAATGATACAAGAGTCGGAGGAACATGAATGTCTTCAAATGATCCGCTCATACTGTCCTTGCCGCCAATAGCTCCGATTCCCAGTCCCATCTGAGCTTCAAATGCACCGAGAAGACTTGCAAGCGGCTTGCCCCAGCTCTCATGATTCTTCATTCTTTCAAAATACTCTTGGAAGGTGAGGTAAACGTCCTTAAACTCGGCGCCTGAAGCAATAAGTTTTGTAACACTCTCTATCACAGCGAGATATGCCCCATCATACTGGTCCTTCTCGGATATATATGGGTTGTATCCCCAAGACATAAATGAGATATCATCCGTATCACCTTTTTCAAGCGAAATCTTCTGGACCATGCTCTGAGAAGGCGTCAATTGATATTTGCCGCCGAAAGGCATAACAACGGTACCCGCGCCTATTGTAGAATCGAATCTTTCAGACAGACCTCTCTTGGAACAAACATTGAGGTCTGAAGCAAGGTCTTTATATAAGTCAGTAAACGAACCATCAATTGTCTTTTGCCATTCCTTGGATGGTGCCACGTCAGCTATTGTATGCTTTTCAGCGCCGTTGCTGTCGAGAAAGTCTCTGGATATATCTACTATAGCCTTGCCCTTCCAGTACATTTTAAGTCTTCTGTCACTTGTTACTTTAGCGACAGTAGTAGCTTCAATGTTTTCACTGTTAGCAAGTTCTTTAAACAATTCTTCGTTGTGTTTTTCAACAACAACTGCCATTCTTTCCTGGGATTCGGAAATGGCAAGTTCAGTTCCGTCAAGACCGTCATATTTTTTCGGCACAAGATCGAGATTTATTTCAAGTCCTTCGGCAAGTTCGCCTATAGCGACAGAAACTCCGCCTGCGCCAAAGTCATTGCAGCGCTTAATCATGCGTGCGGCCTGTTTGTTCCTGAACAATCTCTGCAGTTTTCTCTCTTCAGGAGCATTTCCCTTTTGTACTTCTGCTGCGCAAGTTTCAAGAGATTGTGAGTTATGGGACTTGGAGCTACCTGTTGCGCCTCCGCATCCGTCTCTTCCGGTTCTTCCGCCTATGAGTATTACGACATCGCCTTCAGATGGTCTTTCACGTCTTACGTGATTTGCAGGAGTAGCTGCAATAACTGCGCCTATCTCCATTCTCTTTGCTACATATCCTTCGTGATAAATCTCATCCACTTGTCCTGTTGCAAGACCTATCTGGTTTCCGTAAGAACTATACCCGGCAGCAGCCGTTGTAACAAGTTTTCTCTGAGGAAGTTTATGCGCAAGTGTCTCACTCACGGGTTTCAGCGGATTGCCGGCTCCCGTTACCCTCATTGCGCCATATACATATGCTCTTCCAGACAGCGGATCCCTTATAGCACCACCTATACAAGTAGCTGCACCTCCGAAAGGCTCAATCTCTGTAGGATGGTTGTGGGTTTCATTTTTGAAAAGAAGAAGCCAATCCTGTTTTTCTCCGTCAACTGTAACCTGGATTTTAACTGTACAAGCATTTATCTCTTCAGACTCATCAAGCTTGTCAAGCTTCCCTTCCTTTTTCAAATACTTTACTGCTATTGTTGCCAAATCCATCAGGTTAATGGGTTTGGTTCTCTTCAATTCTTTTCTGACCGACAAATAGTGGTCATACGCCTTCTGAATCTTTTCATCCGCAAATCTGGCTTCGTCAATTGTAGTCAAAAATGTGGTGTGACGACAGTGGTCCGACCAATATGTATCTATCATCCTGATTTCGGTTATAGTGGGATTTCTTTTTTCTTTCAAGAAGTATTCCTGGCAGAACTTTATATCTCCCAAATCCATTGCCAGACCATAATCGGAGATGAACTGTTTCAGTCCGTCTTCTTTGAGCTCGGTAAAGCCATCCAGAGTCTTTACAGAATCCGGCAGCTTCATTTCGTTTTTCAGAGTTTTCTTTTCGCCAAGTCCGGCTTCTCTGGCTTCAACCGGGTTTATGACATGCTTTTTGATTGTCTCTATGTCTTTGTCAGACACATCTCCGAAGACAGCATATACTTTAGCTGTTGCTACTGAAGGTCTTTCTCCTCCGGATACAATCTGAATGCACTGCTCAGCTGAATCTGCTCTCTGGTCAAATTGTCCGGGCAGATATTCAACGGCAAACAATTTGCCTGTTAGCGCAGGCAATGAGTAATACACATCATCTACCTGAGGCTCAGACAAAACGGTCTTAACAGCGTTGATAAACAGATCCTTGTCATCTGTTTCTACGTCGTAGCGATTCAATACCCTTACACCGGTTATACCCTTGATTCCCAATATGTTTTTGAGTTCAAAGAACAATCCGTCTGCTTCCAGGCGCTGTCCCTCTTTCTTCTCCACATATACTCTGTAAACCATTACTATTAATTCTCCTTTGACGCTGCAAGCGCACGCTGTCCTATGTCCTTGCGGTAGAATGTATTGTCAATCTTTATTCTCTCAACCAGTTTGTATGCATTGTTTATTGCTTCTTTCAAACTGCCTGCAGTAGATACTGCTCCAAGAATACGTCCTCCGCTTGTCACGAGTTTATCTTCGTTCTGAGCTGCTCCTGCAACATAAATAATCTCATTGGCGTTTTCTTTGGGCAGATGAATTTCAAAGCCCTTCTTGTATGAAGAAGGATAGCCGTTTGAAGCCACGATAACGCAGCAAGCGCTTTTATCTTCGCAAAAACTCACATTCATTTCTCCCAATCTGCCTTCAGTTACAGCCATCATTACGCTGAGTAAATCTGTTTTGAGCAAAGGAAGCACAACCTGAGTTTCAGGATCTCCGAACCTGCAGTTGTATTCAATTACTTTAGGACCGTCTGCTGTTATCATAAGGCCGAAGTACAAACAGCCTTTAAACGTTCTGCCTTCCTTGTTCATTGCATCAATTGTCGGCAGGAAGATTTCGTCCATGCACCTCTTTGCGACTTCTTTTGTGTAATACGGGTTAGGAGCTATTGTGCCCATGCCTCCCGTATTCAGTCCTTCATCGTTGTCATGAGCTCTTTTGTGATCCATAGAAGATATCATGGGGACGATTGTCTTGCCGTCAGTAAATGACAGAACAGAGACTTCTGGTCCTACCAAAAACTGTTCAATTACTATTGTCTTTCCGCTGTCACCAAAGGTCTTGTCTACCATTATGCTTTCGATTGCTGATTTTGCCGTTTCATAGTCTTCGGCAATTATGACACCTTTTCCAAGAGCCAGTCCGTCCGCTTTTATAACAGTCGGATAACTTGTTGTCTTAACGTATTCCAAAGCTTTTATTGGGTCGGTAAAGATTTCATAATCTGCAGTAGGAATTCCGTACTTTTTCATCATGTTTTTGGAAAAAGCCTTACTTCCTTCAATTATGGCAGCTCTCTTGTTTGGTCCAAAGCTTGGGATTCCTACTTTTTCAAGTTCGTCAACAAGTCCGAGTACCAAAGGATCGTCAGGCGCAACAACAGCATAATCTATTTTGTTTTCTACGGCAAACGAAACTATCTTGTCTATTTCCTTTGCGCCTATGTTGACACAGACTGCGTCTTGAGCTATTCCTCCGTTTCCCGGAAGACAATAAATCTTATTTACTTTGGGATTTTCTTTGAGTTTTCGGATGATTGCGTGTTCGCGCCCTCCTCCGCCTACTACCATTATTTCCATATTTATTTCCTTCTCAAAAAGATTAGTGGTGGAACAATCTCACACCTGTAAAGCACATGACCATTCCGTGCTTGTCTGCTGATTCAATAACCAGGTCATCCCTTACAGAGCCACCCGGTTCAACAACATAAGTTACACCGCTCTTGGCAGCCTTCTCTATATTGTCTGAAAATGGGAAGAATGCATCACTTCCCAGAGTAACACCTTTAATTGAAGCAAGATATTCATCTTTTTCTTCTCTTGTAAACAGCTGTGGTCTTTCTGCAAAGTATTGCATCCAGACGTCATCTCCCAATACATCCTTGCTGTCGACATCAGACAAATACAAATCTATTATATTGTTCTTGTCAGGTCTGGAAATGCCTTCTGCAAATTTCAAACCTAGAACTTTTTCGTGCTGGCGCAAATGCCACAGATCTGCCTTGCTTGCAGCAAGTCTGGTGCAGTGAATTCTTGATTGCTGACCTGCTCCTACTCCTATTGCCTGGCCGTCATAGGCAAAGCAGACAGAGTTTGACTGTGTATATTTCAATGTAATGAGGGCAACGATCATATCTATTGCCTTATCTTCGGGAAGATCTTTATTTTTTGTCACAATGTTTGTGAGCATATCTTTGTTTATTTTATAGTTGTTTCTTCCCTGTTCAAATGTTATACCGAATACTTGTTTTCTCTCAAGTTCTGCCGGAACATAACCGGGATCTATCTTAACTATATTGTAGCTGCCTTTTCTCTTTGTCTTTAATACTTCAAGAGCTTCGGCGCTGTAGGACGGAGCAATGATGCCGTCAGAAACTTCTCTTGAAATGATTTTGGCAGGAGTCATATGACACTCATGGTGCAGAGCAATCCAGGCGCCAATCGATGACAGTCTGTCTGTGCCTCTGGCTCTTGCGTAAGCGCAGGCTATCAAAGAGTCAT
>JAEEKG010000102.1 GCA_016282315.1 Clostridiales bacterium | reverse complement strand
GACGAACTGTTCAAAGATGTTCATTTTGACACAATCATCAACTGTGCTGCATGCGTAAAACACTTTGCTGCTGACGACATCATTGAGAGAATCAATGTTGGCGGCGTTAAGAACATGCTCAGAGTTGCAAAGAGCCACAATGCAAGATTCATTCAAATATCCACATTATCTGTTGCAGGCGAGAATGTAAATGGCAAATTTGATGATACATTCAGACTTCATGAAAACGAACTTGAAGTCGGTCAGGATATATCCAACAAGTACGTTCACTCAAAATATATGGCTGAGCGTGCAGTAATGGATGCAATCTCAGAAGGCCTCGATGCTAAGATAATTAGAGTCGGAAACCTTATGGGACGTCAGAGCGATGGTGAATTCCAGATCAACTCTATTACAAACGGATTCATCAGAGACTTGAAGGGTTATAAATCACTTGGCTTATTCCCTGTTTCTTCTTGTGACATAAAGGTTGACTTCTCACCTATTGATGAAGTTTCAAAGACAATTTTGCTGCTCTCTCAAACCCCGAAACAATTCACATTGTTCCACTCAGCAAATTCACATGAAGTTGAAATGGGCGACATAATAAAGGCAATGGTTGAATTCGGGTTTGATATTAAGACAGTCGATGATGAAACTTTCTTAAATGCATTAAAAGAAATGATGCAGGATGATAAGAAGAACATGCTAGTATCCAGTTTGATTTCCTATTCCTCAAGTGACAATGTATTACACAAATTGATTCTTTCGGATAATACATTCTCTATCAAAGCGCTGTATCGCCTTGGATACAAGTGGCCTATTACCGATAGTGATTACCTCAAGAGAATCATTTCATCATTGAACTCACTTGACTTCTTTACAAGGAGTGACATCTGATGCTAAAGAGAAATTCAAAATTACTTCAAAGGAAGTTGTATCAATACCTTATTCCATCAGTATTAATGATGATTGCGATGCAATTCGGATCACTGATTGATGGAATACTGGTAGGAAACATGATTTCAACGGAGGCGCTTACTGCTTCGAGTCTTGTTCTTCCGATTTTGTTCATTATTCAGCTTCCAGGATTTGCTCTCGGAACAGGCGGAGCAATAGTTGCCGGAACGTATTTAGGCAAACGCGAGACGGAGAATGCATCTAAAACATTCTCTTCTTGTCTTGTCTGGGGCACAGCCATTTCTATAGTATTTGCTGTCATTGCTCCATTCGTCTCCTTCCCTTTAGCTTCTTTGTATGCGCCTGCAGAATTAGCTGAGCTCGGTTATCAGTACATTTTGGTTTATTTATTGACCGATCCGATAATTACAATAGCTCTTTTGCTGTCATCTTTTGTTTCAACTGACAACAATCCAAAAATTGCATCTGCATTTTTCATTGTTTCAAATGTGGTAAAAATCTTATCAGAGCTTCTGTTTATAAAAGTGTTCAATTGGGGAATGTATGGTGCTGCTCTGTCTACGGGAGTTGGATACTTCTTCGGGCTGTTCACCATATTGTTCTACATAAAATCAAGCAAGAGAATGCTTAGATTTTCGCTTAACATTAAGGGATCGGCACAATTATTCAAAGAGAGTCTTAAATCCTCATCTTCAACAGCAGCAAACTTGATTCTTACAGCTGTACAAATGTCGGTTGCAAACATTATAATTGCTCAGACAATATCTGATCCTTACGAGCAAGCGGTTTTCGGAGTCATTGCAAATTTCGTATTTGGTTTCGATTTGTTTGTATCAGGCGTTCACCAATTGATTCCAACCATATGCGCTGTGTGCTATGGAGAAGAAGATTATTATTCACTCAGAACAGTAGCAAGAAGATTGTACTTTTTGACAATAATAATAACGGCTGCTATTTCAGCTGTATTGCTTATCTATCCGTCATTCTACTGCACATTATTCGGAGTAGATATCACTGGAGATCAATATTTCACCATAATGAGAATTTATTTGCTATCGTTCATTCCTTATGAACTCAACAAATTCTCACAAGCTTATTATCCAACAGTACAAATCAACTCACCTGCCATTGTCACGGTTGTTTTGAGAGAAGCAGTTCTTGTTCTGCCTCTGACAATAGCACTCTTATTTACCAATGGACTTTTGGGTTATGCATGGGCTGTGGTACTAAGTGAATTCGGAACATTGGTAATCACGTACATATTCATTTTTGTTCTTCAAAAGAAAAAGAAATTGTCAAAGTACGGATTGTTCTTTGTTCCTCCATATGATTCTTACGACTCATATGATGTCAGCATTGATTCTGACGTAAATCAAAGTGCAGAACTGTCGACAGAACTTGTTAATTATTCAAGAAAACACAACATGAACGAAAGAGATGCTCAGATTGTTGCCCTTGCTGGTGAAGAAATTACTGACAACATTATATCTTTCGGTTATAATAGTAAGCATAAAAACACTATTGACGTAAATTTAAAGATAGTAAACGAAAAAATGGTTCTGAGAATAAGGGACGATGGTGTAGTATTTGACCCGACAAAACAAGAAGAAAAGCAGAGCGAGATAAAAACAGGTCTCGATCTTGTAAAAGGCTTGGTTAATAAAATTACATACATACGTGTTCTCAATTTGAACAATACTGTTTTAGAGATAAACATTGAAAAGGAGCAATAAAAATGGAATCAACTTTAAGAAACGAAAACGGAACGCTGTTCATAGCAGTATCAGGAAGACTTGACACTGTAACAAGTATGGATTTGCAAAACAAATTGAATGAAAATGGATATGCTAATGTAGATATCGATTTTGATTTCAAAGATGTTGAGTATATTTCCTCAGCTGGATTGCGTTTGGTTTTGGCTTTGCAAAAACAAGTAATGGAAACTGAAAACAAGCTCGTTATAAGAAATGTAAACAAAGTTGTCCATGAGATTTTTTCAGTTGCAGGCTTTACTAAGACTCTCACGATTGTATGAAACATTCAATCAGAAAAAAAGTATTTATACTGACAGCGACAATGTCTATTATTTTGATTGTCGCTTCAATAGCAGTGTCTTCCATCATCTTTATAGTTAAAAACACGGATGATGCAACTGATAACTGCAAATCGGTATCAAATACAATAGGCAAAATGCTTATGGAAGACTACAATGATTTCATAGGCGATTGTCGCAGAAAAATGGAAACAATATACAGAGATAACAGAGAAGAAATTTCTGATTTCATGTCAAATGAGGAATACTCACAAAGTGAAGTAACCGATTTCTTTTCAAACTTGGTTGCCCCATTGTTTCCGCCCAAAAATGCTTTTGGTGTATCATACGAAATATTAAATTTCAACATAAACTACGAAGATGTTACTCTTCATTTAGACTTGGCAGCAACCATGTCAGACATGCGATCATTTATTTGTTTTTATGATGATGAAAATGAGTCCATTGTATATTTGTTGGACTCTTCTCCTGTGACTGCTTATTATCACCACTACGCATGCTCATTTGACAAAGTCACTGAGCTGTTCAAAAACATTGTGGTCGGTAAAACGCAGACTGTTGTCTTTTTTGAAAAAGATTTTTACAATGCATATACTCCTCTTTTCAATGATAAAGGCGAATTGGTTGCATATGTTGCATTCCAATATTCGAATGATGCTTTGATGAAAATAATCGGTAACTTCACATCTTTGCTTATTGCGACAATGCTTGTAGCCACCATTATTATCCTTATTGTATATTTGCTTTTGTCTGAAAAATACATTGTAAAAAATATAAGGCAACTTTCTGAAGCCACGGCAGAATTCTCTTCCATCATGTCTGAAGGTAAGAATCTCCACACGGTTGATGCCAATATCAAAACCAAAGATGAATTGGGGATGCTTTCACAGAATTTCAGCAATCTTCAAACCAAGATTATTGAATATGTAAAGGATCTTGAAGTAAAAACAGCAAACGAAGAAAGCATGCGAACTGAACTTAACATTGCAAGCAAAATTCAGATGCAGTCGCTTCCGAATAAGCCTTTATACAGCGATACTTTTTCGATATCAAGTTTCATCAAACCGGCTAAAGAAGTTGGCGGAGATTTATTTGACTATTTCATGATTGATGAAAGCAAAATGTTCTTTGTATTAGCTGATGTAACAGGAAAAGGTGTTCCAGCCGCTTTGTTCATGATGAGAGGAAAAGAAATAATCAGTTCATGTGCCAAGAGCGGAATGTGCGTCAGCAAAATCGCAGAAACAGTAAACAATGAACTCTGTCAGAATAAGGAAGGACTGTTTATTACTGCTTTCCTTGGAATTTTTGATACAAGAACAAACACTCTTCAATATGTCCGTGCCGGTCATGAACAACCATATCTCGTTCACAATGGCATAGCTGATAAAATCTGCGAAGAATCGAATTTTGTCCTCGGTGGATTCAAGAATTTCAAGTATATTGAAGACACTTTGGTTCTTGAAGAAGGAGACAAACTCCTCTTGTATACAGATGGTCTAAACGAAGGAATTAATTCTACAAAAGAAGAATTCGGTTATGACAGAATCAAGGAAACAATTGAGACTTCCAAAGGAAATATCATGACTTCCCTTTACAATAGTCTTAAAGAATTCTCGGGAGACACAGAACAATTTGATGACGTCACGATGCTGTTGTTGGAAAGGGCCGAGACAAAACAAGTTTTGTTGACAAACCCCGGATATGAAGACATTCCTAAAACAGTAAATGAAATAAACACCATTCTAACTTCCCAGGATTCTGACAAAGTATCAGAAGTCGGTATTATTATTGATGAATTGATGAACAACTATGTAAGTTACTCATATTCATCTCAGAATTCGCCAATTCTGGAAGTAAAAGCATCTATTGTTAATCATTTGTTGACGTTGAGTTTTACTGACAACGGAACCCCCTTTAACCCAATTGAATCAAAGGATGCTGACACAAATCAAGATTTAGCCGAAAGAAAAATTGGTGGATTAGGAATAATGATTGTCAAGAGTTTGACTAATACAATGCAGTATCAGTCATATCAAGACAAAAATGTCCTGACAATCACAAAAACCATGCTGTCATAATAACATTTTTCAAAAAAGTCCTTTGCTTTAGGCGGGTGCTCATAAGAAAGTTTTAAATGTGAACTACTCGGCTATTGAATAACCGAGCATCCAGAGCCCGGCAAAGCCGGGATGGAGGTGGGTCCATGCCACCACTACTGCTGCCATAGGCTACGCAGCTACCTTGATTATTGTTGTGTTAGATAAACCTTTTTGATTGAGTGTTCTTATGATT
>JAEEKG010000101.1 GCA_016282315.1 Clostridiales bacterium | reverse complement strand
TGCTGTATTTTTTGAGGGATTTTTCCCTCTTGTTTGTTTCTTTGCATAAGCTGGAAGATTTGTCAAGGGCACATCGTGAGCAAAGCGTCCCTTTACTAATCGGCCAGATTATGCCACCACTCCTTTTTCTGCTTTCTTTAGCAGATTTTCATCAAATGGTGTGTGGTTGTTTAACATTGCAAATACTATTCTTGCAATCTTTCGTGTCAGAGCTATTATCGCCCTTCCGGATCCTTTGGAGATTTTCATAATTCTCCTTGTATTGTGTAAGCTGAAAGTTAAAAATCTCAAATAACCATCAGCAAATGTAACAATTTGTATCAACCATCTTGAAGTGTCAATTTGTCGTAAGTGGCATTATCAATCACAAGATAATCCATTGTCAAAACTACAACTCCATCAACCTTTATTGTGAGAGTATACAATCCGGTCTTTAGTGAATCTCCTTTTGATCCCACAAATATTGTTTCCATTTTTGTTTCGTTTGGTTTCAGACAAACAGCGTTCCAATTGGTCATTGCGCCGCCTTTAATTACAACAGTTTCACCATTGTTAGTATAAGACAATTCCCCTTCAATGACAGTATTACAGCAAATGTCATGGCTCTCTCTGTTGACCAAGAGCAGATTGATATTAGATCCCAGATTAGTCGCTGAAGGCAAAGCTATATAGTACAAATCCACATTTGTATCTGAACCCAATTTAATTGCTTCTTCTTTGTTGACTGAAGCAGCTATTGAATTTGAAACAATTATGTCTTTTTCCCCATCATTTACTATAAGCATTTGATCCTGTGACTCCAGGTTGCTTGGTACATAAAAATCATAGTCGAACCAAACAACTTCCTGATTCAACCACACATTTGTAAAAAACTGTTCTGAATCGGCGCCATATTCGACAGTCTCATCAAAGCCTCTGCTTATTTTTGTAAGAGTTCCCACAATTTTTGTATCGGCAATTGACAATATGCAAGCAGGTACATATTTGTTAATGTCATTAACCACTATGGCTTTTCCTGACACATTTGCAATTGACAATGAAACCGATTCTTTTGTGTAACCCGGTCTGTCACTTTTTACATTACTTTTGTTGAATGCATACTCAAAGACTTCTTCTCCGTCTTCAGCAAAATCGAATAAACTCATAATCATTCTTTTGCATTCTGTTTTGATTGCTTCAGAGTCCTTATCACCTTGATCTTTAGGATTATTGACAATAAGCATTTCTGTCAATTCACTTGTTGTGCTTTCATTTTTGGCAATACTGTTTTGTGTGCAGCCTGCTATTGTCATTGTTGAAATTGCCAGAAACAATGACACTGCAATGATTAATCTTTTTTGCATAATGTTGCCACCTTTCTCGATATGTGTAAAGAATAGAATTAACGATAAATCAATTAATACATCAATAACTATTGTGTGTTTATTGCTTATAAGAGATACCGTATATTTTCAATTAAAGTCCTAGCGTGAGTTGACACGGCACTGGATAGCTTATTGCGTTATTTATAACAAATAGATCTATCAAAATCCATAATGACCATTTTAATTCCCCTATGCTCTTGATTAATCAAAAACTTGCACCAAACCCCAGATGATTTGCATCATCTAATCTAATTTGCTCTTCGATGCAGGAAATCCCACTAGCATAAGGAGTCTATCCCAGGCATCCGACCATTTTTGTGTATTTTTTAATCTTTTACGCACTCATTGTCGCAATTCATCTCACCTCTTACAGAGGAGGGAGAATTCTTACTGAGTGCTTGATAAACAATAAGAACGATTTGCCGAAACGCCTGATTCCAGTAAAAACCTTTACCATTCCATTACTCTGCCACTCAATCATTTATTTAAATTCTAATTTACAAATATCAACTCCCTGTAAATGCAACAACTAATTAACGTACTTGTAATAGATATACACACCCGGAAATTTTCCTTTTGAATTAAAGTAAGTAACCACATCCGAGGAGCAATAATCCTCATCTCTTTTAACGCCAACACCATAATTAGGTTTTCCAGAATACCACTCATTCACTATATCTGTAATAATAAATCTGCATGTTCCATAAACACCATACAAAGAGGATTCTGACACTACTACATAACCATCACCGTACATTTTACCTAGACTTATGTCATTAATGCTTTCGGCAGTAATATCAGCTGGATTCCATTCGTTGTCAATAGAATATAAGCTCATTTTTATCATTCCAGGATTATCTGTAGGTTCTGTAGTGTACCAGTAAACCAACTGCGCGTGTTCGATGTGCATACCACCTGGCAAAGTAGGTAGTTTGAAGTAGCACAACATGACATTTTCATCTTCAACAGGCAGCAATTCTTCGTTACAATAATTCTTATTTGGATAGTTGTAATCTAGAACAGCATCACAAAAACCTATACTCTCCAATGACTGTCCACTTTGAACATTTTCATAATCAGCAAATTGTTCTAAACTCGTGGAATCTGTCCAATTATACAAATCTTCCCACTCTCCACTCGCATTCTTAGAATGAATCGGAAATGGATATATGGTCACTCCGAAAGTCCCATCAGAATAAGCAAAGTGCTTTATGTACTCTTCGCGTAAAGAAACCAATTCTATACATCCATTCTCCATCAATTCATCTTTTCTTTCATATAATTCTCGTTTATAATGGGGCGTGGAAAAACTATAAATTGTTATTGATGATCCAAGAAGAGTACCGATAACAAGCAATATAGATAAACCATATAAAGATAATTTTCGAACCCTTTTATTGTTCACTCTGGTATGCAATTCCTTACATGAGTAATGTATATCTTCATTATCATTCATATCACTTTCTATTTTCATGCAAGTCGCCTCAATAACTGACATGTTCAAATATCTTTTTAAATACTTTTTCATATAACCTCATTCTTGCTCACTAAGTTCTTTAGCAATTATTTTTTTTGCTTTTTTCAACCTATAGTATACCGTTTTTTCATCAATTTCTAGCTGATTTGATATTTCTTCAACGCGTAAATCATATCCATATTTCAAGATCATTGGTGCACTGAGTTTGTAGTCTAAATGACTAATCAAAAAACTAACTTTTTCCGCACTTATCCTGTTAATTACAAGTTCATCTAGTTCGACAGAATCTGAAAGATCTTCGTCACATTCATCAATATAGTCAACTTTTGAATTGTTTAAGCATTTGTATATTTCATTATGAAGAATTGCGAAAACGTATGCCTTCTCGTTTCGAATTTTCACTCGATCAGGTAAGTATTTCAAAAGACGAACATATGTATTTTGAACAATATCTTCAGCTTCAACCATACTATCTTTTTCTCTAGCTAGAAATAGTTTTTTTCTGGCAAAACTAATCAGTTCTTTGTTATATTTTTTATATACATTATCGACAAATTTTTGACGTTCGTCATGGTCATGTTTGTTACCCACTTTTCACTCCTAGTCATGTATTGTAAGATATTATCTTGAATTAACTGATTAGAAAAATCATCGACTCAAACAATAAATCATATGATATCACGTTTTTTCTTTTTTAATAAAATAAATCATTGTTACTACTATAATTGCAACAAACAGCAATATAGCTGAAATCACAAACACGTTTTTTGCTGATAAGTACGCAGAAAATGATGCATTCTCTTTAAACTTATATTGAGACCAATCATATGTTGTACCAATCGTTATCGTACAATCTATAAGATTGCCCTTCTCATCTATTCCTTTCATTTTTTCGAAACAATCTTTAGCAAAAAAATGAAACTCTTCCTTTGGAATTAGATAGAAGTCATTGTCATCTGCATTTGCATATAATCAATCACTATATAGAACATAATCACCTTTGTTTGTTTTGAAGTAGATGCACATTCCACCATAATAATCAGAATTATCTAGCAAGTAATCATTATCCACTTGAGTGTAATAATCTGAGAATACCTTTCCTTGATCTGCAACATATTCACAAAACTATGTGTAGTAATCAAAAAATGTGTACATAATTGGCTTTGTTAACCGATTGTTTTCACTAACATTCCACTCTTTCCAGCTCTTTTATTCTATAGGCCATTTTTCCCTCTGTTTTGGGTTCTCTTTGTCTTATTCCTTTTTCTTCTGCATAACTTGGCATATTTTCTTTCCTTCGATATGCTCGTACCCAACTACATACTGTGTTTTTGTCTATTTCCATCTCTTCTGCCACTGATGACGCTGATTTCCCATTTTCAATGACATATCTTGCTGTTTGTTCTTTTACTTCTTCTATGTACTTTCTTGGAATACAATCTTCCTTTCTCGATTCTATGCATATTTTACCATTTTACCCACTAATGTAAATCCGTACCACTCCACACGCCACCTTTCGCTTTTAAGTATTGAACGCTCTTGTGATCATATTGCTTTATCAGCATTCTATTTGTAATGACCCTCTTTCTGAAAAAAATTCTAAACGATTCAGCAAAAAAAACTAGTTTTTATGAAACAAGCAAAAAAAAAAAGAATGGTGCATGGACTTTTTTTCTTTCCATACACCTATCTACAAAAGTTTTTTTACTGCGTATACCCTGGTTTTCTTAATGCGTATACCATATCTTTTTATTGATATCATCAACCCTGTTTCTTTTAAAGAACCATTTTTATCAAATCTTTTTTGTTTCACTTTTCCCAAAAAACCATGTGGGTGTCATTTCATCTCACAATGGTTACCGGGATGTCTATATCTATAGAAAAACTATCGGTATTATTATCGTAACCATCTTCAAACTTATAGGAAAACCCAATTGACCCAGAAAAATTAACTTCTTCAATGTTATAACCAGAATAATCGTACAACTGGATATATATGTCATGCGACGACATGTCATCGAATGATATCTTGTATCCCATTTCATGAACTCTAGCTATCGTGTCTTGGCCAATTGAAGATTCATAAACTTTTCCTACAGATAGACAATACAGATATTCAAATGATTCACCGGGAGATAATTTATACAGGCCCAACATAGCAACATGCTCAATCCATTCGGGAGCATCACATAGATTATTACCATAGTTATCCTTAACATTTACAGATATTCTATGATGATGCTTTTCTTGTGGTTCTTCGCAATAACTGGATGTGAGTTGGTATATGTCCTTGTCCCCAATGTTCTCTACTGTTACAGTCATAGGAATTGGATTTGTGTTCTTTATGACAGATTCATCATTATTCTTATAAACGCGAATTGTCATCTTTATGTTATCGTTTGATTTAACATATTCGATATACTCATCATAGTTTATGCTGTTTTTCCATTCTTCGTAAGTGAATTCACTATACAACACGTTTAGTTCAGAATTGTTTTGTGTAGTTACTGCTTCTGTTACATTGCCTTCAGTAGATATATCAGTGCCATTTTGGATATTATTACTGCCACAGGATGTAATGAAGAATAATAACGATAGCAACAATATGCTAATGAAACGTTTCATAATAAACCCCCAATTAATATGCATTTCAACACATTTTGTCATCATATCTGAATAAGACTAGAGTTCTTTTAAGATTATTTTAGCAAGAAAATGATTTATTGTCAAATAACTATCCACTCAAAAGTGTTTCTCTTTCTCCGTGAAGAGTCTTTTTTTCATTTTACTGTTTTTTATATTGACAAATAATAATTGGGGAATTAGAATTGTATACAATTATACAAATATACAATTTGGAGGCTACCATGCTGAAAATAAGTGATAAGAGCAACCTGCTTGAATTATCCCAATACAAATATTCCCTACAGGATGTCCGTGAACCGAATCTTTACAGAGATGTATATCCTTATACGCAAATACCTAAAGTTCCTTTCAACCACAGACTTGTTCCTGAATCAATGCCTGAAAAAATATGGATAACAGATACATCATTCAGGGATGGTCAACAGTCACGTGCGCCATATACTCCTGATCAAATAGTTCATTTGTATCAATTACTGGCAAAACTGGGCGGCCCGAACGGAATCATTCGTCAGAGCGAGTTCTTCGTATACAGCAAAAAGGATCGTGAAGCTCTCGAGCGCTGTCTTGAACTCAATTTGCCCTTCCCTGAAATAACTACGTGGATTCGTGCTTCTAAATCGGATTTTGAACTGGTCAAGAATATAGGAATCAAGGAAACAGGAATTCTTGTCAGTTGCTCGGATTATCACATATTCAAAAAACTTGGTATGTCAAGAAAAGAAGCAATGGAACATTATCTGGCAGTCGTCTCCGAGGCAATAGAAGCGGGATTAAAACCTCGCTGCCATCTGGAAGATATAACCAGAGCAGATTATTACGGCTTTGTGGTTCCATTTGTTAATGCTTTGTCTGAATTATCTGACCAATCAGGCATACCGATAAAAATTAGAATGTGCGACACTATGGGCTATGGAGTGCCTTATCCTGGAGTTGCCCTTCCGAGAAGTGTTCCTGGAATTGTTTATGGTCTCAGACATTATGCTGAAGTTCCTTCAGCACTGCTTGAATGGCATGGCCATAATGATTTTTACAAAGCTGTTGTCAACGCTACAACCGCATGGCTTTACGGCGCATCAGCCGTCAACTGTTCGATTCTGGGAATAGGAGAAAGAACCGGAAATATACCTCTTGAAGCAATGGTTATTGAATATGCGTCAATGAAAGGTACTCTTGACGGAATGAATCCTGAAGTCATAACAGAAATAGCTGAATACTTCAGAACAGAACTCAATTACAACATTCCTCCTATGACTCCGTTTGTAGGGGACAATTTCAACGTTACAAGAGCAGGTATCCATGCAGACGGTATAATGAAGGATGAAGAAATATACAGCATATTTGACACAAAAAGCATACTGAAACGCGAGTCTGCAGTTTCGATATCCAATACATCAGGACTAGCAGGCATAGCTTACTGGCTAAATCATCACTACAGACTGCTCGGAACTGACAACGAAATAGCTAAACACGAGCAATTGGTTGAAGAAATGAAAAATGAAGTGGATGCTATGTACACAGACGGAAGAACCACAATCATGAGCGATGAAGAGCTGGAATATATAGCACACAAGCTTGATCCAAGCAGATTTTGACGGAGGTTAGGTTAGACATGATAATTAACGAATCAACTACTTCTCTGGAGAACAAGGTTTATTATCAGCTTGAAGAAGACATTTTAAACGGCAAATATCCAGTTGGAGAATCAATAACAGAAATAGCTGCTTCAAAAGAATATGGTGTTTCAAGGACTCCTATAAGAGACGCTTTGAAAAAGCTCGCAAGTGACGGACTCGTTGTAATTACTCCAAACAAAGGGGCAACCGTAATAGGTATAAGCAAAAACGACCTGATAGACATATATAACATACGAATGAGACTTGAAGGCCTTGCTGGAAGCATGGCAGCAAAGAACATGACAAAAGAAGAAAAAGAAGCACTTCAGGAAAACGTTGAATTAGCCAAGTTTTATGCTTCAAGAAAGAATTATGACAAATTAAAAGAGTTGGATACTGAATTTCACGAAGCTATATATACCGGATGCGGTAGCAGAACAATATACAGGACACTGAAAGATTTACACACAAATACAAGACTGTATAGGAAAATGTCTTTGTCCGTACCCGGAAGACTCGAAAAATCTCTTAAAGAACATGAAGAGATAACAAAGGCAATCATTAATTCTGACTCTTCCCTTGTGGACAAATTACTTCACGACCATGTAAAAGCAGCTCTAGACAATCTTCTGAATAATATAGAAAAGGAACAAAAGTAATGGGATACACTCTTGCTCAAAAAATAATATGTAAGCATCTTGTCAAAGGGGACATGGTCCGCGGACAGGAAATTGCTATAAGAATGGATCAGACATTAACTCAGGATGCTACGGGAACCATGGCATACCTGCAATTTGAAGCCATGGGCATAGACAGGACAAAAGCTGAATTGTCTGTTGCATATGTGGATCACAACACATTGGGTTCAGGGTTTGAAAATGCTGACGACCACAGATATATTCAAACTGTTGCTAAAAAACACGGCATAATCTTTTCTAGGCCGGGAAATGGCATCTGCCATCAACTTCACCTTGAAAGATTCGGAATACCTGGTAAAACACTAATAGGTTCAGACAGTCACACTCCGACTTCGGGAGGCATTTGTGAGCTCGGAATCGGAGCAGGCGGCCTTGATGTTGCAGCTGCAATGGGTGGCGGAGCTTACTACATAACCATGCCTAAAATAATAGGAATAAACTTAGTTGGAACTCTAAAAGAATTCGTAAGTGCTAAAGACATTATTTTGAAAGTATTGAGCATGCTGGGAGTAAAAGGCGGAGTCGGTGCAATTATTGAATATAAAGGTGAAGGAATAAAACAGTTAAGTGTTCCCCAGAGATCAACTATAACCAACATGGGCGCTGAGCTAGGAGCAACAAGCTCACTGTTCCCTTCTGATGAAGTCACAAAACAATTCATGAAGGCTCAGAACAGAGAAAAAGACTGGGTTGAGATTAAGCCTGATATGGATGCAGAGTATGATGAAGAATACACAATAGATTTGTCAGAATTAGTGCCTCTGGCAGCTTGTCCTCACAGCCCTGACAATGTAAAACCTGTTTCAGAACTGTCGGATATCAAAATAGACCAGGTGTGCATTGGTTCATGCACTAATTCTTCTATGACTGACATGCTGACTGTAGCTGCCATGCTCAAAGGCAAAACAATCCATCCGGATGTCTCATTGTCTATTTCGCCTGGATCCAGACAAGTATATGAAATGCTCTCAGATTGCGGTGCTTTGTCAGACCTTATCTCAGCAGGCGCAAGAATACTTGAATGTGCTTGCGGCCCATGTATAGGCATGGGATTCTCTCCAAAATCAAGCGGTATTTCTCTCAGAACATTCAACCGAAACTTTTTAGGCAGAAGCGGAACGGCTGACGCAAAGGTGTATCTGGTGTCACCTCAAACTGCAGCTGCAAGTGCAATAACAGGATTCATAACCGACCCTACCGCTTGCTCCAAGATACCTGAAGTCAAGATGCCCGAGCACTTTAAGATAAACGATAACATGTTTGTTTTGCCAGCATCAAAAGAAGAAGCAGAACAAGTAGTTGTAGAAAAAGGGCCTAACATCAAAGATATACCTGTTGGAAAACCATTGGAAGATTCAATTGAATGTCCCGTTCTTTTAAAACTAGGAGACAACATAACAACAGATCACATAATGCCGGCAGGAAGCAAGATTCTTCCCTACAGATCCAATGTACCTAAATTGTCTGAATACTGCTTTTCTGTATGTGACAAGACTTTCCCTGAAAGAGCGAAAAAAGCCGGAAAAGGCATAATTGTTGCATCTAACAACTACGGCCAGGGATCATCAAGAGAACACGCGGCTTTAGTCCCATTATATCTGGGCATAAAAGCTGTAGTAACAAAGAGTTTTGCCAGAATTCATAAAGCAAATCTAATCAATTTCGGAATAGTTCCATTGACATTTAAAAACGAAAATGATTATGACAAGATTGAAATGAATGATGAGATCAGAATAGATAATCTGATTGATTCAATCAAAAACGGAAATGAGGTTATATTAAAGACACCAACTCAGAATATACCTCTTGTAATAGATCTGACTGAAAGACAAAGAGAAATACTGCTGTGCGGTGGTTTGCTCAATTATGTAAAAAAAGGGTGAGTATATGGACTACAATAATTATCTAGACAGTGCGTGTGAGAAATTCAAAAAAATACTTCAAACTCAGTTATCCAGAGTTGAAGACATGAAGAATCAGGGAGATTTCGTAGATTACTCTTCTCTTGAAAAAATCAGGATAGGCATTTGCGGCGGAGACGGAATCGGCCCGATTATAACCAAAGAAGCATATTCTGTGCTGAAAATGCTCTTAAATGAAGAAGAAAAAAGCGGAAAAGTTGAGTTTGTCATTATAGATGACTTGACACTTGAAAACAGACTGGCATGCGGAAAAGCAATACCTGATAGTGCAATGGAAAAACTAAAATCCTGCCATGTAATTCTGAAAGGACCTACAACTACTCCTCAGAAAGGCTCAGGTGTACAAAACATAGAAAGTGCAAATGTTGCTATGAGAAAAGCCCTGGACTTATTTGCAAACATCCGCCCTGTCAGAGTTCCCTCTCAAGGTATAAACTGGACAATCTTCAGAGAGAATACAGAAGGAGGATATGCTGTCGGAAGTCAGGGATTCAATGTAACTGATGACTTGAGTGTTGACTTTGTTGTCACTACAAAACAAGGTACTGAAAGAATAGCAAGACTTGCGTACGAATATGCAAAAAATAATGGATTTAACAGGGTTTCAATTATAACCAAAGCTAACGTAATAAAAACAACTGACGGAAACTTCATCGAAGATTGCAGAAGAGTGTCTCTTGACTATCCTGAAATAACTACCGACGAGTGGTATGCAGATATAATGACTGCAAAACTGGTTGATGAAAAAAGGAGAAACGAATTCCAGGTCTTGCTTGCTCCCAACCTTTACGGAGATATAATCTCAGACGAAGCTGCAGAATTTCAAGGCGGAGTTGGAACCGCAGGAGCTGCTAACATAGGAAAGAAATATGCTATGTTCGAAGCAATTCACGGCTCTGCGCCAAGAATGATTACTGAAGGAAGAGGTCAATATGCAGATCCATGCTCAATGCTAAGGGCATGTGTGATGTTGTTAAATCACATCGGCATGACCGATAAGGCAAAAAAACTTGAAAAAGCACTTGATATTTGCATGTTTGAAGAAAAAAAATACGTAATAACAGGAAGAGACACGGGATGCACATGTCAACAATTCAGTCAGTACGTAGTCGATACACTCAAAACACTTTAAAAACATAATCATAAAAATATACCACACAAAAACTCAGAAGACTTCTAATCTTTTGCATTTGTGTGGTATTTTTTTTATTTAGATATGTTTACCTAGTTGGTTTCTTCTGTTGTCTGCACCATGTATTCAGTACAAAGCTGGTCGGAAGATGTTTGACCAAGAACACCTGAAATCTTGTAGGAGCACCGCAAACAGATACATCTTTTCTTTTGCTCATATCTCTTACCGCTCTTTTGATTACTTGTTCAGGTGTGTAGAATCTGTTGTAATAAGTTATTACTTTTTCGTCCTGGTAAACTGCATGGTCAAAAAATTCAGTCTTTACCCATCCCGGACAAACAGCCATTACATGAATTTTGCGTTGACATAGTTCTTTGTTCAATGCTCTGGAAAAACTCAAGACAAATGCTTTTGTTGCGCCGTAAACGTTAATATATGGTACCGGTTGGAAAGAAGACAACGAACACAGCTCATATATTTCTGACTCTTCGTGCATATATGGCAAAGTGGCATATGTCATTGCCACAAGAGCAGCATCATTTACAGCAATCATTGCGTAGTTATCTTCCATAGAAATATCCGTAAACGCTTTGAATCTGCCAAAACCGCTTGCATTTACCAAAACTTTAACATCAGGCTTTTCTTCTTCTAATTATTTGGAATAAATATCAATGCTGCTTTTTTCCGTCAGATCCAGGGGAAGAACAACGATTTTGGTGTCTGACTCCTCAGCTATTTTTTTCAGTCTGTCTTCTCTTCTTGCTATGACCCAAATCTCATCCAGAACATCGTTCTTATCTAATTCTTTTACAAACTCTCTGCCCATTCCGGAAGAAGCCCCGGTGACAACTGCTATATTCATAAAACAATCCTCAGCTCAGTTTAAATTTATCCAAATATTCGTTGTATGCCTCTTTAAAGTGATCATCATCAGCTTTGACGCCTCTCAAATAGTTGTGCATATCCATTGAATCGTGACCTGACACTTCAATTACACAACCTGCAATATTTGAGCAGTGGTCGGAAACACGCTCAAGGCTGGTCAAAATATCTGACAAAACAAATCCGTGTTCCATTGTGCACTGGCTGTTCTGCAGCCTGATGACATGTCGTCTCTTCAGTTCTTCTTTCAGATAGTCAACTACTTGCTCAAGAGGCTCAACATTTGAAGCCAGGGTTACATCGTTCTTTGCAAAGCAAACTTCGGACATTTCAAGAATTTCTCTGACGGCATTAGCCATGACAGACAATTCATTTTTGGCAGCATCTGAAAACTCAATTTTCTTGCTTTTCATTTCCTCTAGTGATTTCAGCAAATCCACTGAGTGGTCCGAAATTCTTTCTATATCACTGAGCAAATGCATCATTTCAGTTATTTCTGCAGTATCTTTTTTAGTCAGACTGGTAGCAGATACTTTAATTAAGAACGAGCCCAGTTCATCTTCATAATGGTCGACTGTTTCTTCGTATTCTCGTATAGTCTTTGCTTGTGATAAATCGCCTGTTGTCAATGCGTTCAAGGCCATTCTCATTCCGTCACTTGCATATCCGTTCATTGTAACTGTCAGTTCTTTGCATCTAATAACAGCAACTGCTGGTGTTTTAAGGATACGATCATCGATAAGAGTAACTTTTTCATTTTTATTCTTTGTTCTGATAAGTTTTGTAACTAACTTCTCAAGCAGTGTAGCAAACGGCCATAAAATCAGGACGCTTATAATCTTGTATATTGTGTGAACTGCTGCAACTCCGAACATGTTGATGGTCGTGTTGGCAAAGCTCAAGTTAAAGATGAGGTTTACAAGATAGTACAAAGGCAGGAGGATTATTGCGCTTATAATGTTGAACATCAAATGCGCCATAGCTGTTCTCTTTGCGTTTGTATTAGCACCGATTGAAGACAAAACAGCTGTAATACATGTTCCTATATTCTGTCCGACAATAATCGGCACTGCCATACCAAATGTAATGGCACCTGTAGTTGTCAAAGATTGAAGAATACCTATGGATGCAGCAGATGACTGTATGATAAGCGTAATTACAACACCTGCAAACAAGCCCAATAACGGATTGTCAAAGATAGTGAGTATGCTTGCGAATTCCTCGCTTTGACTTAACCCTGAAACTGCTGCAGTCATGTATTCCATACCGACTATAAGAACTGCAAACCCCATTATTACAGTCGCAGTATCTTTAATCTTTTCTTTTTTAGTAAATAGTAGGAAAAATGTTGCTATTATTGCAATAATCGGAACCCACACTGTTGGCTTGAAAGCGCTGAGAACACCTGTCACATTAGATCCACCTTCAAGTCCTGAAAGACACATGATCCAAGATGTAATAACTGTTCCTACGTTAGCGCCGAATATGACGTATATTGCCTGAAGCAATGTCATCATACCGGAGTTTACAAAACCGACAATCATGACAGTTGAAGCTGATGAAGACTGAATCAAAGCAGTTACACCGGCTCCAATTAAAAATCCTTTGAAAGGACTCTTTGTTACACTGTCAAATAGCCCTCTTCGACCTTCTGCGGCTCTTTTTCTCATCGAATTGCTCATAATTGACATTCCGAAGAGCAAAAGCGAAAGACCGCATACTAATTGTAATACATCGGTAAAATCCATTTTTCAATATTGATGGGTCTAGCCCATTCAACTGTCCTTTCCCAAAATTATATTACTTAATTTCCCTTAATATCTGAGGTTCAACCAGCAATCCTGTTCTCTTTTTAAGATATGCTCTGGAATACTCAGTTGATCTGAAACTGGTTCTCCAGGAATTCGGAGCAGACAAGAATCCTTCCTGATGCGCATTGTGAATTGCTCCGAAAGTATTGAATCTATTACCATAGAATGTCACTTCTATTGAGTGCTTTTCATCACTCAGCTCACCAAGATCAATTACATAAGGTGGATAAGCTATTATTCCTTTATCCTGCCCATCAACCCTAACTTTCAGTGCTGCACCTCTGTATTTGTTTATTCTAACAAGAGTATGTCCTCCTCCGGAAAAGCTTGTCTTGTACAAGATATTTCCGCCATAGAACGGCAATCCTTGTGAACAAATGTCGTCATAATACAATTTGTCTTGTTTAGGAACAATTGTGTTTACTGCGCCTTTGCTGCTTACGCCGAAATCTCCGAGTACAAACATAGCCTCTATTTGTGTGATAAGTCCGTATTTATACTCAACTATGAGTTCATTATCACCTTTTACTATCTTCGGAAGCTTAATTTTCTTTATTGCCTGCTCATCGACATAATACCCTGTCTGAGTCATATCTGCTTGCTTTCCATTCAATGTCACTTTGGCATATTCAATTGATTCAAGTGCAAGTTCTGCTCCTGTGTAATCAATATCTGAATGGATTACAGTCTTAAGAATCACTGTATCTTTTGGGTTCTTATCTAATGGCTTAAACCAAGGCTGGCACATTTTGCCGCCTCTCAAAGGCATGCCCAAACTCTCTCTTATGCTGTCATCAGCATGGATGAAATACTTTTCATCACTGAATTCGTTGCCGTTCAATGAATACTTGAAGAAATCAAGAATGTAAACATTCGGTTCAGTCAATTCATAATCTACGACCGGCTCCAACCTTTCAAGAGAGTACTTCTTTTCTTCATTAAGAGCTTTTTGTTCAAATCTTCCCTTTTCAAGTCTCAACAGCAATGATGAATCAGCTCCGCAAACCCAGTTCATAATGGTTTTTCCATCTTTATATTCTGCTCCAAGCTTCTTTATGTCGCCTGTCAATGAGTCATATTCTGTTATGGCAAATTCACCATCAAAACTAATGGTGTAGCTTTCATTTGAGCATGTGTCATAATCATCCGGGGCATTTACATGACAAATGAATACATTGTATCCATCCCCGTCTTTTCTCATTTGATACAGAAGATTGTCTGAAATATTACCGTTTTGTCTGCAGATGCTTATGTTTCTGTAATGAGCCAACTGCTCGTACAAATCACTTCTTGACCAAGGAATGATTGTACATTCTTTAGCAAATTCTTCAGCCTCATCTGATTCGCATGCATCTACACACTTTGGTGCAGAACCCATAAATATAACTTTTCCGCCATGTTTATGGAATTTTTTTAATGCATCCAATGTTGTCTTTCTTATTGTTAAAAGATAAGGAACAACAACTGTTTCATATGTCATATTTTCAACAGCAAAACCATTTTCTGTCTCTCTGTACTGATCTTTGAGCAATGATTCGCTTATGAAATCGAAATCCAATGTTCCATAGAGCAGCCAATCGATTATATCGTTAAATCTCGATTGAATGTCTTTTGTTTCAAGTCCTGTGGTATCGTTTGGTCCGAATCTGAGCCAATATGATTCAATTGGATGAATAACACCTATTCTGACATATGGCTTTCCTCTAGTCATAAGGGTGTTTACCCTTGCAAAGTGGTCCTCTACGTATTTGTATTCTTTGTACCATGGACTTTGATATCCTATTGATGCAGGATAGTCTCTTTTTGCCTCTCCGCCCATTGACACCCAGAATAAGTGTGGAACTCTGACAGTGATTCCGAGTGCAGCCTGCCAGTCTCCCTGCAGTTTGTGACCTCTGAAATCAAATTGCCAACCGGTAACACCATACAGTTCACTCATAACACCTTCTCTTGAGTACTGATGCGCTACACTCTGGGATTGTTTTGCTGTCGAAAACTCTTTTCTGTCGCACAATAAATCTATTCCCGGTATCTGGTAGCTTCTGTATTGTCTCATGGCTTCGCCCAAAGCGCCGGTCTGACTCTCCAATGTGGGCTCATCCATCATGTGACCTGTAGCCAGTATGCCGTTCTCTTCGCACCATTTTCCGACTGTGTCATTGAAACCTGTCACAAATCTTTCTGCTACATGATCATGGAACCAATATCTATACCTTGAATACTTTGTATCAGCCAATTCCCAAATGACTTCAGGAATGTGCTCTATTAAACTCTCTCCGTACGCCTTTTTGAATGTTTCTTCAAAATCAGGTGAATACGGCAATACTACTCCGGATTTACTGTCGGAGAAATTCAATATGGTTTGTTTTCTTACCTGTGGTTCATCTGTGAAAATTGCGGGTACTGTTTTTCCGAATTCTTTTCCGACTGCTTTCTTGTATGACTCATGTGTCAGTTTAATAAAATCTTCTATGTATGGTTTTTGGAATG
This sequence comes from Clostridiales bacterium, assembly GCA_016282315.1. Classification (GTDB taxonomy): domain Bacteria; phylum Bacillota; class Clostridia; order Oscillospirales; family CAG-272; genus CAG-841. The sequence continues at coordinate 4,211 of JAEEKG010000101.1, read as the reverse complement.
TATCAACATAAGATGAGCCATTGTACCATGGTGTAGGAGTAGAATATTCACAATAAGCAAAATACTTTTCGCCTTTTGCTCTTTGATCTACCGGTATTTGCTTGTATGATACTATCTTTTTTTCATCGTTAAACACGATGTCATAAGACGCTACAAAATAGTATTCTGATTCCGGCAAATCTTTTCTTGTATTCTTTTTATCTTCCTCGAGCACGAGATTGTTGTCATCATATGGTTCTTTAGTTACAAAGAGTAATTTTTGAACTTTTTCCCTGTCTTTTGTAACTTTGCCGCCTGCTGATCCCGATGGCCATCTGTCTTCGTCATAAAGCCATGCAAGCATGTTGTTTTCTTTAGCTTTCTCAACACAACCTTTTACCAAATTCATAAAATCTTCTGACAAATAATCTGTTGCCATACCGACTCGGGAATGCATATGGAATCCGCCAAATCCCATGTCTTTCAAATCATCAATCTGTTTGTTGAGCAATTGCTGATTCAATTCACAGTTCCATGCCCAAAATGGTGCTCCTCTGTATTCTGAAGTTGGATTTTTGAACAACTTCTCATCTATTTTTTCTGCACCGTTTTTCTTGTATAGCATAAATGGACCTCCAGGATACTACTTTCTGTAAAATTATACAGCAATAAACAACTTGTTTCAACATTCAACATACTACAAAAACTATGGTTATATTATACACCCTATAGGCATTATGCCTATAATAACTATTGATTAATCGGCGCACGGTGGTATAATTGTCGTACGATCGTACAATTTTTTGGAGGACATTGTGAGAAAAAGAAAAGAAGCTCAAGATGTAATACTTTTGTCTGCAGCAAACCTCATCGCAAGTCAGGGATTTGCAAACATTTCCATGAGAGATATTGCCAGAGAAGCTGACGTTTCACTTGGTCTTCTGACATACTATTTTATAACCAAAGACAACTTGTTCACTGCTCTAGCAGCAAAACTTGTTTCTTCAATTTATGAAGATTTAAAAGAAGATCTGGTGTTTGTCGGAACCGAAAAAGAAAAAATGGACAACATTGCATCTGCTTTTGAAAAAGTTCTCAGAAAAGACAAATTGAGAGCAAGGGTTTTGGTTGAATTCATGAGCCAATCACTCTGGAATAAGTCCTTCAAAAAACAAGTAAAAAAACTATATGATGCAACAGCTAAACTGATACGCGATAACGTATTGAACGATGATGTTGTCTCAGGCAATGAATTGTTAAAAAAGTACAATTCCGAACTGCTTACCAAAGCAATATTAGGCGCATTGTTCGGCACTCAATTTGAGCTTATGCTTTTTGAAGATATAAGCGAAAATGAAATTGATGATCTTTTCAATATCGGAAAAGATATAATAAACGTCTGTGCCAACTACTCAACAAGAAAGGTAGAACCAAAAGATGAGCAATGAAAGAAAAAGACGTTTCGGAGACCGAAACGACGGCTACAGAATAAAGGAATCCGATCCAATACATTCATTTATGCCATTCATGCTTCCCAACAGATGCGATAATGAAGCAGTAATGAGTGAGTTGATTGAATTAACAAAAATAATGGAATATGTAGACAAGAAGAATGAGAGCAATCCGGCTTTTAAGTATACAATGTTTCATGTAATTTGCGCTGCCATCGCCAGAACAATTTACATGAGGCCCAAAATGAACTATTTCTACAAGAATAAAAGGCTATACGAAAGAAAATTCATTTCTGAAACTTTCATAGTAAAAAGACAGCTTGCAGACAACGCCGGCGAGACATTGGCCATAGTTAAGTTTGATCCTCAAAGCAACATGTCCCCTATTGAGCAAATTCACACTCAACTGGAGAAAATAGTTTTTTCTGTCAGAAAAGAAAACAAGGATGACGGCGCTACAGATGTCATGGGAATCTTGACAAAACTCCCAAAATTCATACTCAATATCTTTATGGGATTCATCAACTTTTTGGACAACAGAGGTCACCTGTTTAAAGATTTCGTCAAAATTGATCCATATCACCAGTCAGTTTTTCTTTCAAATACAGGAAGTATAAAACTGACAGCTGAATATCACCACCTTGCTAATTTCGGAACCAACTCATTTTTTGTTCTGATTGGTGAAAGACACAATCATCCTTATTATGATCAGGATGGAAATGTAGAAATGAGACCTGCTCTTAACCTGGGGTTGACGATAGATGAGAGGATTGCAGATGGTACGTACTTTGCTAACACTTTGAAAATAATAAGACAATTAATAAATAACCCGGAATTGTTAGACATTCCTTTTACAGCAGAAATTGAAATGGAGAAAAAACAGTAATATGCAAACTTTAAAAACACCTTGGATGAATCATTACGGCGATGTAAAATTTCATTTGGAATATCCGACAACCACAATGGCTCAACAAGTATTGCAAACAGCTTCAAACAACCCGAATAAGGTAGCAATATCCTATATGGGCAAGAACATAAAATACAGTGAATTAGCAGAAAGAATTCAAACAACTGCAAAAGCATTCGTTGCTCTTGGAGTAAAACCTGACGAAATGGTTACTATTTGTCTACCTAACTGCCCTCAGGCTGTATACGCGATGTATGCACTGAATCTCGTAGGTGCTATTTCAAGCATGATACACCCTCTTTCATCGGAAGGTGAAATAACACAGTATCTGGATCAGGTAAACAGCAGATTTGCTATTACGCTTGATATGTTTAAATACAAATTTGATGAAGTTGTAAAAAGACATCCGCTTGAAAAGCTGATCTTATGTACTGCTGTGGATGAACTTAATGCTATAACCAAAACCGGTTATAACGCGTTGATGACAATAAAGAAAAAAGCAGTCAAGATTGACAAGAATGATCAAAAAATCATAAGCTGGTCTAATTTCATAAGCAATGCACAGAGCGTTTCTACCTTTGACAAATCCTCAAAAGGCGCAAATGACGTTGCGGTTATTCTCTTCTCAGGCGGTACTACAGGCACTACAAAGGGCATAATGCTTTCCAGCTTCAACTTCAATGCTCTTGCTTATCAAACAATTGAGATGGCTCACGATGTTGATTTTTCCATGTTAAAAGTGCTTGCGGCAATGCCTATTTTCCACGGATTCGGTTTGGGAATTTGTATACACACATTCTTGGCTCTGGGTGGAACTTCGATTCTAGTTCCAAGATTCAATGTCAAGAGTTATGCTAAGCTTATAAAGACAAAGAAACCAAACTATATTGCAGGTGTTCCGACTTTATATGAAGCTCTTACAAGAACAGATTATCTTGACGGAGTAAAACTTGACTTCTTAAAAGGTGTTTTCTCGGGTGGTGATACATTGCCTGTTGAGCTCAAAAAGAGATTTGATAAATACCTTGATGAGCGCGGTTCGCATGTACACGTCAGAGAGGGTTACGGAACTACGGAATGCGTTACAGCAAGCTGTTTGACCCCTTATTGCGAAGAGCGTGAAGGCAGTATAGGTCTTCCTTTCCCGGACACCTACTACAAAATTTGTAAGCCTGATACAACTGAAGAATTGCCCTATGGAGAAGAAGGCGAAATCTGTTTGACAGGACCTACATTGATGATAGGCTATCTGAACAATCCTGAAGAAACCGCACAGACATTGAAAGTTCACGAAGATGGTCACACATGGCTTCACACAGGTGACTTGGGCACAATGGACAGCGATGGCTTCATCTATTTCAAACAGCGTCTCAAGAGAATGATAATAACAAGCGGTTACAATGTATATCCATCACAACTCGAAAACATTCTGGACGCTCATCCGGCAGTTCAGATGAGTTGCGTAATAGGTGTCAAGGACTCGTATAAAATGCACAAGATCAAAGCATTTGTAGTCTTAAAGAACGGATATGTGGCAACCGAAGAAATAAGGCAGCAGATTTACAATTATTGCAAGAAGAATATTGCAAAATACGCTATGCCTTATGAAATAGAATTCAGAGATTCACTGCCAAAAACACTCGTAGGAAAAATAGCCTACACTGTTTTGGAAAAAGAGACCGAAGAAAAAGAAAGATTGAAGGAAGAAATAAAACAATGTGAACTACTCGGCCATTGAATAACCGAGCATCCAGAGCCCGGCAAAGCCGGGATGGAGGTGGGTCCATGCCACCACTACTGCTGCCATAGGCTACGCAGCTACCTTGATTATTGTTGTGTTAGATAAACCTTTTTGATTGAGTGTTCTTATGATT
>JAEEKG010000100.1 GCA_016282315.1 Clostridiales bacterium | reverse complement strand
TTTGAGGAATTTGGTAAACTGTTTTGTCGGTGTTTGAGGGTTCATCACATGCCCGTCGCTTTCGGTGAAGACGTAATCCAGATTCGCCCATCTGCTTCCAATCGTATTGATATAGCCCTGCTGATATTCCTTATATTCTTGCAGCGTGTCGACAAGCTGTTGTGGAATAGCCATGCTGCGGATGCTGTTTTTTGTCTTGGGTTCTTTTTCAAAAGCCTTTCCGCTTTTTGGCTTGAAAATGCTTCGGCGGACAGACAGGGTTTTGTTTTCGAAATCGATGTCGGACCATTTGAGCCCAACCACCTCGCCTCTGCGGCAACCGGTGAAAAGTGCCGTCTCGATGAGCGCACGGATATTGATCGGCTCGTCTTTCAATCCGGTCAGAATGTCCTTGACTTCAGCTTCGCTGTAAACGTCGACTTCTTTCCGCTTGACTGGGGGAAGGACCAGTCTGCGGGAATAACTGATATCGTTATCGGTGTATTCCATCTTGTATGCAAGAGAGAGAATGGAACGGAATACGGTGGAGTAGCGCCTGACCGTATTTCCGGACATCGGAAGACCATATCCGTGAAAGTCCTGGCGTTTCTTGTTCGTTACGAACTGAATGTAATCCTGGACGTGCTTGACGGTGAAATCTTCCATGTGGACTTTTCCATACATAGGAATAAGATGCTCATCGATTACTTTCTTGTAGAATGACAGCGTTCCGGGGGCGAGCGTCTAACTTTTTATGTCCAGATATAACTTGCAGAATGTCTCAAAAGTCGTTTTCTTCTGGTCATTTGGTACAGAATTCGGTGCAGAAAGTTCGCCTTTTGCGATTTGAGATTCTGTACTTTCTATGAACATGTGCAGTTCTTTCTGCAATGCCTTGTAGCTGAGCCCCGGCGTCGACGGCCAGAACACGCGGGAGATAGTGACGTATTTTCCGTTAAAATCTTTTCCTGCGGGAAACCGGATAACATAGCTCCCATTTGGCTTTTTTGTGATGCTTGCCATTGAGTTTTTCTCCTTTTTCATCTTTTTTGGATTAGCAATTCTGCAGTCCAAAACCGGTCTCAAAAACAGCACTTGAACCGTTGACCTCTACTCTCCGTCATACAGCGGTCTCGAGAATTATGCACCAAATTCTGCACCAAACGGCATTTTGAGACTTGGTGCAGAATTTTTTGCGAAAAGAGGCCACGAGATCACGGATTTCAAAAAGCGAGAAAAACCGAGAAAACAAGAGAAAAATGGCGAAAAACAAAGAAAAGCGAGGGTCATGTAACCCTCGCCATTTGGTCTGAGTGACTGGACTTGAACCAGCGGCCTCTACCACCCCAAGGTAGCGCGCTACCAACTGCGCCACACCCAGTTGAAAAATTATTTGGAACGACCGCACTAGCGGTCGTTCCTTTAATTTTGATACAATTACTTAAGTTCAACTTCTGCACCAAGTTCTGTGAGTTGAGCAGCAATCTTGTCAGCTTCTTCTTTAGCAACGCCTTCTTTGACTGCCTTAGGAGCACTTTCAACAAGTTCCTTAGCTTCCTTAAGTCCAAGACCTGTGATTTCACGAACAGCCTTGATTACATCGAGCTTCTTAGCTCCGAAGTTCTTAAGAACTACGTCGAATTCTGTCTTTTCTTCAACAGCTGCAGCTGCGCCTGGAGCAGCAGCAACAGCTACTGGAGCTGCAGATACGCCAAATTCTTCTTCAAGAGCCTTAACGAGTTCAGATACCTCAAGAATTGTAAGAGCTTTTATCTCATCGATAATAGCAGTAATTTTTTCAGATGCCATTTTAATATCCTCCAATTAAGATTAGTGTTTTTTGATTAATTAAGCTGTTGGTTCTTCAGTTGAAGCAGGAGCTTCTTCTTTTGTCTCTTCTGCAGCTGGTTCTTCTGCAGGAGCTTCTGATGTTGCAGGTTCGCCATCTTTGTCGACGATAGCCTGGAGTACAAAAGCAAGACTGTAAAGGGAAGACTGAAGACTTCCGAGTATTTTGCCAATAAGAACTTCTTTAGCAGGAATATTAGCTAATGCTTCTATACCAGCCTTGTCAAGAACTTCGCCATCAACATATCCACTTTTGAGTTCAAAAGTTTCGACCTTGTCAGCATATTTCTTGAGAATCTTAGCAGCTACAACCTGGTCATTTGCACATGTGGCAAATGCTGTCATACCATTCAGATCATCGACAAGTTTGTCATAACCATTTTCTTCAAATGCTCTTTTTGCCAGAGTGTTCTTAATTACTGAATATTCAACGCCTGCTTCACGAAGCTCTTTACGCAGAGCTGTGTCATCAGCAACTGTAATACCTTGATAAGAAACAACTACACCGGCAACAGAATTCTTAACTTTTTCAGAAAAATCGGCAACGATCTGTTTTTTGGTTTCAAGTACGCTTGCACTTGGCATTAAGTTCACCACCCTTCGTAGATTAAAAACCAAGCTTTTTTATTTGAGTAATAAAAAAATCTTTTTCGCAGACTCCTAAGGTATGCGGAAAAGATTACAATTCTCATATAATTCTTTCCTCGGCAGGGAAGCTTAGCTTTTACAAAAACCTGCTGTCTTAGGATTGCTTGGCTATGTTAACATAAAATCATTGTCATGTCAATAATAATTTTCACTTTTTCTATATATTTTTTTAAATATATTTAATTACAAACAATAATGAATGCATACTCACAAGAAAAGTATAGTGTGTAAAGAAAACTGCTCGAAATAACTCGAGCAGTAATACTATTTGATTATTTCTTTTTTCCTTGATTTGCAACAGCATCCATTTTTGCTTTCAATGCTTCTTGGTCGCCCAAGTAATAACTCTTGATTACCTTGAAATTATCGTCAAACTCATAAACAAGCGGTACGCCTGTCGGAATATTTACTCCGATGATTTCTTCGCTGGACAAATTATCAAAATACTTTACAAGAGCTCTGAGAGAATTGCCATGAGCTGCAATAATAACTCTCTTGCCGGCTTTCATGTCAGCCTTGATCGTCTCTTCAAAGAAGGGAACAACTCTCTCTATGGTTGTTTCAAGACTTTCGTTTTTAGGGAGAAGTGAGCGGTCAACGTTTCTGTACATTGCCTGTTTAGTTGCTGAACGTTCATCATCATCTTCAAGTTCTGGCGGTTTTACGTCAAAGCTACGGCGCCAAACCTTTACCTGTTCTTCGCCATACTTTTCAGCGGTTTCAGATTTGTTAAGTCCTTGGAGAGCTCCGTAGTGGCGTTCATTGAGTTTCCAAGTTTTAATTACTGGAAGCCAGTTTCTATCCATTTCGTCAAGAACATGATTCAAAGTGTGAATTGCTCTCTTTAAATATGATGTGTAACATACATCAAAATCGTATCCTGCTTCTTTGAGAGTTCTTCCTGCTTGCTTTGCTTCCTCATGACCTTTTTCACTGAGGTCAACATCTGTCCAACCTGTGAAAAGATTGAGTTTGTTCCATTCGCTTTCTCCGTGTCTTACGAGTACTAGTTTCATCATTTTATATTGCCTTTCTTTTTAATTATTTTCCTACACAAAATCTTGAGAATATATCATCGACGATTTCTATACCAACTTGTCTTCCATCAAGTTCGCCAAGAGATGTCATGACACCTTCAAGCTCAGTTCCTGCAACATCAATGCTAGATTCATCCAATGCTTTAAATGCACTTTTTGCAAAATCAAGGGCCTTTTCAGCATTAGTCTTTTGTCTGAGATTTGTCAGAACAGGATATGATATGTCTGAAAGTTGTTCACACATATACAGTCTATTTATTTCTTCGCATATTGTACCATAATGTGAATCGTTTTTGGTAGAGATTTTGATAATATTCTTAAAATCTTTAAATTTATTTGTGTCTGGATTTGGGTTTAAATCGGTTTTGTTGATGACAATTAACACTACAGCGCCTTTGCTTTGCATTTCTTTTGCTTTTTTCAGTATGAGCTTGTCATTTTCATCAAAAGAAACTGATTCAAATACACAAATTAGCAAATCCGATTTTTCCATTTGAACGATAGATCTTCTGACACCTTCAGATTCAATTTCATCAAGAGTGTTTCGTATGCCTGCTGTATCAGAAATGTTTAGAGTTACATTTCCGCAAATAACAGATTCTGTTATTATGTCTCTTGTTGTTCCTGCTTTGTCAGTGACTATGGCCCTGTCTTCACGACACAATAAATTCAGAAGAGTAGACTTGCCTGTGTTTGGTTTTCCGCAAATAACAGTTGGTATTCCTTCGACAATAGCTTTGCCTGTTTCATAAGTTGAAATGAGAGATTCAAGCTTAGATATTATTGATGAAATCCTCTCTTTCATCTCTTCTTTTGACATGGAACTCAAACCTTCATCCGGAAAGTCCGTTTCAGCATACACTTCAGATAAAACCATTTTTGCATCGTTATATATTTCATCTGTATACTTAGAGAGCATACCTTGAGCATTTTTGTTTGAAAGAATAATAGAACTTGAACTCTTAGCTTCTATTATGTCTCCAATTGCTTCGGCTTGTGAAAGTGTAATTTTCCCTGATGAAAAAGCTCTCCTTGTGAACTCACCGGGTCCTGCCATTACAGCTCCACATACAAGAGCGCGTGAGAGAACCTGCTGGGTTACAACAATGCCGCCATGGCAACTTATTTCAACGGTATCTTCACCTGTAAATGATTTGGGAGCTCTGAAAATTGATACGATTCCTGTATCAAGCAAAACGTCATTATCATAAGTGATATTAACAGGAACTGCACAATTTGAGGGCAGAGAAGACAGTGTTTTTTTATTTAACGGTTTTACGAATTTTTCGCAAATGGAAAACGCATCTTCCCCAGATACTCTTATGACAGCAATACCGCCTTTTCCGTGAGGCGTCGATATAGCTGCTATTGTGGATGAAAACATTGAATACATTGTATTACCTCAAAAAAAGGAGCGGCCTACACCACTCCTCGTTTTTTAATTATTCCTTAGAAGAGTCAGTAGAATTCAGACTATTGGAAAATTCTTTGAGTTTTTCGAAATATGAGTCCAAATCTTTTGCTTTCTCTATTTTTCTCGGCTGCGGACGCGGTTTTGAAGGATCACGTTTCATAAAGAGGTCACTATCAGAACTCTTTTGAGATTTAGATTCTTTTTTGCCGTAGTGCTTTCCGCCTTTTGAACTCTTTTTTCCAGATCTGTTTCTTTCGCTTCTTGTTACAGATTCTTCGGTTGGTTTTTCAGAGCCTTCGAGATAAACAACAACTCTTCTGTTGCCTTCCGGGCCTACTGAATTTGTTGATACGCCTTCTATTGACTGGATTGTGGAGTGGATTATTCTGCGAGAATATGCATCCATTGGTTCAAGAGTAACATTTTTACCTGTTCTCTTAACTTTTTCAGCCATTTTTTCGGCGAGTTCTTTTAGAGTTGAACCTCTTTTTTCTCTGTAATTCTCAATGTCTACTGAGATGTGAGTATATTTCCTTGCTTCATCTTCCTTTTTGTTTGCTGCAAGATTTACAAGGTACTGAAATGCGTTGAGTGTATCGCCATGATGTCCGATAAGTTTGCTTGCATCATCACCGGATATTGTCATCAAAGCTTCACCTTCGCCGTCATCATGAACGATGACAGTGGCATTTAATCCAAGATTTTCAACAAGAGTAGTTGCAAAAATCTTAGCTGCGTCGATTGGTTTGAAGATGTAAGTGATCTTGAATGATGAGGGTGTAGAACCCATTCCAAGAAATCCCTTTTTTCCCTCTTCAATCATTTCGGCCACGAGGTTTTCTGAGCTTTCACACAACTCTTCAGAAGCTAGTTTTAAAGCTTCTTCTTGTGTCTTTGCTTTAATGATTGTTTCTTTTTTCATATATTATCCTCATAAATACGAGGCATCATCGGGATGGCCTTTTCCCGAAGTGCCATCTCGATTACTTTTTCTTATTTTTCTTTACGTTATCTTTTGGTTTTGATGGAGCAGTGTATTCAGACGGCATGTCGTCATCACTATCATTTCCATCATCATCTCCAGGTGCGGGCGTATCTGAGTCGTCATCATCTTCCAGATATGAAGATTTATCGTTGTAGACATCTCTTGCTCTGCCTGAAGTATAGTATGATTTGCTTGATTGTTTTAATTCTCTCTCAGCTTGTTTATAGTCTTCTTCAGTGAACTTCGGAAGTGGCATAGCTTTGTACAAAATCAAAGTCTGCAATGTGCTGAGAATGCTTGTGAACAGCCAGTATGAACCGATAGCTGCAGGTACACCGAAAGCTATGAAGAATGTTACGAAAGGAAGAACGAATTGCATTACTTTCATGCCCATTCCTGTTTGCTGCTGCTGCATTGGCTGATAAGTGAATTTCTTAGTGATAAATTGAGATGCAAACGCAACTGCAAGGTTGAGGAAAGGAATTAATATCAGCCAATAATCTGCTGCAGGAAGAGTTCCTGTAAACCACTGGTCTATTCCCGGAGGGTTTTTGCCCAAGAAGTTTGTTATTCCGAACATGTCAAAGTTCGGGAGTGTTTCAAGAGCAACATTGGCAGTTGATATTCCATGTCCTGTGAGGTATTCCATTACTTGATCAAAGTTCGCTGTTAGACCATCAATTAAAGTAATGTCTCCGCCTCTAGCAATAGTGACACCGAGTTCAGTTAAAGCTGTTCTGATTCCGTTGACTGTTTCAACAGAGTATCCGATCATGTGCTGAAGAGGATTGATGATTGTCTGATACAGCACAAACAAAATCGGAAGTTGGATAATCATAGGTAGACAACCTGAAAGTGGACTGTAACCCTCGCTGGAATAGAGTTGTTGCAGTTCCTGGTTCATTTTTTGCATTGTAGGTTGGTCAGTTCTACCTTTATACTTGTTTCTGATAGCTTGTTCCTTTGGCTTTAATCTGGCCTGTTTCTGCATGCTCTTCTGTTGTTTTATGCCAAGAGGAATAAGTAAGATTTTTACTGCGAGTGCTATTAGCAATAAAGCCAGCAAGTAGTTGCCGGTTATACTGTTAAAAAAGTTAAGGATTATTCCAATTATTCGCATTGCTTTGTTTCTCCGTTAGATGCTAAAGCACCATTTTCTTTTTTTGAGTATTTTCTAATGGGTATTGGATCATAACCTGCACGACAAAAAGGATTGCAGCGAAGAATTCTCCACGCGGTAAGGCCAAATCCGCGGAAAAAGCCCCACTCCTTAAACGCCTGTAATGCATATTCCGAACAAGTAGGGTAGAACCTGCAACAGGGCTTTTTCAGGGGCGAGATATTCTTCCTGTAAAAATTGATTAATGCTATTGCAATCTTGTTAAACATTTTATTCGCCTGTCTCAATCATATTAAGTGAGTTCATTGCTTCAAGCAAGTTTTCGTAAATGTCAGTACTTTTTAGTGAAACCGAAGATGATCTTGCAACGATAACAACAAGATATCCTTTTTTGACATTCTTTTCTTCTTCCAGTCGTGTGTATGCTGCTCTGAGTATTCTTCTTACTCTAGAGCGAGAGACCGCTCCACCTATTTTCTTTGTAACCGCTAACCCAACGCGGTTATATTTTTCCTTGAGCGGGTTTTCGCGTTGTAGACGCGAAGCGTGGTAATCCGTCAAAACATATACCACAATATGTTGGCAAACATACTTTTTGCCATGGTCGTACGCCTTTTTGTAAAGGTGATTTTCTGAAATAGGATGAATTTTCACTTGACTCCTCATTTCTTGTTTTACACTCATGTGTCGAGCTGGTAAAAAACAAAGCCTATGGATTCAGAATTCCACAGGCTTTCGGAATCATTTTATGCCCGGGACCAAATCAGTACGATAAGCGGGCTCTGCCTTTAGCGCGTCTTCTTTTAAGTACTTTACGTCCGTTAGCTGTTTTCATTCTCTTTCTGAATCCATGTACTTTTTCCCTTTGAATCTTCTTGGGATTGTAAGTAGTTGTCATAAAATCGCACCTCCTTGTGCTCAAATTGGTGATGGCTGAATGCCTTTAAAAGGGCATAAAGCCACAATATACAACGCGTATTATACACATAGCGCGAGTTGCTTGTCAAGTTAAAAATTTTTTAATATATTAATAACTATTTCACGGATTCCTTCGGATCACCGAAAATATCCTGTTTTGTTTTTCTTTCAAACATTACAAATGATATGTAAACAAATGCAAAACCTACAGCAAATCCAGCTGTTACGTCAGATAAGAAATGGGCTCCTGCCAATATTCTTGAGAACATCATCAATACTGTCCAGCAAACGATTCCTACAGATGTTATGACCTTTGCCTTTTTGCTTGCTCCTAGTGCAACCATCCACAGTATTATCATGAACATGAGAATGGCTTGAAGAGCGTGTCCTGATGGGAAACTGTCGTATCCTGTGTGACCACTGACCTGATACCAATTTACGAATCCATCAAGGCTGCCGGCTGCGACTAAATCACGTATTCTGATTCTGCCCCAAATGAATTTTGCTACTTCATTGAACAGGTAAGCAGAAACAAGTGTAATTATGGTGTAAATTGCCGGAACAAAACATTTCTTGACAACTTTTGGATTTAAGTTGATTGAAACAAACCAGATGATGAATGTCATCACGAACAGCATCAATGCCATCATGAGATAATGCCAAAAACCAAATGAACTTGTAGAAATGGTTTTCATTGACTTATATGCCAAAAATGCCATCAAAGCGATTATAGCGAAGAACAAACCGATTGAAATAATTTTTTCTATGACCTTTAAAGGTTCCTTCTTTCGGAGTAAATTGAGAATGATAACTGCACATGCAAATCCGCCTAAAACAGCATATGTGGCATAACCAAGAACAGCCAACACATGAGATGAAATCGGGTGATTTACAATTTCTAATGTGCCGTCGACTTCTTTAATAGCCAACGCTTTGGATATATCTAAATCAAAAAATGCGCCTAGTGTCAGTCCAAGGATTATTATGAAGACTGCTACTACGCAAGTCAAAACTTTTGGTGTTAATAATTTTTTCAATTTTCTCCCCCCTTACTGAAGACATATACTACTGTTCCTGTGAATGATTCGAAAACCGACAATGGTTTAAGAATTGTCTTCAGCGGTAATTTCTTATAGTATTCCGGTTTGAAACCGGATTCTTTTACAATTCTGGCGGCTTTTTTTATGGTCATGTGATTTATGTACTCCAATTTGTCATTGGAACCACCTGTCCTGAGATTGATTCTGTATTCAGAGTCGGGGTAATTGCTTACCAGAATTGAGTATGCGGATATCAATGTCTTTTCAGAATAAAACAAATGAACCCACGGAATGTTTATTGCATCAGATAAATGAGCTCCCCATGGATGGTGATACGGAGGGAAGTTAATAAACACTCTTCCACCCGGTCTTATAACTCGCATTGCTTCTCTGAGCGCTGAGAGCGGATCGTTAACATGCTCAAAAAAATCGTTCATTATTACTGAGTCAAAGCTGGAATCCGCAAAAGGCATATGGCAGGCATCTGCCAATACAAAAACAGTCTTGTCTTCAGCTTTTTTCATTTTGGCATATACAGATGCAGATTCAATATCTTTTTGATTTATGTCAATCCCAGTAACGCTTTTGGCTCCATGGATTGCGTAATAAACACTTTTTCCGCCTCCTCCGCATCCGCAGTCAAGCACATCTTTGTCTTTTAAGATATCTTCTTCCTTGAATTTGGGAGAGTACTTACTCATCGCGATGTTTCCTCTGTTGAATTCCCAGTCCGAATAACCAAATTCATTGTCTTGGCTCATATTGAATGGGTGTTTAACTTTTGGAAAGATTTTGTTGAGAGCTAATATCGTTTTTACGGAAAAAGTTGTTTTCTGTTCTTTATTCAATTCTTTGGTTTTTTGAATAAGCGGCAGCGCCGATTATTCCTGCGTTGTTTGCAAGCTGAGCCATAACTATCTTTGTTTTAAGGTTGTCGTCAGCTGAATAAACTTCTTTTGCGACTATCGGCAAAATCATGTCCGCAATAATTTCGCCTTCATTTGACAGTCCGCCGCCTATGCACAATATTTCAGGTTGGAATATGTTGATTATGTTTGCTACACCTGTCGCTAGGTGATACATGTATTCATCGATAACTTCTTTTGCATATTTATCGCCGTTATACATTGCCTGAAAAGCAGTTTTTCCACCGACATTGTCCAGATTGCCTTCTACTATCTCATTCATCTTTGACTCGGGATGCTGAATGCATTTTTCTTTTGTCAATTTGATGAGCGCGGTTACTGAACAATAAGCTTCAAAACAGCCACATCTTCCGCATGTGCAAGGTTTCCCGTTTTCGACAATTACCATATGGCCGAGTTCAGCGCCTCCTGACCAGCAACCGGTCAAGAGTCTTCCGTCAATGATAACGCCTGAACCAACACCAGTGCCTAAAGTGATCATTACTGATGATTGTGTTCCTTTGGATGCTCCCGCGACAGCTTCTCCGAAAGCTGCTAAATTTGCATCATTGCCTATCTTTATCTTACTTGAATCAAATCCGGTTAATTTTGAAAACGTTCCCACTAAATCAAAGTTGTTAACTTTGATGTTGTTGGAGTATTCAATATATCCGGTTTTCTCATTTATTGTTCCCGGAGCGGCAATTCCGATGCTGTCAATCTCGTGAATATCAACTCCCTGATCGCTGCACAAAGATATGCACAAATCAGCCATGTCTTTGATTATTTCTTCTGTTTTTCTCTTTGCCAGAGTGGGGCATGATTTCTTCTTAATAATGTTATAGTCTTTGTCAACAATTCCTGCGGCAATCTTAGTGCCGCCAAGGTCGATTCCTATAGAATACATAATTGCCTCCTATATTTTTGATCTGCTCTGTTTCCAAGTTGATGGTCTAAGCATTACTATGAATGGATAAATTTCCAGTCTTCCAAGTAACATCGCAAATGACAATACTATTTTTGACATCCATGTTAAGGATGAATAATTGCACGCCGGGCCGAATTGTCCAAGTCCCGGACCTATGTTGTTAAAGCACGCTGATACACCTGATAATATCGATGTTATATCTGCCCACCCATCAAAGACACCTAACAACAACACTGAAACAACATATATGAAGATGTAAAGGATGAAGTAAGCGTTAAGATAATTAATTGTGTCTTTCTCAATTGTTCTTCCTTCAAAATTTACAGTATTTACTGAGCGAGGGTGAAGTGCTCTTGTTATGTCGTTTTTGACGATTTTTGAAAGAAGAATTATTCTTGATACTTTCAGACCGCCTCCGGTTGATCCGGCGCATGCTCCCACGAACATGAGCATGAATAATATGAGTCTTGACAGCACCGGCCAAGTGTCAAAGTCGACAGTCGTGTAGCCTGTAGTTGTCATAATTGAGCTTACCTGGAAGAATGATGTTCTAAGCGTTTCTCCGAATGAACCGTATCTTCCCCAGATATTTATCATTACAGCGGCAGTTGATGCCAGCATAATGCCAATATACCAATACAATTCATGACTCTTGAAAGCAGTTCCTATTTTACCGATGATAATCATGAAGAATATGTTGAAGTTGATGCCAAAGAGCATCATGAATATTCCGATTACCCATTGTATGTAGGGACTGTAGCTTGCAATACTATCTGCCTTAACTCCGAAACCTCCTGTTCCGGCTGTTCCGAACGTGTGAACCAGACTTTCGTAAAGGTTCATTCCGCCGCACAACAGCATTACTACTTCCAAAACAGTCATACCTATGTATATGAGGTAAAGTATTTTTGCTGTTTCTTTGATTTTAGGTACTATCTTTCCAACGGTGGGTCCCGGCATTTCAGCTCTCATGATATGAATAGCGTGACCGGAGTTTGAAGGAATAATTGCCATTATTAGGACAAGGACTCCCATACCACCAATCCAGTGTGTAAAGCTTCTCCAGAAGAGAAGTCCGTGACTCATGGCTTCAATGTCATTGAGAATTGTAGCCCCTGTAGTAGTAAATCCACTGATTGTTTCAAATAGCGCGTCTATGTAGTTAGGAATCTCTTTAGAAATGAAAAACGGAAGTGCTCCTATCAAAGATAACAGAACCCAAGCAAAAGAAACCGTAATAAAGCCTTCTTTTGCATATATTGCATTATTGACTTTTCTAAAGCAAAGAGTCAGAGGAAGACCTATCGCAAATGCAATTGCAGCAGTTATTAAAAAAGATAAGTAACAAGATTCACCATAAATCAAAGAGACAATCATAGGAATGAGCAGCAAAGCCGATTCCAAAAGCGTAATCTCACCGACTGTACGGAATATCATTTTTTTGTTCATCTGATAATCACCTCAAGATATCGTCGAGATCGCTGAAATGCTGACCAGATGATATGATTATTACCCTGTCTTCAAGAGAAATTTGGTCATCTCCAGAAGGTGTTATCGCCTGGTTTCCTCTTAAGATACCTGCAATAAGTGTCATTGGTTTCATCTTCATGTACTTAAAAGGAATTCCTACTACTTTTGAACCGCTCTTGACTTTGAATTCGATTGCTTCGCAATTGTCATCCATAAGTTTATACAATGTTTCAACGTTGCTTCCTTTTGTGTTTTCAATGGCTCTTGCGTATCTGACTATAACATCAGACACAATTTTCTTAGGAGTAATAACGGAATCAAGTCCGAGTTTTTCTGCAGTTGAGAGCAACTCATCTTTGCTTACCTTGGTAATGATTTTCGGAACTCCTCTTTGAACCGCATAATAGGATATTAGGATGTTTTCTTCATCCATACCTGTGAGTGTTATAAATGCGTCGGTTGAATCAATGCCTTCTTCGTCAAGAAGTTCCTGGTGAGCACCATCGCCATGAATGATTACTGATCTTGGAAGTTCTTCAGACAATTGATGACAAATTTCGATGTTTTGTTCTATTATTTTGACCGACACACCGCTTGCCTCAAGCATTTTTGCCAGATAAATTGCAGTTTTGCTCCCACCGAGTATCATCACGGATTTTATTCGTTTTTGAATGTATCCTATATCTGTGAGAAACTCCTGAATCTGAGCGGGTGTTGCAGTAATGCCTATTTTATCACCTGACTGTAATACAAAATTACCATCGGGAATGGTGACAACATCATCTCGTTGAACACAACATATAAGACATTTGGATTTGAATTTTGATCTCATCTCCTTAAGAGATAAACCATGGAGTGCAGAACCCTGTCTTATAGTAACTTCAACAATTTCAAACGCTCTTCTGGAAAATGATTCTATTTTTGCTGCAGCAGGGAATTTGACAATGTTTGATATTTCATGAGCGGCCAGGTATTCGGGGTTAATGGAACTGGATAAATCCAGTTGTTGTCTGACAAACGCGAGAGAACTCTGATTATATTCAATGCTCCTTATTCTTGCAATTGTATGTTTAGAACCTATTCTTTTGGCAAGAAAACATGAGAGCATGTTCAATTCGTCTGTTTGTGTGGTTGCAACAAACAAATCCGCCTTGTCAGCGCCAGCCTCCATCAATATGCCACTGTCCACACAGTTTCCAAAAACACCTATTACATCGTATACATCAGTAACTTCGGACAGAATTTTTCTGTCATTATCTATGACAGTCAAATTATGACCTTCATCAACCAAACTTGAAATTAATGATGTGCCAACTTTTCCGCACCCTGCAACAATTATGTTCATCTAACTACCTTTCCTGTGACAAGAAGGTGAGAATACGGCCTTCTTACCGAAATACTATTCTATCATATATAAAGATATAGTTCAACAAAAATCGGTGCTGTTGTACTTGATTAAAAATGTTTATGGGTATATCATATTGGGCGGGCTGAAATGGTTTGTCAGCTTGTAAAAAGAGTTAGAAAAGGAGTTTCAAATGTTAGAAATCAGAGGATTCAGCAAAACATATCCAGGTGGTAAAAAAGCTGTAGACAACTTAAATCTGAGTATAGAATCAGGCGATATTTGTGGTTTTATCGGAAGAAATGGTGCTGGTAAAACAACAACAATAAAGGCAGTTTGCGGAATATTGGATTTTGAAGAGGGAACAATCGAAGTTGATGGAAAAGATATAAAAGTTTTCCCTGTTGAAGCTAAGTCTGTTATGGCGTATATCCCGGACAATCCAGTGGTTTATGCCTACATGACCGGAATAAAGTATTTGACCTTTATAGGAGATATTTACAAAGTTCCAAGAAGTGTTCAAAAAGAGAAAATCGAAAAATATGCTGAAATGTTTGAACTGAAAAATGCATTAGGCAACAGTGTTACTTCCTATTCCCACGGAATGTTGCAGAAACTCGTTATTATTGGTGCACTTATACATGAGCCAAAACTATTGATATTGGATGAGCCGTTTGTTGGATTGGATCCAATTGCCACACATCAATTGAGACAGATTTTCAAGCAGATGTGCGAAGAGGGAACTGCAATTTTCTTCTCTACTCACGTACTTGAGGTTGCACAAAAAATATGTAATAAAATTGCAATAATAAAAGACGGAAGACTAGTTGCCAGCGGAAAGACAGAAGAAATAACCAAGAACGATTCATTGGAAGATGTTTTCCTTGAGTTAAATGATAAGCTTGTGGAGACGGAAAATGAGTAATTTTATTAACGTATTCAAGGTCCAGTTTTTATCAGGTTTGATGAATAAGAAAAATGGTACTGGTAAAAACGGAAAGAAAAAAAGGAATGTCGGTACCATAGTCGTCTATGCGATAATGAGCGTATATATCGCTATTATCAGTGCAGCTGTTGTTTTTGCTTCTCCAAAAGATACACCAGTTGGAACATTTTTGACGATGTTTGCTACAATGACGACGTTTTTAACATTATTAACTGCCGTTACAGAAACAAAAAGGTCAATTTTTGATGCAACGGATTTTGAGTTTCTGTCATCTCTTCCGATAAGACCAGCAACTGTTGTATCCGGGAAAATAATGGCAATATACGCAAGTGAAATGATTTTTTCAGTCATTTGTTTCATTGTTCCGGCTATCATTGTGTCAATCATGAGAGGTCCTACATTGATGCTTTGGATAACAACAATTGTAGGAGCGTTATTGCTGCCGGCAATACCAATGGTTGTTGGATCAATTTTCGGCTTTTTGTTCAGCCTCATATCAGCAAAACTAAAACATGCAAGTATTATCGAAACTGTATTGTACATTGCTTTCTTTATCGGAATATATGGTTTCTCATATTCAATGTTCTACAACATGGGAAAAGGTGAGATTCCGAACGTTGCTTCTTCTGTTGGAAGACTGTACCCATTGGCTAAGTTTATATCAGAGGGCGCTTCCGGCAATGTAATTTCACTTTTGATATTCTCGGGAATATCTGTTGCTACGCTTTTGTTCAGTTTCATTTTCTTATCATTCTTCTACAAAAGAAGAGGACTTCTTGCAAAGAAGAGTTATACAAGCAAATATTCGTATAAAGGTGGAAAAACATCAGGAGTTAAAACAGTTCTTTTGAAAAAAGACATCGGTTCTATGTTCGCTAATCCCGGTGTTTCAATCAACTTATTTATGGGAATAGTCTTGCCATTTGTGTTTCCTTTTGTTTTAAGTCACATAGGTGAAGCTGTTTTGGGTATGTCAGTTATGATATATTCCATGGTGGCAATAACTACTTATGCATTTACCCTGGAAGGACGTGGAATTGAACTTTTAAAGAGTTACCCGGTTTCTTTCAAAGACATTTGTTTTGCAAAAATAGCAAATCACTTGATATTCGTTATGGGTTCGGGAATTTTATACTGCACTTTGGTTGTGCTGTATAACAAGGTTGATATTCGTTTGGTTCCGTGTTGTTTATTGGCTGTTTTCTGCCAGGCAATGTTTAATTCAACTATGGGATTGCTCCGAGATGTCAAACGTCCGAAACTGGATTGGACAAGTGAAGTTCAGGCGGTCAAACAAAATACCGGAATGCTTGTTATTATGCTTTTCTCCATGCCTGTTGGTTTGCTTTGTTTCATATTTAGCATTGTTACTTCGCTGGGAATAAATGGTGAACCAACTTCGTTAGTTGTACGTATGATTCCTTATCTTGCCTCGGCAGTTGTATATTTTGTAATGTGGCTTATTGTCCAAGCCAGACTAAATAACAAAGGCGAAGAATATTTTGCAAAAATAGGGTAAACGATATATTATAGTAGAAAAAAACAAAAATAATCTTGACTAAACATCAACGCTGTGATACATTTTCTACTGGTAATTTCTAAGCGTTAAATTAGAAAAATCATGTCGCTTAGACGCGGCAAAAAGAAAGGTAAATTTTATGAAGAATTTAGTTATTGAAAAAGTTATCGGTCGTGAAATCATTGACTCAAGAGGTAATCCTACAGTTGAAGCAGAAGTAGTTCTTGCTGACGGAACAGTCGGTAGAGGCGCAGCTCCTTCCGGTGCATCAACTGGTGAATTTGAAGCTCTCGAACTCCGTGATGGAGATAAGAGCAAATTCGGTGGAAAAGGTGTTTCAAAAGCAGTTAAAAATGTTAACACAGCTATCAATTCAGCTGTTAAAGGCCTCAACGCTGCAGATACATACGCTGTAGATGCTGCAATGCTCAAGGCTGATGGAACAAAAGACAAATCAAATCTCGGTGCAAATGCTATATTGGCAGTTTCAATAGCAGCTGCTCGTGCAGCAAGCACATCTCTTGAACTTCCTCTTTATAGATTCTTGGGTGGTGTTAACGGAACAAAGCTTCCTCTCCCAATGATGAACATTCTTAATGGCGGTGCTCATGCAACAAACAAAGTTGATACACAGGAATTCATGATAATGCCTGCAGGCGCAAGCACATTTGCTGAAGGTCTCAGATGGTGTACTGAAGTATTCCATTCACTCCAGAAGATTCTTAAGAAAAAAGGCCTTGCTACATCAGTAGGTGATGAAGGCGGTTTTGCTCCGGATCTTAACAGTGATGAAGAAATCATCGAAACAATCCTTGCTGCAGTAGAAGAAGCAGGATACAAACCTGGAAAAGAATTTGTTCTTGCTATGGACGCAGCTTCCAGCGAATGGAAGGGCTCAAAGAAAGGCGAATATGTTCTTCCTAAGGCAAAGACAGTTTATACAACAGATGAACTCATCAATCACTGGGCTTCACTTGTAGACAAATATCCTATCTATTCAATCGAAGATGGTCTTGATGAAGAAGACTGGGCTGGTTGGAAGAAGATGACAACAAAACTCGGCAAAAAGCTTCAGCTCGTAGGCGACGATCTCTTTGTTACAAACAGCGAAAGACTTGCAAAGGGTATTGCTAGCGGCGCCGGCAACTCAATCCTTATCAAACTCAACCAGATTGGTTCAGTATCTGAAACTCTCGACACAATGAAGATGGCTCATAAAGCCGGCTATACAACAATCGTTTCACACCGTTCTGGCGAAACAGAAGACACAACAATTGCTGACTTGGCAGTAGCTCTTAATGCTGGTCAGATCAAGACAGGTGCTCCTTCAAGAAGTGAACGTGTTGCAAAATACAATCAACTTCTCAGAATTGAAGAAGAACTTGGAAACGCAGCTGTTTTCCCGGGATTCAACGCTTTCAATATTGTAAAATAAATTTACTAACAAAAACGGGTCCGATGAATTGCACCGGACCTGTTTTTTTGGTATAATGCGGTTTGAAATTGGTTTGGAGGATTGATATGGACAGTATTACAATTAAAGCACCTGCAAAAATTAATCTGTTTTTAGCTGTTGGCGATAAAATGGATAATGGCTATCATGAAATAAAGTCTATAATGCAATCTATTAATCTTTTTGATACAGTCACAGTAACTAAAAGTGATTCGGGTATCGCTGTTAAGAGTATACGCGGTGTAGAGCAAGAACAATTGATTGAATATAAAGCCGCAAAAGTTTTCTTTGAATATACCAAAGTTGAAGGTGGAGTATTAATTGTAACTAAAAAATCAATTCCGTCAGGTGCAGGTCTTGGCGGCGGCTCAACAGATGGAGCTGCAGTATTGATAGCAATGAACGAAATATTTGAAACCGGCCTTGACAGAGCAGCTCTGTGTGATTTGGGTTCAAAAGTTGGTGCTGATGTTCCTTCATGTGTAAAAAAAGGAACAGTAGCTGTTGAAGGATTCGGTGAGAAATTCAAAGACTGCGCTCCGGTAGCAGACTGTGTCGTATTAGTTGCTAAAAAAAGTGATTTTGAAATGTCCACTAAAGAAGCATATGCTAAATTGGATAAGAAAAAGAGAGAACCGGCAGATCTTGACAGTGTTATCAATACTATATCTTTTTGTGACTTGGACCTTTTAAAACCAATCGCAAGAAATGATTTTGAATTGTTGTACAAGAGCAACAAAGAGATTCAATACTTGAAAAAAGTTATGATGGACAATGAAGCTGTCTTCTCAATGCTGACAGGAAGTGGATCAGCAGTATTCGGGATTTTTAAAACAAATGTCCAGGCCAAAAAGGCTTCAGCAGCGCTCGAAGATTACGCAGATACATACATCTGTAAGTTGTTTAGAAGATAGAAAAAAAGGCGACTCGAATGTGCACGTTACATAAGAATGATTTTACAAAAAACTATCTCGATTAATTTCTAGGTAGTTTTTTTACTTTTTTAGTCAAAATAAATTTTTACAAATTCAAAAAAAGCTTAAACATTGTGCAAAAATTGTGCAAATATTTAAACGCCGATTATTCAGTCATAGGCTGTCTTTTCGGCGTTTTTCTGTCTTATTTACTGTCAAAGATGGGATATTATACTTGAAATATCAAAAAAAGCGCAAACAATATAATGATAAAATATTAAAAAAACGCAATTAACAATAGATGATAAAGTACGTTCAAGAAAAAAATTCCTAAATAAACACCTCTAAAGAGTCGCTTATTAATTTTGTTTCTGAACACTTTTGTATTCGTCGTAATACCTGTAATATGGGCAATCACGTCTCATTCCTTTGGTGAGTTCCTCCATGTCATCCTGATCAATGCTTATATCACAAACATATTCCTGATATTCGTCATCGTACACAAAAAACTCGCATGTGTCACAAACGTGTGCTATTTTTTTGTGCTCAGGATAATAGGCAAGGATCCTCGGTTGTTCAACTGCCGAGAGGAATTGCCCTCTTTTTTCATTCTGCTTTTTCATATTTATAATTGTATCCATCGGCATGCTGCATAATTTTATAAATGGATTTCTTTGTACCTG
>JAEEKG010000099.1 GCA_016282315.1 Clostridiales bacterium | reverse complement strand
TTCACCAATGATGTCGATTTTGAAGTTGGAGCAGGATGCACAGTAGTTCCAAAAGAATTAAGATCTGCAGTGTTAAAATATGTATATGAAATAGCTAATTATTTCTGCGAAAAAATTAAACAATAGTTTCAAATAAAAATACATGGTATGACGGAGAAATCCATCATACCATTTTTATTACTCTTGTTTTGTTTCAGAAGAATCATCCAACAGATTTTTTGACTTTTTGGCTACTATATAATGAATTACGCCACACAAAACCTGCATTACCGCTGCCACTATGAACAGGCCAAGAAAACCTATTAGATCTGACAATGGTTTATACACTAGAGAAGCAATTACAGATCCAAGAGTGAAAACCATCATTCTGACACAAGTAAATGAGCCAATATGTTCGTATGGAACAATTTCACAAATCAAGGTCGGAACAGCAATGTTTACAATGACATATGCTAGGTTGACAATTGCGTACCCTATAAGGAACAGCAATAATTGACCATTGATAATTGAAATCGGAAGAACTAC
This sequence comes from Clostridiales bacterium, assembly GCA_016282315.1. Lineage (GTDB taxonomy): Bacteria > Bacillota > Clostridia > Oscillospirales > CAG-272 > CAG-841. The sequence continues at coordinate 6,523 of JAEEKG010000099.1, read as the reverse complement.
TCCTACGACAATTGATGAAATCAGCAAGAACATACTGCTTTTGACTTTTTTGCTGAAAATTGAAAACAGCATATTGCCTGCAAATGATGTTATTTGAGTTATCAATGTAACATATGTTGCAGTCTCAATATCCAGAATGCCTCCTGAAAAGCCTACTATTGTGATCAATCCTATTATTCCTGCTGCAAAACCTCTGAACAGACTCGGAAGAGCCAGGACTCTGGATGTTCTGTCCTTAAAAACAGATAAATCGGGCTTTTTTGATAGAGGCTTGTCTTCGTCTTCTTTTTCATTGTTAACTTTATATGAAAAACAAATAGCTGAAGACAGGACTATAGCGATGACAGAGAATATGAAGAATCCCAGCATTACATCGTAGTAATCAAATTTGGAAACCGCAAAAGAATAAAGAGCTGAAACGCCAAATGAGATAAGTCCCGAAATTGCTACTGCCATTCCGTTTATTCTGCCTAGTTCTCGCATATCTATAATGCTATAGAATATTTTGGAATCGATTGCCGCTTTTATTCCGATTATCAGGTAAGTAATGATTGACGATGCAAATATTATCAGTTTGACAATATCAGAATCGCTCCTGAAAAAGATACAGATGATAAGCGAAATGGATATCAAAGAGATTGTCAGTACTAAAACAGCAAATGTTTTGACCACTTTTCTTATTCTGTCAGCAACAAAAATCATTGCAAATATCATTGCAGCCTGAACGAATTGTATAACAGCATTGTAAATGGATACTGTTGTATCGTTCATTCCGACACTGATCATGAATGTCTGGATAATCGTGCCTGAACAAAACATGAATCCTGTAGTGTACAGGGTCATGTAAATTATGTATAAAATTTTGTTAGAAGGCCTGTGTAACATAATGTTTTGCCTAGCCTTTTCCTATGTTAATGGTAATTATATGAATGAAACAGTAATGTAATATGTTGTGTATGGTTTAGTCTTTAATGTTGTTTTAAAGCAACTGTCTGAAGTAGTGTCATTTTTGAATACTTGGCAGTCATTGTCATCGTCCAGGATTTTGAATTCAATTGATTTCAAAACATCTTTTTTCATGTTATCAATTGTTATTTCAATATCCTTATCTTTTGCATCGTCATCATCATCAAAATATGTAATGAAAATGCCATATTTGTTTTCGCCTTTTCCTGCTAAACAATAAACCGTATCATCGCTTGAAGAAGACAAACACTCTTCATTTGTATTGGTGTACATGTCACCGTATATGAGGAAAGGGTAGAATCCCTTTAAAGGAGTGTGGAATATAGCATCAAACATGCCATTCCATGTTCCCGGTTTTCCATCGTAATACATCATTTGTTCAAGCCTTGATTTCTGTCCGCAGATCATTGTTCCGGCTATATATGATGCACCTTTATTATTTCTGATGGTATGCATTGATTGGATGTAACCTTCACCTGTCCATCTTCTAATGTAGTTCCACTCGTTTAATATCAAAGTTGTCTTGTCTTCTACACCGAATTCTTTAAGACATTCATATGCGTGATCTGCATCTTCTATAAATCTCTTAGGGTCATTGTTATAACCATGGAAAGAGAAGAAGTCCAATACGAGTTTTTCTTTATTCAGTCTAGAGAAGAAATCGTGGTTAATCTGATCTCTGTGAGCATTACAAAGAGCAGGTCCTCCGATTATTAAATTCGGGAAAGTTGTTTTCAGGTGTCTATAAACAACGACAAAGAAATCATAGAACTCCTCCATGGTTCCTTGCCAACAGGGATTTGTTCCATCAGAATTTTGGCAGTCAGGCTCGTTCCAGATCTCCCAATAATCCATAGTGTAATGGAAACCATTATTCCAGCCATCAATGTAGTGGCGGATTATATGCTCACAGATTTTGGCCCATTTAAGATAGTCTTTAGGAGGAAATGTGCCCTTTTTCTTATAATGCTCAATGCTTGCACCCAATCTGTAAAAAACATGGGCGCCTACATCTTCAGCTGCTTTTACATACTTGTCAGTATATTCAAAATCGTATGATGACTCATCATTTACATCTTTGTCAAAATCTCTGAATATTCTGTGCACATCTACAGCAAACTCTCCGCAATAACTCTCACAAAAAGAAGCATCATGACTGCGGCAATATGGAATGTGAGCCATTTCAAAGTATTTGTGTGTGCTCAGATAATCTGCTTTTCTGACAGGGTTTCCAACAGGTACATTGTTTACGGAATGCATTATTTTGAGTTTTCCGATTGTTTTTTCGAAATCTATATGAATAATTGCCATGTTTCACCAAAAAACAAGATTAATATGTTCTGGATAAATCAACTATAACTTCGTGTCCAAGATTCTTTTTTATTCCTGTTTTTCTTCTCTTGTCCAACTCTTTTACGTAAAGGTCATCATCAATCGGCAAAGTAACCATTTTGCCAAGCCATTGAGATAACATACATGCGTCCATGAGCTCGACGCCCATTATTCCTTCTTCGCCATTCACAAACAATTCTTCTTTGCCAAGCACTGCATTTGTAAAATTCTGAAGGATTCCCTGGTGCTGAGGATTCTTTCCATCAGTTTCTGGGTAAATGGTTTCGGATTTAGGTGTGTCATAACCGAATTTAGACTCAAAGCAGTGAACTCTCTCATCTACTTCGTTTTTGATGTATGTCAGTTTTCCGCCTTCGCAGAGAAGTTTACCTAAAGTGCCAGTAATCTCGAATCTGTTTGTGCCGGGAGCATCACCTGTTGAAGTAACGAAAACTCCGGTTGCTCCATTCTCATATTCAAAATATGCCGTCACATCATCTTCAACTTCAATGTTGTGCCATTTTCCGAAGTGGCAATGTGCCATGACTCGTTTAGGCTGCATGTCAGTTACCCATTGAATCAGATCGAGCTGATGAGGACATTGGTTGAAAAGAACTCCGCCGCCTTCACCATTCCATGTAGCTCTCCAATCACCTGAATCGTAATATGTCTGTGTTCTGTACCAGTCTGTTATAATCCAGTTTATTCTCTTGATTGTTCCAATTCCGCCAGAAACAACTATTTCTCGCATTTTTCTGTATAGACAATTTGTTCTCTGGTTGAACATCATTGTAAATTTAGCATTTGTCTTTTTATGTGCTTCTATCATTTCTTTGACCTGCTTTGTGTAAACGCCTGCAGGTTTTTCACATATGACATTGAGATTCTGTTCAAATGCTTTTATAGCGAAATGTGGGTGAAGATAATGCGGAGTAACAATAATGATTGCATCTATATTGTCAGCCTTTTCAATCAGTTCATCACCGTCGTTATAAATGGTTAACTGAGGATATTTTTCTCTGACCATATTTCTTTTGTATTCGCTTATATCTGCTACACATGTTACTACGCCACCTTCAACCTTTCCTTCCATGAAAGTGTCCAAATGTGTATGACCCATATTTCCAACACCGATAATCCCATATCTAACTACATCCATAATCACACCTCAGATTAATGTTTTTTGTTTTTTATTAGTTGTTTTGTGGTGATTTCCAGTCGTATGCCGGTTCAGGTGAAACGAATGGTAAAACAAACATCCTGTCACTGATTTTCTCATTTGTCTGTTTATGTTTTATCACATTGACCAGCATCTGAACATCGGAAACATCATGGAAATGAAATCCCGGTCTAAAATACCAGAACACATTATCTGTAGCTCCAAGAAAGTCAAAAACTTCTTTAGCAGCAATAGTTGTCTGATATGACCCGACTGGATTTGCCCACAAGTCACCGGCTGATTCAGAAATAAAGAGAGTTCTTGGAGCAATCATAGCTTTCAGAAAATGAGTGTCGAAAGGCAAATCTTTTTCATTCTCTTCATACTTTTTCATTTCCGGTCCCATCCAGAACTCAAAATAAGTAAGCAGATCCTTTAAAGTTTCGCTTCGCCATTCTTTTTCGCTCTCGTATATTCCTTTCATGTGAATTCTGTAACACCCGCATGCGCCTGCACACGTCGAATTCGGATTCACAATTTTAGCTCTTTCATCAAGTGCTCCGGCAAGGGCACAAGTCTTTCCGCCCCTGGAGTGACCGGCAAAAGTCAAATAATCAAAATCTATAGGCAGATCAAGTTTTTCCAGCGCATCAACACATCTTGAATAACCCCACGCCCATGCGCCCAGTGCACCGAATGTATATTCGGGGTAAACGCTGTAAAGAGCTCCGTTTCCTCTTGAGTCTTTAACAATGTCATGAGCGAGTTCTGTTCTATCAAAGAATACCCAGCCTATACCTTTATTCAAAGCAGCATTCAGGTAATCCTCTGACATGTGATACATCCAGCATTGGTCGCCGTCAACTATGAAGGGAACTTTTCCTTCAATGACCTGAGGCAAGACAACCTGCATTCGGAAAGAAACAGGATTGAGTTTCTTTCCCGTATGAATCAAATATGTGCAGACATTTTTTGCTTTGTACAGTGTTTCAACCTCCAAAAACTCGGGGCAGGGAGGTTGAGTGCCATATTGCAGTTCAATTGCTGTTTTGTATATTTCTTTTCTTCTTTTAGTCCAATCTTCTTTTGTTTTCACATTGTCGCCATTATCAAAAACAAAAGGATTGGGCAATTTGCTCAACAGCTCATATTCGGTTATTTTGAGCATACTTGGATTAACACAATCAAATGTTGTCATACTTGCCTCACATGAAAACCATTAATTGCTCATAAGCTTCTCTGATGGAATTCTCCATGCCTTTTTTCCACAAACATTCAAGAGAAATGCGCTCGTTGTAATTAATATCTTTTAGTTTATCAGCCCATATTTTTAAAGCTTCATAATCCTCTTTTATCGGAGCATCTCTGTCGTCGTTAGGTCTTGCAATGTGGACATGAGTTAGTTCTCCAGGATATAAAAGATCAAAGTCATTCAAATCTTCTTTGTTCTTATAGAAGTGGAACAGGTCAACCAAACAACCAACATTGTCGTTGTTTAATGATCTTTTGAATTGTATACCATCTTTTAACGTGTTTATGTAATTCGTTTCGTTGTAATTCAATGGCTCAATGAATACTCTTATTCCGCATTGTTTGCCCAAATTTGCAATTGAGTCTACTATATTTGAAAAGATATATTCAGCTTTTTCCTTGATGAAATCCGAAGGGATAGATCTGCTTCTTCCGCTTCCGATTACTAAGTATCCGCTTTGAAACATACTTGCGATTTCAAAGTTTCTTTTAGCGCAATCGATTATTGTATCAAAAGCATCGTTGTATATAGATATGCTTCCAGGAAAAAAGTTGTTGAAGCCATCTATGGAAAAACCGATATCATCAACGAGCTTTTTTGTTTCTGTTAGAAGGGTTTTATCATAGTTTTGTAATGGGGCAATAGGCGGTTCTGCGTAGTCAAATCCCACATTTTTAGCTAGTGAAAAATTGTCAGTTCCACAACAAATACCTAATCTCATATTAATATCCTCGAATCAATAGTAGTCTTTGCGTCTGGAATTGTTATATACAGGCTCATACAAATTGTCTTCAGGATTTATGCCTGCAAGTTTACATACTTCATTATGACATCTGATAGTTAAGTCTATTTTCTGTTCGTTTAAAGGAAGTGATTGATTACAATAAATTGGTTCGCCTATGTTAAGTGTTAACAATGCTATTTGATGAAATATGACTCTCCTGACAAAACCGGGCTTTCTATACGAAAACGCCATGGGAAGCAAAGGTTTGTTCACCATACATGCAATAGCAGCAGTGCCTGCTTTGAACGGTCTTATAGGTTGGTAATACTCCCACATACTTCCTTCGCTGTATATGTGAAGCCATCCATTATTATTCAACAATTGTTTAACGGCACTCATCATTGACATGGTTGCTTTAATGTCATCTTCGGGAATCGGTATTCCTCCTACCAATCTTATAAGACTGGCATTTTCTCCCCTTACATTGGTTGCCCATGATAGGTGGTAAGGCTTGAATGGTTTTATTGCATCCATTATTGAAATAAAATCCCAAAAGTGCACGTGATTGCAACAAGAGATAACACCGTTTTTAAGGACTTCACGATGTTTCTTTAAATTGTTTCGCCCCTTAATTCTCAAACCCATGCGAATCCGAGCAACAGGGAAACCTATCAGATAAAGCAATGCTCGAATGAGTTTTTGTTTTCTTCTGAATGAAGATGAGTTATCTATATAAGGGTAATTCTTGTCAAAAACAGCTCCATTATTCTTTTTTACAATTATATAATGCGAACTTGTGTCTTCAGGAAATGGATATTTTTTGGTTTTTGGATCAAATGTCATATTCAACCTGCCTGTATTCATTTTGCATCGTCTTAAAGTAACTGATTAATTATACTATATATCAATAGAAATGGGCAACACTATGTTAACGAAAAAGCCCTTTGGCAAAAGGCCGCCCCTCGTAAGAAAGTTTTATAGTTTCCAGGAATGGCATGATCTTCGGGTCATGCCATTTCCTGTGTCATCAGTTCACTCAGCGGGATGAACCCGATCAGATCATAGCAGATATGGATGCTCTGGCGGCGTT
>JAEEKG010000098.1 GCA_016282315.1 Clostridiales bacterium | reverse complement strand
TGCACTCCATTTTCCTTGATGCTTTCGGCCAGTTGTTCCATTTCTTCGTTATCTTCGACCTTGAACGGGTGATCCGGAAACCTGTCTATATCCTTTACCGAAATCAATCCGACCGACAGTTGATTCTCTTTTACTGTTTCGTTTTTGCTCTTTGCCACAAGATCTCCTTTCCTTTTCTCGTTCAATAAAAAAACACCTTTTGTTACCGATAACGGCTTAAAGGTGTTTTCCTGTTTTGCACTATTCAATTTTTCTATGCTTCACTGACGTCAATCAGTTTCAACAATAACCGGTTCAGTTCCGGCGAACTCTCGCCTACGGCTTTAAGATTGATCCGCTTTTGATTCAGTATGTTGATGCAGATCATTAAAAGCGATTCATCCAATTTGAATTTGTATTTGATTACTGGCTTTATCATGTTAATCCCCGCCTTTCAAGTACAGTATATACCTTCCGGGCAGGTATGACAAATGTGCAAATCAGCACTCTTCCCAGACTTTGCTGTTACTTCTTGTGACCGATAACACAAGATAATCAAAAAAGTCAGAGTCGACGTCTTCCCCCACCTTCCGCATCAGGCAATAAGTAAGAAACCGGTATATTGCTTCGATATCGAATCCGATTTCAACCTCCACAGGAGCATTTGTTTTAGGATTTCTACAGATGCATTTTTCCCCGGACAGCCATCTGCGGACATTGTGATCTGTGTCTCTGAATTTCTTTTCCAGGTAGGCAACCGCCCATTTTCCCTGCTCGATATATTGGTTTTTCAGTTCTGTTTTTCCAAAGAGACCTTTCACCGCATATTTGCTGTTTATGGCCATCCCTATCAGATGTTTGAATTCTCTTTCTACCATTATCTATGCCCGGTCTTTCAGTGATTTGTGTCAAAAGCAATACTGCATACGGAATCCATGTTGACGAATTCATCCTGCAGCTCTGCAATTCTCGTCCTGAGTTCTTTCGTGATTTTTTGGCTTTCCGGCAGCATGTCCACGATTTGGTTCAGTTTCTGAAGTACCTCGTAGAAATCCGGCTTCGGAACGGTTTTCGGGACGAAGCCCTTGATCAGGTTGCGCAAATACTCCGAGCAATACATGCCCGCTGCTTTTGCGTTCTTATGAAGCATCTTGTTTTCAGCCCTGTTAAGCCTGAGTTCAAAGTGATACAATTTCTTTTCCATAGTTTTCGTTTTCTCCAAATGATAAATATGGCGACGCCCTATTATTCCCGTCCCGGGCGCCAAAGGGATCCATCAGACGACTGGTTGCGAATCAGTTCCATGAGTGCATTACTACTCCTGCCGGGGTCTCCGCCAGCCGCTCTTCTACGGAAGTATCATTGTCCTTTACCTCTGTCATCGCCCTCCGTCGGGTGCAACCCGACTTCACCCAGAGTATCGTTTTATCGCTCCTCCGCAAATACCTGCAGGATCGTGGCGCACCTTCTGGACTTGGCTCGACCGCTTTCGGCAGTCAAGGTATGTAACGTGTCTGATGAATGGTATTCAATTGTTATTTGAAGCGGCTGTTTTCATGACCCCTTCACTAATAAGAACTTTTGGGGGCAAATTATAATGGTTTTTCGCCAAAGAGCTCAAAAAATATTTTTTTGAATCTTTCTTTTGCACGTTCAAGACGCCCACAAACACCCGGCTGACTAATGCCATATTCCTTTGCTATTTCCTGCTGATTTTTGTTTTCAAAGAATACTTTTTTCAGTATTTCTGCTTGGTTGGGTTTCATCATTGAAAGGACCTTTCTCACTTTCTGTGAATTCGTTAATTCTTCATTCTCAACAAGTGAAGGATAAACATCCAAGTATCCAAGCCTGCCTTCGTTATCTTCAAGACTTACGCAGTATTTTCTGCTTTGACGCCTAGCAAGAGCTTCTTCGCGCTGACTTTCCATAATTGCGTCAGCAACTTCTTTTTCAATCTGGACTTTTTGTTTCTGGCCTTCGCCGTCAACAAATTCTGCAAAATAGATTTCTTTTCCGTCTTCTGTGACCTTTTTTGTGATTTTGTAATCGTAACCGTATTCGATATAGTTTTTCATTGTTTTGTAACTCCTTGTTTTTTGATTTTTGTCTTTTGTTTTTTTGAGGTGCTTTTCAAAATCAAAGAGTTACGGGTATTTAGCAACATAGGTTTGCCACTGCTTCATATATGGTCCTTTCCAGCCATAGCAGGGACAAAGGATAAGGGTCTGAAGGATGCAGAATCCCCCAGACCCGTGATTTCGCCAAAAAGGCGCACGAAACTAAGGGTATCCGCATCTGCTTTTTGCAGGTTTAACTGCAATGCCTATGTGAATATCCTTTGCCCGCACGCGTTCAGGCTTATATGATATTATTTGAAATAAAAAAGCCGGGAAAGAAATCCGATTCGATATATAATCGAAATCGAATAACTCTCCCGGCCAAACACGCTTGGTTCAGCACGCCTTGAGCCTATTGCTTTTACTGTAGTGTGATTCCCACGCTCGGGGCTCCAACACTCTTAACCGAAGTACCGGGTACAGTAATCATCCGGTAATTCGTCGTTGATTGCTAAGATAATCAGATTTAGGAATTGATCCAGTGTAATTGTCTCTAATACATTCTTTTTCTTAAAACGCAAGTAAATTACCCCGTTTTCCGCCGTTACATATGCCATTGGAATATGCGCCTCCGGTGAATGAACAACACGTTCCAAAATGAAACCTCCTCGTATAATAAGATTTGCAAAGGAAAAAACTTTGCAGTGATTTTTGTTAATTGTGAAGCCATCCCTTGAAAAGATGATCAGTCTTTCGGAGAGGGTGCGTTTTTGGGAATGCCTGTGGAGCGTAGCGGAACAGGCATTCCCAAAAACGGTCGCCGCGCGCTGCTTGTGGCATATTTTGACATGCTCATGATATAATGCTGTTAGTCGGCAAGGTCAATTCTTTCACCTC
>JAEEKG010000097.1 GCA_016282315.1 Clostridiales bacterium | reverse complement strand
GTTTATCGCTTTGGTTTTCCAAATGGCGATCAACCACAAACAAACTGGGGGTAATCCCCATTCTTTAAAATCCATAGTGGCGCTCAGGTCGCTCCCCAGCGTTGCCCTATCCTCCACTATGGCAAAAGCATAAACATTATATCACAAAGGAGATGTATAATTTATTCCTTTGCTGGGGATGGTTTAATTATACTAGGTGGTATAGTGATTAGTAATAAAATGATTTCACATAGTAATGTATAAATCGAAACAATTCTAAGCAATTGGTTTAATTCGACCGTTTATTTGGATGACAAAGTTTTTGTCAAAAAGATTAAAGAACCAAATTGCAAGATTACAATCTTCATTGCTGAATATTATCATTACAGAATAAACTCTACTTTAACTTTGACGTTAATTGTTGAAGAAAACACCGATGGAATATCTGTTGAAATCATTTCTAGTGGTGGAAAAGAAGGATTATATGGATTTTCATATGGGGCAGAAAAGAATGCTGTGAAACGCATTGTGAATTTGCTTAAAGAAAATGGATTTACTGAGCAATAATGATATATGAATTTTTCATAAACACCATGTAAAATATATGCCCCGGGGCACTTTGAAATGCTCCGGGGCAAATTTATAGAATGCATTTGTGTATATCTATGAGTGATTTATATAACGCTACAGTTTTTTTGATATCCTATCACAGATTTCCTTAATATTCTTTTTAGATGTTGCCAGATTAATTCTGACAAAAGTTTTGCTATTTTTGCCGAAGCTTTCACCATAGTTAAAGATAATTCCGCACTTGTTTTCAAAAAAGTCAGAAATCTGAGTTGGCTTCAAGTATGCTCCAAAATCAGCCCATGCCAGGTAAGTTCCTTCAAGAGGAGAGATTACCAGCTTGGGATATTTTTTTGTCAATGTCTTTTTCATGTAAAGATAGTTTGAATAGATTATGTTTTTAACCTGTTCAAGCCATTCATTTCCATATCCGAAAGCGGCAGCGGCAGCAACATAACCCATTATATTGCCACTTGACTCGTGAATGTTTGCTGTTTTGCTGTCATATTTATCTCTTAATGCTTTGTCTTTGATTATTATTATGGAATTTTCAAGAGCAGCCAGATTGAATGTTTTTGTAGATGAAGTCATCATTATCAGGTTGTTGTAATTGGTAATGTTCATGGTTGGAATGTGTTTGTTTTCTCCATAAACAAAGTCGTGATGTATTTCATCTGAAATAACCAGTACATTATACTTCTTGCAAACGTACATCATGGCAGAGAGTTCTTCTTTTTTCCAAACTCTTCCGACGGGATTGTGAGGCGAACACAATATAAACAATTTGACATTATTATCGACAATTTTGCTTTCAAAATCAGCCATATCAATGCTGTAATTTCCGTTCTTGTTTACCAGTTCATTGCAAACCAGCTTTCTGTTATTACTTGTTACAGACTCAGCAAATTGATGATAAACAGGAGTTTGAATAATAATTGCATCTCCTTCACTTGTGAATGCTTGAACAACCCAGTTGATAGCAGCTACAACGCCTGTTGAGAAACGTATCCACTCACGTTTAATCTCGTGATTAAAATGTGTTTTTTCCCATTTTATGAAGTTGTTATAATAATCGTCGCCTGCGTAAGCATATCCAAATGCACCAAAATCAGAAATCTTTTTCATAGATTCTCTGACACATTTTGCAGTGGCAAAGTCCATGTCTGCAACCCACGCTGCAATCAATTCGCCATCTTTGTATTTTGCGGAAATCTTGTCCCATTTGTAAGAGTTAGTGTTTTTTCTATTTCTATATATAATCTTTTCCATAATAATATTGCGGGAAACAAATGCTTCCCGCATACCTTTCAAATTATTTTAAAGCGGCTGTTATGATTGCCATCTTATAAACTTCTTCTGCGTTGCAGCCTCTGGACAGATCGTTGATAGGAGCATTCAATCCTAAGAGGATAGGACCATAAGCTTCATATCCGCCAAGTCTCTGAGCAATCTTGTAACCGATGTTACCTGCTTCAATGCATGGGAAGATGAAGGTGTTTGCTTGTCCGGCAACTTTTGATCCCTTGCACTTTGTTTGAGCAACGACAGGAGAAACAGCAGCATCAAACTGGAGTTCACCATCAATGTCCAGATCAGGAGCAAGTTCTTTAGCTTTTTCTGTGGCATTTCTTGACAATTCTACTGTTCCGCCTTTTCCTGAGCCCTTTGTAGAGAAACTAAGGAAAGCAACTTTAGGATCAATACCGAATATCTTAGCTGTTCTTGCTGTTTCAACTCCTACTTCAGCCAGCTTTTCAGCTGCTGTAACAACAACATTACCATCTTTGTCCAATGTATCCTGGTAATCAATGTTGATAGCACAATCGCCCATTGCAAGATTTTGTCCTTCTTTTGACAAAATGAAGCATGAACTTACAAGGTGAGCGCCTGGTTTTGTCTTTACAAGTTGAAGTGCCGGTCTTACTGTATCAGCTGTTGAGTATGTTGCACCACCCAGCAATGCATCAGCAACGCCCATTTTTACAAGCATAGTGCCAAAATAGTTGCTCTTTTTCAGAAGTGTTCTGCATTCTTCTTCGGTCATTTTTCCTTTGCGGAGTTCTACCATTTTTGCAACCATGTTTTCAAAATCTGGATATGTTTCTGGGTCAATTATTTCAATGCCCTCAATATCAAATTTGTATTCTTTTGCTGCAGCTTTAACTTCGCTTACATTACCTACGAGAATTGGTGTTAAAAATCCGTCTTTTTTTAATCTTGAAGCAGCTTCAAGTATTCTTGCATCAGGACCTTCAGTAAAAACTATTTTGCGTGGATTTGCTTTTAAAATGTCGATTAATTTGTTAAACATATTTTTTTCCTTCTTTGTTTTATTTCAGTCAAGAATTTTATCATAAACACTATTTTTTTACAATGATAAATTGCCAAAGTGTCTATATACTTAACAACCATTTTGCAATTCCAAAATAAATCAAAAGTGAAATTGCATCTACTATAGTTGTAATAAAAGGAGAAGCCATAACAGCTGGGTCCAACCCTATCTTTTGTGCCAACATAGGAAGTGTACAACCGACAAATTTTGCAACCATGATAGTAAACACCATCGCAACACAAACAACAAATGCAATCAAAACTGATACATCAGTGTTGCCGAATATCAGTCTGTCAACCAGCATCATTTTGCCGAAATTGAGAGTAGCAAGTGTTATAGCACAAATTATGGATACTCTGAATTCTTTCCATATAACCTTAAAAATGTCTTTGAATTCAATATCTCCCAGTGACAAAGCACGTATTACAGTTACTGATGCCTGAGAACCTGTGTTACCACCTGTATCCATCAACATTGGAATGAAGGCTGTCAATACTACACAAGCGGACAAAGCGCTCTCAAAACTTGTAATAATCTGTCCTGTGAATGTTGCTGAAATCATGAGCAACATAAGCCACGGAATTCTTGATTTCCAAGTTTCAAAGATTCCTGTTTTAAGGTATGGTTTCTCAGTAGGAACGATAGCGGCCATTTTTTCGATATCTTCGGTAGCCTCATCTTCCATGACATTAACTACGTCATCGACCGTTACGATTCCGACCATCCTGTTTTCACTGTCTACAACAGGCATTGTGACCAAGCCATATTTGCTAAACTGATCTGCAACATCTTCCTGGTCATCTGTTGTTACTGCGCATATGACGTTAGGATCCATTATTTCTTCTATTATAGTTTCATATGGATGCATCAACAAATCTTTTACAGTTACAACACCCTCAAGATGTCTCTGTTTATCAGTTACAAACAGTGTGTAGATTGTTTCCATATCCTGACCATTTGAACGGATATAATCGAATGTTTGCTGTACATTAAGGGATTTCTTAATTGCCAGATACTCATTTGTCATGATGCTTCCGGCTGAGTTTTCAGGATACTTTAAGAACTGGTTAATTGTTGTTCTTGTTTCCGGTGTCGCATTCTTCAGCACTCTCTTTACAACGTTGGCAGGGAGTTCCTCAATAAGGTCAACGGCATCATCCACGAACAAGTCTTCAAGAATGTTTTTGACTTCGACATCACTCATGATGTTGACTATGTCAGCTTGTACGTAAGTTGGCAAAAAGGCAAAAACATCTGATGCAACATCTTTGGACAAGAGACGAAAAAGCAATACGGCTTTATCATTTCCGTATTCCTCAGCAACTTTTTCAATAAGTTCGGCTATGTCAGCTTCATTCCAATCCGAAATTGCATCTTTTAAATTTCTGTATTGTTTGTTTTCAATAAAAGCAAAAAGATCTTCAATATTCTCAATAGTGTATTTCTGATTCATTATTATACCTCCTTATTATATATATATAATGCGAGGCAAAACAAATCTGATCAGAAACCTATCCCATAGTGATATGAGAATCTAAATATTTTTCACATAAGGGAACAGGCTGATTAGAACTAGTTCTGCACCCTCGACTGCCACTATCCACACTCTCACATCCTTTCGTATAATTTAACAAAGATATAATAGTCTTTTTTTATTAAAAATGCAATATAAAAAACCGCCATCTCGGTTGAGATGGCGGCTAAAAGCTTGATTCAATTAATTATTCGGATTTTGTTTTGTCTTCTCCGTCTGCTTCTTCGCCTTCAGCTGGTTCTTCAGCAGGAGTTTCTTCAGCAGCTGGTTCTTCAGCGGGAGCTTCTTCAGCAGCTGGTTCCTCAGCAGGAGCTTCTTCAGCAGCTGGTTCTTCAGCGGGAGCTTCTTCAGCAGCTGGTTCCTCAGCAGGAGCTTCTTCAGCAGCTGGTTCCTCAGCGGGAGCTTCTTCAGAAGATGTTTCTTCAGTAGGAGCTTCTTCAGATGCAGCAGCACCTGCAGCAGCAGCGCCAGCTACTTCACCGGATTTGTCATCTTCTTTTTCAGAATCTTCTTTGTTTTCGTCTTCTTTGTTTTCATCTTCTTTGTTTTCATCATCATCTGATTTCTTTCTCTTGAATACGAGAAGGAGAATAATGATTACGAGAAGTAAGATTATAACAAGGAGAACCCAGAGCCATGTGAGATTGCCTTTTGTCTTATCTCCGCCATCAGTTGTTTCTGTAACCTTACCAGTTTCAGTTTCAGTTTCTGTTACTTTTGTTGATTCAGTTGTAACTGTTTCTGTTACTTTTGTTGATTCAGTTGTAACTGTTTCTGTAGATTCAGTTGTAACTGTTTCTGAAGACTCAGTTGTTATCTTTTCTGTTGTTTCAGTTGTATCTTTTTCTGTTGTTGTGCTTGGATCAACTGTGTAAACAGGTTTAACTGTGATTGTCTTTTCAACGCCGAGTGTATATGGTTCCCAAGCGCCTATGAAACCTGCTTTAGCTGGAACAGCTGGTTCCTCAATTGATGTAACACCAACAAGGTAATCTACTCTGGCAACTTCTTTTCCGGATTCATTAACGAATACTACTGTGTATGTTTCGTTCTGTGTATATACTGGAATTGTAGATACAACGATTGCTTCGTTCAATGCATATGGAGCCCATGTTCCTGTATAACCTGGTTTGGAAGGAACTGGAGGTTCAACGATTGATCTTGCACCCGGTTTATATCTTACAACGTCAATTGTTATAACTTCATCGCCTCTAACTTCGTAGAAGATAACTGCATAGTAACCTTTGTCAATGAAAGGAATCTTTTCATAAACTGGGTATACATAAATGACTGGTTCTTCACCAAGTGTGTATTCTGTCCAACCACCATAGTAGTCTTCTTTTTCAGGGCAAGCTGGTTCATCAATTTCAGTTGTTACGCCAGGGATGTATTTAACTACTGCTATTTCGTTTCCGTCTTCGTCAACGAATACAACGCTGTACATCTCATAGTAAACAGGTGAAACGTAGATTACTTCAGCAGAACCGAGTTCATATTCACTCCAGTTACCATAGTAATCTTCTTTTTCAGGGAATTCTGGTTCAACGATTTCAGTATCACCGAGAATGTAGTAAACTGTTGTAATTTCATTTCCATCTTCATCAAGGAATACTACAGCATATTTGTCGTTGTAATAAACTGTAATGTCTTCTGATGGAACTTCTGTAACTGCATTTCCGTCTTCATCAACGAAATCCAAATCAAGGCTATCATTGAGTTCAGCGAGATCTTCAAAGCTGAATCCAACTGGTAGGAATGTTTCGTATGTGAATGAATTTGAGCCTGATACAACAAATGAAACTTTTACGATGTTTGTATCTGCAAGAGACAATGTAACTGTTGTATTTGCTGCTGTAGAAGCATTGTATGTGAAGAATTCATCAATGATATTCTTTCCAACTCTTTGACTTGCTTTTCCGAGAGCTTTGTTTGTTAATGAACCAAACTTATAGGTCATAACAAAAGCGCCGCTTTCGTCGTCATACTGTTCAGCAAAAGATTTTGATTGAACACTTTCAGGAAGAGCTTTGAGCATTGTAATAGCCAAGTCATAAACACGTTTTGTCTTGCTTTCGCTGAAATCGCTCAAGCTAGCAGGATCTTCAACATCAGAACCCATTGTTGCATCAAAGATGGCAACTATTGTTGCAACGTCATAATCTTCGATTGTTGCGATAACTTCAGAAATTGGTTTTGAGAAGAAATCGATTATTTGCTGTTTAACTTCTGTGTCAACGTCATCAGATGTTAAGAGAGCAGTGTACTGATCGCCTGTGAAGAACAATTTGCCAGCTACGCCATTTTCATCATCATAGCTGATGTAGTCAGCAAGAGCGCTTATATCTGCGTTACCGAAAACACCAACAACTACAGATACATCAACATCTTCTGCAGTTAAACCATCATCAATATCAAAATGTACTGTGAGTTCAGCAAGGTTAGCTGGGTTAGCAGGATTTGTCAATTCTGCTTTTGTTGGGATAGCTTTAAGAAGAGTTTTTTCAAGGAGTGATTCATCAACCTTGTAGTTTACCCAAACGCTGTCTCCGTTGATTGTCAAGTCATCAGTGTATGTGAATACTTTGTAGATTGCCTGACTTAAAATTTCCTGGAGTTCAGCTCTGCTCAGTTTAACTTCTGGATTGTTGATTGTTCCTGTTGATACAGCCTTTGAAATGATATCAACCATATCTTTACCGGTCAAATCAATTCCTGTGAATGCGCTATAGTCAATAGCACCACCGGTATAAGTTTTACCAGTAATCAGTTCGTATAAGTCAAGTTTGTCTTGATCTGAGAGTGTTTCATAAACAACTTCAGGATCAGCAACTTTTTCAACTGCTTCAGGAGTAAATACTTGATCTACGATCGCTTGAGGTATGAGCTTAAGGAGTTCATCAAGCGGGAATGCTTTTGCAAAATCATCATTTGCGAGAACACCTGCAATACCATCATTTCTCCAGGCGTTTAAAAGTTGGTCTGGGAAGAATGCTTTCATATCTTCAATTGTGACTTTCTTTTGATTCAAAACTGTTGCGAGCTTTTCAGATGAGAACAAAACGGTGAATTCACCATTTTCATAACTGATATCAACAGCATCACTACCAGCAAAACCGTAGCTGACAGAGAAGGCTGATACTGAAAAGCATCCGACAAGCAAAAGAACTGCTAACAAAGTAGCTATAGATCTTCTCATAATTCTTGTACCTTTCATTTTCTCTTCCTCTTTTTTCGAATTAATTAAATTGAATCAGCTTAGATTGTGGATATAAAATCGCATAATTTACTGCCATATTGAAGCTGATGTGACAATAAATCGCCAATATAAGCTTATTTAATGGGTATAATTTACCACACTTTATTTCAAGTGTCAATATGTAATATAAAAAAATATCAATATTGTAAACAAAAAACACATCAAAAAAACACACCAAAGAAAAACGCAAACAAGCGAACTTGTCTGCGTTCAGGTGTTTAATCCATTTTTTGTCTCTTTTTGTTTTTAAAGAATTTTACCAAGAAGATAGTTCCAACCGTTATTCCGGCAATTACGACTATTGCAATAATAATCAAGTGAACGGGGAAGTATGTGGTGTGCGGAGAAACGTTGTAATCATCAGATCCGGCTTTCTTTGTTTGCTTAAATGATCCGTGATAATCGACATTCTTGGTTACTACACTAACCACTGTTGGTTCCCATCCTGTAAATGAGAATGTGTATTCTTGGGTTTCTTCTTTTGTTGGGGTTTCGGGCATTTCCAGTTTGTCTCCGAATTTGTATTTTTTGCTTGAATACAGATTATTGTCGACATAGAAATTTACTGTGAAATACTCGTCTTCTTGATTATCATCCTTCTTTTCAAAGATGAGATCGCTCTGAGAGTCTTTTAGAGTCAATACCAAATATTCACCTTGCTTGAAGAAGGATAATTCTTCTCTTGAACCGTTGATCACGGCATAGCATTTGTAATTGGAAACATCAGTTTCTTTTATTTTCACCATCAAACCATTTGTATCTATCGTGTTTCCCGAACCATCAACCATTTCAACTAACATGGTGAAGGATTCTTCGGAAATCTGGTTGAATTCAACCTTTAAACTGACACCATTGTTGACATTTGTCTTCAAAACACTTGATGGGATGTCAACAACGCACTTGTCGTTTGCTACAACAGATATCTTCATGTCATTCTTCGCAGCTAAAATAGACAAATATGTAATGTTGAACATATTGGCAGCATTTTTTGCTGTGATAATAAATGAACTAGAGTCACCAACTATTTCATAATCGTTATTATTTTGTTCGGACACCAAATCATGGCGCTCGAAAACAGCGGTATATTTTGTGTTTTCGGTTACTTTTGAAACAGGCTTATCCCATCCTTTGAATTCGTAATAACCATCGAGAGTATAGTAATCCAGATCAGATTCAGGGCATTCGGGAATTACACCGAATTCGCAATCTGAAACGTATACACTCTTGTCGATTATCCACTCTATCTCATATATGCGTTTCTCTTTGGAATATTGAGCTGTATACGATGTATCGCCTAGAGCAGGTGAGATATCTTTGTCCCAACACTCAAATGTGTATTTGTATTCTGAGTCGTAATAATCATTGACACTTTCAGGACATTCAGGAACAACCCCATAAGCACATTTTGTTGTTATGGTTTTGTCTTTCATTACCCATGTAACGGTGTATTGAGCAACTGAAGTCGAAAAATGCGGATATATGGTGAGATTTCTTATCACATTGTTAAAATCGACTCTGTTTCCGCCTGTTGTTTCCCAATACTCAAATGTGTACATTTCATAGGATGATGGAGGAATATCCGGACGAATCTTTGATGCTTCGCTTGCATCTTTAAGTACTAAATCAACAATTACGGTTCCGTTATAATTTACAAATGTGACAACAGGGAATGGATATATATCTGCAGCAGTTAAAAACGTGTTAATTGATGTTTCAATTTTGTAATCATATTTCGACGTTACGCTGAGTCTGTTTTTAATATTTCCATTTTCAAGCTCTGTCAACAATGATCTTTGTGTTGTAGACAAAGCAGGTTGAGTCGGTTTTGCTCCAGGAGCCAAAACAACACCTGGTGCAACTGGCTGAACTACAACTTCAGGTGGAATAGGCTCACTCACCACCGTCGGCGGATATGGCTCAAACATAGTTGCCGGTTTTTCCGGAACAACTGTAGTAGTCGGTATTTCTACCTTTTCAACTTCGCTGGGCCAAGAAACATTTGTTGGAGTTGCATTATTAGTATCCTCGAAGTACAAATCGGGTTCGAGAATTTGCATTAATGTTATATTTTTCTTCGACTGAATGTCGTAAATGTACCAGTCTTTTGACAGAGAAGCAGAGTCATCCAGATTCATACATATGACATACATTTGAGATATAAACTGGTAAAATCTTGTTGTTTTTTCTCTCTTTGTCATTTCGACATAAACAGCTCTGTTCTGCATTAAAGAATACAGGCTTGAATAGAGCATTATGAAAGAACTCAGTAGCAAGCTGTGATTTGTTTTGTACCATTCAAATCTTGCTGAATTAGTTGTTAACGACCTATATGCTCTTAATAAGCTTCTGAGTGATTGTGTTGCTATTCCTGCGTTATCTATATCTTCAGAACTTACTCCACCATAGCTGATTAATTGATCCTTGTTGTTTAGAACAGTGTCAACCGTGCCGCCAATTATTGTCTCATACATGGAATGGCCTTGAGATGAAGTGATGAATATCTGATCCATTTTCTTAAGGAATTCTTCACATTTTTCAACTTTTGCCAGGTATTCCAAATATGCTGAGTATTTTTCGTAATCGTTCTTGAATGCTTCTAATTCTTTTTGATATTGCTCGTATGCCTTGTTGTATTCATCAAGTAACTTCAGGTAATTGTTATATTCCTCAAGTTCACTTTCGTACTCGGCATAATCTTTTAAGTATTGTTCGTAGTCTGTAACTTTTCTTTGGAAATCACTGTAATCACTTAAGTACTGGTTATATGCGCTCAGTTCATTGAGATAAATGTTGTATTGTCTTTGATACTCTTCATATGCTTTTACATTATTGTTATATCTTGTCAGATTCCTGTCGTATAAATCCATGATCTCTTTGACATCAAGAGCATCGTTATAAACCTTGTTTACGAGTAGATTTGCATCAACTGGAGTTATCTCGATTGTTGCATTGTAGTTAACTTTTATCGGATATGAAGTGTCGGGTTTCATATTGCTGAATTGACATTCATACTGTCCATTTGTCAGAACCAAATCTAAAGTAACACCATTGCAGGTTGCAGAAACCGGAATCCATCTTATGCTTCTGTTGTTCTTGGTTCTTGCCACGTACACTCGAGCGGTAACGAATATATTAGAACCAACAGCTTCAAGGTCTACATAATCGGTTGAAATCTGGGTGTTATATCTTAAATAGTAATCTTGATTGGAATCGAGATACTTCTTCTCAAAGTCTGTATATGAATCCTTGGTTAACAGTTCCACAAGGATGCTTGGAGCAACACTGTTTGTGTACATGTTTTCATTGGAGTCCGAGAAATCAAAATTATTGACTGTATACGCTGAAAGACTTGGAATAACAAATAGCACACATAACAACAGAGATAATGTGCATTTAAATGCTTTTCCAACTACGATTCTTGCTTTGTTTTTCACAAATTGTTCCTTTCATACATTCTATAAATATCCATGATAATTGTACATCAAAACAGCTTTGCTGGCAATAGCTTTTACCAAATTGGATAATTCTGTTACAACTCATTTTTTTGACAAATTTAAAACTGCAGACAGAGCGCGCGACACTCGTTTTAATTGACTTTATATGCAATGAGTGGTAATATAAGGCGATATACTAATTATCAAAATTAATATTACTATGAATAATAACCTTAATAGAGATATCTAAGGAGTCGATATATTTTGGATAACATTAACAACAAAAAAACGAAGAACAAACACCGCTTTTGGTTGATTGCAGTTTTAGTAATCAACCTTATTGTGGTTGGTTATATCGCTATTGATGAATACAAAAAACAAAAAGAATCCGCAACTTTCATAAACTTTTCCGATATTAAGTTTTGGTACCTTGGAATAGGGATACTATGCTTTTTGGTTGCGGTTTTAATGCTCTATTACGAATATAAGAAAATGATTATGGTTGCCTCCGGAAAGAGTGATTCCAGAGGTGCTTTCGAGTGCGCAATGCTAGGAAAGTACTATGACAATGTCACTCCTCTCGGTGCAGGTGGTCAGCCATTCCAAATGATTTATCTGAAACAACGTGGTTTTTCTAATGGAGTCAGTGGATCAATACCGATTATTGGTTTTTTGGCACAACAAGTTGCTTTCATATTAATTGCAATAGTGGTATTTATTTCGAACAGAAATATTGTTGATACAATTGTGTTGGTCCGAGTACAAGCATATGTTGGTTTGTTCTTCTATATGCTGGTTCCAGCTGCAATTGTTTTCTTTGCGCTGTTCCCAAAACCATTTATTGCATTTTTGAATGCAATTGCAAAGTTTTTGAACAAATTGAGAATAGTTAAAGACAAAGAAAAAGCTGTAGAAAAAATAACTACAGTAATGAACGAATATGTCTCAAGTTTCAAAATCATAAACAAGCGCCCGCATTTCACAATACTTTTGCTGTTTTTATCAATAATATACCAGGTAGCAATTCTATCAATTCCTTTCTTTATGCTTAAAGCATTTGGTGGGACTGGGGATTGGTGGGATACTTTCTCTCGCGTAGTGTACATTTACGCAGCAATCACAGTAATTCCAAGTCCTGGTAACTCAGGTGCTGCTGAAGGTTATTTCTATGCCGTATTCTCTCAGCTTAAGGAAGGTTTCCTGTTCTGGGCAGTCATTGCATGGAGATTCTTAGTATATTACATGTGGATAATAGTAGGTATTATCATTACAGCGAAGAGTGCTATCATTCACAAGAAGCATATGAAAATAAAACCACCTCAAGAAGGCCCGCTTAATGTGGCTCTATTCGTCGATTTGTACTATCCAAGAGTAGATGGAGTAATCAAGACGGTTAATGCATATGCAAAATACATGACAAAAATGTACAACGGAAATGTTACTGTGTTTTGCCCATATGAAAAAGATTTTGATTATTCACAATTGCCATATGATGTTTACAAGATTAAACCAATAAAAATACCAGGGTGGAGTTATAGTTTCCCGAATCCTTTCGTGACCAAAGAGATGAAGAATTATTTCAAAGAAAAGCATTTTGACGTAATTCATTGTCATTCTCCATTCATTACAGGCAGACAGGCAATCAAGCTTGGAAAGATTTTTAAAGTACCGGTTGTATCAACATTCCACAGTAAGTTTTATGATGATACGGTAAGCATTACACATAGTAAGTTGTTGGCAAAGATTGTCGTCAATGTGGTTGTGGATCATTTTTGTAAATGTGACATGGTTTGGGCTTGTTCCGGAAGGACAGCTGACACATTGAGACAGTATGGTTACAACGGAACAATACATGTCATGAACAATGGTATTGATCCTTTGGATGAAAGCATTAATGTAGAACAACTGAAAAAAGATGTAATAGAAAAATACGATATTCCGAAAGACAAAAAGATATTGTTGTTTGTAGGCCAAATGATTTGGCAGAAGAATCTGAAAGTAATCTTGGATACAACAAAGATACTTGAAGACAGAAAAGAGAATTACTATCTGATTATTGCAGGTGAAGGATATCATAGAAAGGATATTCTCAAGTATGCATCAAGTATTAACCTTGAAAATTACAAGTATATAGGCGAAGTTAATGGAAAAGAGATATTTGGTGTTTACGCAAGTGCAGATCTGTTCTTCTTCCCATCAATGTATGACAACGCACCATTGGTTGTAAGAGAAGCTGCTTTGGTAGGAGTACCATCTTTGTTAACCAAAGGCTCTAATTCCGCTGAAGTTATAGAGGAAGATGAGAATGGTTATGTTGCTGAGCTGGATGCAAATGCAATGGCAGAAAAAATAGAATTCATTTTCAGCGACGATGAAAAGAGAGCACAGGTAAGTAAAAAGGCACAGGAAACAATTCCAGAACCATGGGAATTAATAATTGAAAGAGCTACATCATATTACAGAAGGGCTCTCGATACAGAACAGGAATTGGAAGAAGCTAGCGAACAAGTTCAAGTTAATCAGTAAACAAAAAAAGATTTAAAGAGATAGGAGGTAATGGTATATGAAATTTGAAAAGAACCAGAAGTATGCTACCATTGCCTTCTATAGTTTTATAGTATTGGCCATAGGCATACTTGCAGTGTTTTTCTTTATAAAGAACGGTGATGTTTCATCGTTTGTTGGAAAAATATTTGCTGTTGTCAGACCAATATTGTTTGGAATCGGATTTGCATACATACTCAGTTTCCAGATGATCTTTTATGAAAAGAGATTGTTTAAATTCTGCGACAAAATGAAATATGGTCGCAGGTTAAGAAGAACATTTGGTATCATTCTGACATATTTGATCATTCTGATTTTGCTGGCAATAGTATTCTGGATAATTATTCCTCAAGTAGGACGTGGTTATTCTGATTTGTCCGGCAAATTGCCGCTATACATCGATGCTATTCAATCATGGCTTGAAGCTCAAGCATCAAGTGAGTCAATATTTGCTCCTTTCTTTGCGAGCGTTGTAGAAGCGATAAGTAATGCAATCAATACAATTTATGATTTTATTTCTAAATACATTCCTGATATAACTACTATAGTTACAAATATTGCAAATGCAATAAAAGATGTATTGCTGGGATTAATATTGTCAGTATATTTATTGGCAGCAAAGGAAAAACTGATTGCTCAAGCCAGAAAGCTGATGAGAGCTATTTTTACCGATAAGATTTATTCAAGATTCAGTCATGCCAAAATAGTAATGAATAAATATTTTGGACATTTTGTGTATGGAAAACTCGTAGACTCAATATTGTGTGGGGTAATATCTCTCTTTGTTAATATGATATTAGGAGTGCCATATTATCCTTTGATAAGTCTTATTACAGCTATTACAAGTTTTGTTCCTATTTTCGGACCTATTTTTGGTGGTTTGGTTACAACTTTCATTGTATTTATCTCAAATCCGGATATTGCAATTTGGTATCTCATTTCATTCATAATCATTCAAATTATTGACTATCAATTCATTGCAAGAAAACTTCTCAAAGTCAATCTTGGTTTTTCAGCAGCTTTCATTTTCCTTGCGGTAGTTTTGATGACTGGTTTGTTTGGATTTGTAGGAACAATTATAGCGGTACCATTGTTTGCTGTTATTTATGTATTCGTAAA
Organism: Clostridiales bacterium; assembly: GCA_016282315.1. Classification (GTDB taxonomy): domain Bacteria; phylum Bacillota; class Clostridia; order Oscillospirales; family CAG-272; genus CAG-841. Next base: position 17,233 of record JAEEKG010000097.1, on the reverse strand, counting down.
GGAACTAATCAATAAGAGATTAGAGAAGAGCGGAGAGTCAACAGAATTGGTGGATTATGCTGCTAATGATGATTCGAAAGCATTTATTATTGCAGATGAGGAACATAAGGCTAAAACCGCTAATGATGTTGAGACTGACTCAAACGAAGTAAAAGAAGAAAAATCCTTTAAAGAAAAAATGAAGGGATTGTTCAAAAAGAAAAACAAGGATGATAAAAAATAGGGTTGTCAAAATAATTTTGACAACTGTATGTCTCCGTAGCTCAGCAGGATAGAGCGTTCGCCTCCTAAGCGAAAGGCCAGCGGTTCGAATCCGCTCGGGGACGCCATGTCAATACCGGAAACCTTTGATAACCAAGGGTTTCCGGCAAAATTATTCAAATTGAATACCGGTCATCGGAGGACAGTACGCCGTAGCGTAGGGGATCGTAGAGTTCTTCAATTGCAAACATCCTGATCCTCACGATCCCGAAACTGGTGAAGTCAACAATTATGACGATGGTGATGGATTCGATGGAATGTTCCGTTTTGAAAAACATATGAAAGATTAAAAAAGGGCAGTTTAAAACTGATCAAAGTTTTTAAACTGCCCATTCTTCTACAATTCATTATATAACCTGATGGCTAATTTTTGATTATTAATTCCACATTCCAGGTCTTTCATTGTGATTGTTATTGTTGTTTTCTCTTTCGCGTTTCTTTCTTCTTTCTTCTTCTTCGCGACGTCTTTGTTCATCTACAGCGGCTTTTGCAGCATTTTCTTCTGCTATTTTTTTATTTCTTTCTTCAGCCATTGCTTTGAGTTCTTCAGCTGTCGCACCTTCCATTGCTGATTTGAATTCGTTTCCATCCATTGTTTCGTTTTCAACTAAGAATTCAGCAACAAAATCAAGTTTATCGCGGTGATCTGTAACAATTTTCTTAGCAAGAACATATCCTTCATCAATTATGAGCTTAATCTGCTCATCAATCTTTGCAGCGGTTTCTTCGGAGTAATCTTTGCTTGAGTTAAAATCACGACCAAGGAATATTTCATCTCTATCATGTTCGGAACCAAATCTTATAGTTCCCAGTTCACTCATACCATACTGCATAACCATGCTGCGAGCAATATCTGTAGCTCTGCTTATGTCATTGGAAGCACCACCTGAGATGTCACCGAAGACAGTTTCTTCAGCAGCACGTCCTGCTAAGAGCATAGCAATGTTTTCTTTGAGTTGATTCTTATATACGCTGTATCTGTCTTCCTGTGGAGGATTCAAAGTATATCCAAGAGCTCTTCCGGAAGGAATAATAGATATCTGTTTAACAGGATCCTGAGTTGGTAAGAAGTAAGCGGCAATTGCGTGACCGGCTTCGTGATAAGCGGTTTTTTTCTTTTCTTCCAACTTTGTTTTTCTGGATTTCTTCTGAGTACCGACTTCAATCTTGATTATGGATTCACTGATATCATCTATATCGATAAGGCTCTTGCCTTTTCTAGCAGCAAGAAGTGCTGCTTCATTCATCAGGTTAGCTAAATCAGCTCCTGTGAATCCGACTGTAACTTCGGCTACATGTCTGAAATCGACATTGGAAGCCAACGGTTTGCTCTTTGAATGTACCTTAAGAATTGCTTCGCGTCCTTCAATATCAGGATAATTGATAGTAACTTGTCTATCAAATCTACCTGGTCTTAAGAGGGCAGGGTCAAGTATGTCAGGACGGTTTGTAGCTGCCATTACTATGACACCATCATGAGTTCCGAATCCATCCATTTCAACAAGCAATTGGTTAAGAGTCTGTTCGCGTTCATCATGACCGCCTCCGAGACCTGCGCCTCTGTGACGACCAACAGCATCAATTTCATCTATGAATACAATGCTTGCGGGTGCTTTCTTTGCTGTTTCAAACAAATCTCTAACTCTGGAAGCACCAACACCAACGTACATTTCAACAAAATCTGATCCTGAAACTGACAAGAAGGGAACTCCTGCTTCGCCTGCTACAGCTTTGGCCAAAAGAGTTTTTCCACATCCCGGAGGTCCTACAAGAAGAATACCTCTTGGGATTCTTGCACCCATTTCTCTGTATTTTGCGGGATTTCGCAAGTAATCAACGACTTCACGAAGTTCTTCTTTTTCTTCATCGCAACCTGCAACGTCGGAAAAATAGACTTTGCTCTTGTTTGCTTGACCAAATGTGATTCTTGCTCGAGAAAACTTTTGAATCTTGATTTGTTCAGAAGTCATTCTACGGAAGAAAATCACATAAACAACTATCATTCCTATTACTATCACAATGTATGGTAAGAACGACAGAAAGAAATTGTTACTGGTTTCAATTGTCCATTTTTTCAATGTTCTTTCTGTTTCAGGAAGAGCCATCTGTTTATCCAAATATGTTTGGATATCTCTCTTGAATAATGTGACATCTCTGATGGTAAATCTTAACGTCTTATTATCAGTTGTTTTGACTGTTAAAACATTAGTTCCAGATACAACAAACTCAGTAACTTCATTGTTTTTGAATTTTTCCAGTATTTGACTATACGTTAAAGCATTGCCATTATTATTGTTTAAAAGCAGTGTTGCAAGTAAAACAATAACTACGAGAATACCAGCATAAATCAAAATGGTTCTGGTTGACTTTTTCATTATTATACCTTAATGGCGCAATGCCTCTGTCCGGAGGCGTAAGGAGCGCCTGTGCTCCTCTCTTTTTATTTTGTTATGGATAGACAATATTTTTCTTCTTGTACATATTAACACCTTCTAATGATAATAATAAATGCAAAAATTGTAAAGAAAATATGTACAAAATAAGATTTTGTTCACAATTAAGTGTTCAATACCTTCTTCAAAAAGTTTCCTGTGAAGGATGATTCTATTTCAGATACTTCTTCAGGAGTTCCTTCAGCTATAATAGTGCCTCCGCCATCTCCTCCTTCAGGACCCAAGTCAATAATATGATCTGCGGTTTTAATAACATCAAGATTATGCTCAATGACAACTACTGTGTTTCCTGAATCAACGAGTCTGTTAAGAATACCAAGCAGACACCCAACGTCATAAGTGTGTAGACCTGTAGTTGGCTCATCAAGGATATAAATTGTTTTTCCCGTAGATGCTCTTGACAGTTCAGTTGCCAATTTAACACGCTGAGCTTCACCTCCTGACAATGTTGTTGATGATTGTCCGATTTTTATGTAGCCAAGACCAACATCAAACAAGGTTTGAAGCTTCTTTCGTATTTTGGGTATATTTTCAAAGAATTGAAGGCCTTCTTCAACACTCATTTCCAACACATCATATATGTTTTTGCCCTTGTATTTTACTTCAAGGGTTTCTTTATTATACCTGTGTCCCTGACAAACGTCGCACTTGACGTAAACATCAGGAAGGAAATTCATTTCTATGCACTTAACACCATCACCCATGCAGGCTTCGCATCTTCCTCCTGACACATTGAATGAGAATCTGCCGGGACCATAGCCTCTGGTTTTGGCATCAGGTGTTTTTGAAAACAAATCTCTGATGTCTGAAAACAAACCGGTGTATGTTGCTGGATTAGATCTTGGCGTTCTTCCTATGGGACTTTGATCTATTGAAATGACTTTGTCTAAATATTCGTAACCTTTAATACTTTCACATTTTCCGGGAAATGTATTTGCTCTGTTCAATTCTTTTTCAAGTTTTGGAAGCAATATTCCTTCAATCAAAGAGGATTTTCCGGAACCTGATACTCCGGTTATGCATGTGAATTTGCCCAGAGGAATGTTGACTGTAATTCCTTTAAGATTGTTTTGTGCAGCGCCTACTATAGTCAGATATTTGCCTGTTCCTTTTCTTCTTTCCTTAGGAACTGGAATTGAAAGTTTCCCGGCTAAATACTGGCCTGTTAAGGATTTTTTGTTTTTTGCAATCTGAGCGGGTGTTCCTTCAGCAACTATTTCGCCGCCGTGTATTCCCGCGCCCGGACCTATGTCAATAATGTAGTCAGCAGACTCCATGGTTTCGCTATCATGCTCGACAACAATTACCGTGTTTCCGCTATCTCTCAAACTCTTAAGAGTTCCTATTAGTCTAGAATTGTCTCTTTGGTGGAGCCCTATACTTGGTTCGTCCAAAATATACATAACTCCAGACAGAGAAGAACCTATTTGAGTAGCAAGTCTGATTCTCTGAGCTTCGCCTCCTGACAAAGTAGTAGCTTGTCTAGAGAGAGACAAATATCCTAAACCGACATTCTTTAAAAACGTGAGTCTGGATTTTATTTCTTTATTTATCTCGTGGGATATCTGCTCATCTTCATTGTTCAAATTCATTTCTTCAAAGAATTTCAAAGAGTCAAGAACACTCATATCACAAACTTGTTGAATGTTCTTTTGAGATACAGTTACTGCCAAGACTTCGGGCTTTAATCTCTTTCCCTTACAAACTGGACAAGGAATTGAATCATAGTATTCATCATACTTTTCAGACCACTCCTGATCGCGCCTGTTTTTAATAGTATTTAAAAGTCCGCGCCATTTTACAGGACCTTCATGCCTTCTGCCTTCAAAATATCTGACAACGTAGAATGTTTCATTTCCGCATCCGTCATACAAAGCACTGAGTTGTTCACTTGTCATATCGGATATTTTTGTGTCAAGAGTAAATCCGTATGCCTTTCCCACTTCTACAAGTAGCGCACCGCCCCAGCTCTCTTCATCAGCATTCATAAAACCGGCTACATCAATGGCACCTTCTCTTATTGAGAGGTCTTTGTTCGGAATAATCCTGTCTTTTGAAAGTGTTTGAATAGAACCGATTCCTGAACAATTCGGACACGCGCCCAAAGGAGCGTTAAAAGAGAATAATCTCGGCTCAAGAGCACTCATGGTAAAAGAGTGTTCTTCGCAGGCATAGTTTTGTGAATATGTTGTCGCCTGCTCTGTATCCATGTTATATATAACGACATTATTGTTTCCGAGTTTTAATGCCGTTTCAACGGAATCTGCAAGTCTGCTGTCAATTCCGTTTTTCAAAACAAGTCTGTCGACAACGATTTCTATGTTGTGCATTTTGTTTTTATCCAGTTGAGGCGTTTCTGACAACTCTACCATTTCGCCGTCAACTCTTGCTCTTGTGTAGCCGTTTTTCAGACAATCAGCAAATAACTTATCATGGGTTCCTTTCTTATCTTTGACTACTGGAGCCAGAACTACAAATTTTGTCTGTTCGGGCATGGATTTTATACTATCCAGAATTACATCTGTCGGTATTGCTTTTATTTCTTTTCCGCAGACGGGACAATGAGGAACACCAATTCTTGCAAACAACAATCTCAGATAGTCATAAATCTCAGTTACGGTTCCAACTGTAGATCTGGGGTTGTTTGAAGTTGTTTTCTGGTCAATTGCAATTGCCGGGCTCAACCCTTCAATAGAGTCCACTTCCGGTTTATCCACCTGGCCCAAGAACTGTCTGGCATACGAACTGAGTGATTCAACAAATCTCCTGTGTCCTTCTGCATACAAAGTGTCAAATGCTAAAGAAGATTTTCCCGAACCTGATAATCCCGTTATGACAGTCAAAGTGTTCTTTGGAATATTGACGTCCACATTTTTCAAATTGTGAACTCTTGCACCTTTTATTCTTATGTATTTAGGTTCCATAATTACTCCGGATTTCTGATTTTTGCTATTGCATCTCTTAGATAAGCTGCACGTTCGAAGTCTAACATGTTGGCAGCTTCTTTCATTTCCTTTTGCATCTGTTCGATCAATGTGTTTCTTTCGTGTGTTGACATCCTGCCCTTGTGTTGAGCTCTTTCAATGTCTTTCTTTGATTTAATCTCAATTACATCCCTGATTTCTTTCTTGATTGTATGAGGAGTAATGTTGTGTTCTTTGTTATATTTTTCCTGAATAGATCTTCTTCTTTCGGTTTCCTTAATAGCCCTTCTCATGGAATCGGTTGTTGTATCAGCATACATTATAACCAATCCATGTTCGTTTCTGGCAGCGCGTCCTATGGTCTGAATCAGTGAAGTTTCAGAACGCAATAATCCTTCTTTATCTGCATCAAGAATTGCAACAAGGGAAACTTCCGGTATATCCAATCCCTCTCTCAACAAGTTGATGCCAATAAGGCAATCAAAGACACCCAGTCTCAAATCCCTGATTAATTCCTGCCTCTCGAGCGAATCAACTTCGTGGTGAATATATCTTACTTTGACCCCATTTGTTCCGTAATACTCACATAAATCTTCAGCCATTTTTTTGGTCAGAGTGGTTACAAGAACTCTTTCATTGTTCTTGGCTCTTTCCCTGATCTCGCCTAACAAATCGTCAACCTGACCTTCGATAGGTCTGATATCTACTTTAGGATCAAGCAGGCCTGTTGGTCTTATTATCTGTTCAACCATCCTGGAGCTGTGTTCTTTTTCATATGGGCCGGGAGTAGCTGAAACATATACAACTTGATTTATTTCAGATTCAAATTCATCAAATCTCAATGGTCTGTTGTCAAAAGCTGAAGGTAGTCTGAAACCATAATCTATGAGAGATTGTTTTCTTGACCTGTCGCCTCCGGACATAGCTCTGACCTGAGGCAGAGTAACATGTGATTCATCAACAAACATCAAAAAGTCATCGGGGAAGAAGTCCAAAAGACAGAATGGCGTAGAACCAGCCGGTCTTCCGGTTAAAACTCTTGAATAGTTTTCCACTCCGGAACAATAACCCATCTCTTTTATCATTTCTATATCGAACTTTGTGCGCTCTTCTATTCTTTGTGCTTCTATGAACCTTCCTTCGCTTTTGAACAATTCAACACGTTCTACCATCTCTTCATAGATGTCCTGAAGAGCTTTGTTTCTTTTTTCTTCGGATGTTGCATAGTGAGTTGCTGGATAAATAGAAACATAACTGAGTCTGCGCTTTATTTCACCCGTCAATGCATTCACTTCCGTGATTCTGTCAACTTCATCTCCGAAAAACTCGATTCTTACAAGGTTTGTTTCGGAAGAAGGCATGATTTCCAGTGTATCACCCCTGACACGGAAGTTGTTTCTTGAGAGTGCGAGGTCATTTCTGGTGTAATTTATAGAAATTAACTTTCGCATGAATTTGCGCATATCTATGTTTTGACCTTCTCTGACTGAAGCAACCAAACTCTTGTATTCGCTTGGATCACCTAATGAGTAAATACAAGACACACTTGCAACAATTATTACATCTCTTCTTTCAAAAAGAGCAGAAGTAGCGCTGTGTCTGAGTCTGTCGATTTCATCATTAACAAGTGAATCCTTTTCAATGTATAAATCCTTGCCCGGAATATATGCTTCAGGCTGGTAGTAATCGTAGTAAGAAATGAAGTACTCTACGGCATTTTCAGGAAAAAACTCTCTGAATTCCGAACACAGTTGAGCGGCCAAAGTCTTGTTGTGTGACAGCACCAGAGTCGGACGATTCATACGTGCTATGACATTTGCCATTGTGAATGTCTTGCCAGAGCCTGTTACACCTATTAAAGACATTTCTTTTTCGCCATTATTTAAACCATTAACAATAAAATCAACTGCTTCAGGTTGATCTCCGGTTATTGAATATGGCGAATGAAGTTTAAATAAATCTGGCATAGCACCCTCAAATGTAGAAATTTAATTTCATATTATACTTTGTGTGTTTCGTAAAGTCAATGTAAAAACGATTACAAATAAGTGTACACATTAGCAGAGTTGATTGTCAACATATTTATTGTAATTCGTAAATCATTATGATAATATATTTGCGTACGATATTTATTATATAATGCGAGGTTTTCTTGTGAAAGAGAAAAAGACTTTCTTCAAGTATTGTCCTATATATCTGATAGTACTCATTGCAATCGCAATTGCGATGGTAGTAATAAACATAATTGCTCGAAATAATCAGGTTTTTGCTGACACTATCAATGATTCATTGGGACGAGTAGCCCGTTGGGTTATGACTGCTATATCAGGCATTGTGCCATTTTCTTTGACCGAAACGATAATATTGTGTATCCCGCTCTATGTTGTGATTTTTGTTTTGTTAATTATATGGATATTCAAGAACACAGATAAGTTTTACAAGGTATTTTCATCACTTTTGGCAACTATGTTAGTTATATTCATAATTGCTCAGTGCACATCAGGATCCAGCTATTATGGCAAAACTGTTGCTGAGAAGATGGGAATCAAAGTTGAAAAATTGTCCGCCAAGGACTTATATGACACAGGCGTTATACTTGCTGACAGGGCTGCAGCAGAACTGGAAGACATAGTCTTTCCTGAACAAACTTATTCGGTTATGCCGTATTCAATTGATGAACTCAATGATGAATTGAACAAAGCCTGGGACAAAGTAATAGAAAAATATGACTTCTTCCAGCCAATGCAAACAAAGGTAAAACCGGTTATGATAAGCTTTTTATGGACATATACGCATATATCAGGTTTGTATTTTGGCTTGACGGGTGAAGCTAATTTAAACATGAATTATCCGGACTTTGTAATTGTTTCATCAGCTGCTCATGAATCTGCTCATCAGAGAGGAATAGGAAGGGAAGATGAAGCAAGTTTTGTTGAATTCATTGTGTGCATGAACAGTGATAGTCCATATATGAGGTATTCCGGATATATGGATATGCTTCATGAAGTGATGGATAAATTGAGTTCTGCTGATTCAACTCTGAATAAAAAACTTCGCAGTTACATCAATAAAAGACTGATGAACGAATTTGTTTCTTATGGTGATTTCTTTGTGAAATATGCTTCAAATCCAGCAGCTACGGTTTCTGACAAAATAAACGATACAAGTATCATTTCTCACGGACAACCTGAAGGTGTCAAGAGTTACGGACTTGTAGTAGATTTGGTGTGTGCATATTTGTTGCACTATGAACAGACTCAAAACTAATTAATCCGAAAGGAAGTTTAATATGGCAAACAACGGAGATAAAAGAATACTGATAATTGAGGATGAAAGAAACATTTCTCAACTTCTTCAAGTGAACTTAATGATGGAAAATTATCACGTGGATCAGGCCTTTGATGGAGAAGAAGGTCTCAAAAAGGCTTTGACAGGTGACTATGATCTCATCCTGCTTGATATAATGCTTCCTAAAAGAGATGGTTTCTCGATTTGCAAAGAAGTCAGAAAGACACTTAATACTCCAATAATCATGGTAACCGCAAAAGAGTCAGATATAGACAAGATAACAGGACTCGATATAGGTGCTGATGATTATGTGACAAAACCATTCTCCGTAAAAGTATTGATGGCCAGAGTAAAGGCTAATATAAGAAGAAATGTCGGAGAAAAAGTTGAAGTAAAATCCGTATCTAACCCTCAGGAGAGGATAGTTATCCGTGGTCTTACTATAGACACTAAGAATTACAGAGTTGAAAAAGACGGAAAAGAAATTGAACTCTCAAGTAAAGAATATGAGGTACTTTTGTATCTGGCAACCAATTTGGACCAGTTGTTTACAAGAGAAGAATTGTTAAACAATGTTTGGGGATACGAAGGTTATTACGGCGGAGCAAGAGTAGTAGATGTTACTATGTCGAGGCTTAGAGCTAAAGTTGAATCCAATCCGGCAGAACCGGAATACATAAAAACAATAAGAACAAAGGGATATTACATTTCAAAGTAAAGGACAGAATATGTACCGAAATTTACACTTTAAAATCATTTTGATTTTCGTAGTATTTACGATTATTCTGATGGCAACTGTAGGTTCTGTATTGTTTGTCAACATGTATAACTTCTATAACTCAGATTTCAATGATCAGATGGAGCAGGCCTTCTCCGAAAACGGAGAACTTGTTGTACAATTGAAAAATGCATTGAATGAATCCGAGTACTATTCGGTTCAATCCGAATTGTTGAAAGCAAACCAAAGTTTACTGGGAATAAACAGGTATAGGAACTACTATGTAATTTCTATAGATGGTATAGTGCTTGCAAGTTCTGATGAATACTCTGCAGGCAGTCTTGAGTTGACCAAAAATATCATAACTGCCATGACCGGAGTCACAGGCGTAGGCAAACAATTCTGGACGGATTATATAGATTATGCCTATTACATTTCGAACGGAACTAATGCAAGTATTATCTATATAAGAGACTCACAAAACTACGTAAGACAATTTGCTGAGATTATATTCCAGATTATCATAACAACAATTTTTATCGGAATGCTGATTTCGATAGTTTTGTCATTCTTCCTTTCAAAAGCAATCGCTGACCCGATAGGCGACATGACAAGAAGTGCTGAAAAAATAACAGAGGGTGAATATTCAGAAGAAATCCAAATAAGAAGCAAGGACGAAATCGGAACACTCGGAGAAACATTCAATTACATGAGATCGGTAATTAAAAACACTCTTGATGAAGTTTCCGGTGAAAGACAAAAATTCGAAACTCTTTTCCTATATCTGAATGATGCGGTTTTGGCATTTGATTCTGAAGGAAAACCGATGCATGTCAACAAGATGGCTTCGGAATTGTTTAACATAAATGGCGATCTCCATGATTTCTCTTTCTCTCAGATGATGAAATGGCTGCAGATCAACTACAAGGAAGTTTCAGCCGGATATAGAGAGAATCGCAATTATGTTGTAAGAGACGTATTGTATGGTGAGAAGGCATTTGATGTTACTTTTGCCGAATTTAGATATACACAACAAGAAAAAGAACAAGTTGGAATAATGTGCGTTATCCACGATAACACAGGTCGTTATGAACTTGATAAATCCAGAAGAGAATTCGTTGCTGATGTTTCCCATGAGTTGAGAACACCTTTGACCAGCATAAAAGGTGCTGTTGAGACAGTATTGGAATATCCTCAACTCGATCAGGATTCAAAGGACAGTTTTTTGAAAATGGCTGTTTCAGAATGCGACAGAATGACTCGTATCGTATCCGATTTGCTTGTATTGTCCAGACTCGACAACAAGGGAACCAATTGGGAGATTGTTGAGTTTGCTCCTTACGATATGGCAAAACAGGTATATGAGATGATGAAAGTTGAAGCCGGCAAGCGCAATCAGAATTTCCAATTCAATTGTGAAAACAATATCCACAATATGGTTGGGGATAAAGAAAAACTTCAACAGGTTCTTATTAATATAGTTTCAAATTCCGTAAAGTATACTCCTGACGGCGGAACTGTAAAGATAGAAGTTAAGCCTGATGGTGATTTTGTGGTATTTAATGTATCTGATACGGGAATGGGCATTCCTGAAGAAGATATACCAAGGATATTTGAAAGATTCTACAGAGTTGAAAAAGCAAGAAGTTCGGACAGGGGCGGTACAGGCCTTGGTCTGGCAATTGCTAAAGAAATAACTGAAGCCCATGGCGGAAGTATATCATTAAAATCCAAATTAGGAGAGGGAACAGATATATCTATCAGACTCCCGTATGTTGCTGAAATAGCAAAGTAAAAACATGAACAGAGTAATTCCAAAAATACTCAGTGTCTTGATGACCATTGTAATCTGCATATTAATGGTTTCACTTGTGTGTTCTGTAGTCATATATTTATTTGGATTCAGCAGAACTCCCACATATGAATTAGATGCAGACATAATAAGGCAGGCAAGAGAGAGCGAAAACAAAATCGATTTAACTGATTATCTGGACTACAGAATAGTAGCCCCGTGTTTTAGCGCTGTCTGCAGTTCAACAGGTGTCGATTACTGTTTTATTGGCGGAAATGAATCTCAGCAAAACTTCTATAACCAGATTGATGATGTGATTTATGCTTTGTTCAATGAAAACACAAAAGTTACTTTCATAAGTGAGAATGAAGGTAACGACATATGGAAAGAAAGATTATTGGGAGATGGCGTTTTTCTTGAATGGATGTCATATGTAAGAAAGAGTGCAATCTTTTATAACCTGTTTCCGGATTTGTATGGACAGAATATATCAAACGAAGCCATTAAGTGCATAATGATTTATCCTGTTGAAGATGGTTTTGAAGCTATGGCAAAAGTTGGCGCCGATGGTTTTGCTCTTTATAAGCCGTCAGAAAACACTTCAGTATCATTCAATTACAAGCGAATTGAAATGGAATATCCTTTGACTTTTAAATTCGCTGCTTCAGACAGTACAATAGATGAATCATTCAATACACAGATTAATGTTTTGCCTGAGTGCCTGTTGATCGATGAATTAACCAGAAGTGATTTGAATATTGTATCTACTTTGAAACCTGACAATCAGAGTCCATACTTAAATGCATTCAAGATTAACACAGTTAAAGCATCTTCATATATTGATGACGCTAAGAACTATGTTTATGTTGATGAAGATACTACACTCGTGATAGGTGAAAATGGTGTATTCTATAACTCGGATACAAGAAACGGAATTCATATTTCTAGTTTCATAGGTAATTCAGACGAATATGAGATTAAGGATTATTTGTGTATCTGTAATAAACTTTTGCATGACCTGCAAATAGACATTGAAACAACCAATATTTTCATTTCGGATATTTATTATTCAAATGATTATCTGACAGTTTCGTATGGCTTTAAATATGACAATGTACCATTGCAGTTCGGCGGAGTATCCAACCCCATAAAATTTGTGTTCAAAGACAATGTCTTGGTATCTGCAAGCGTGTATAACTACAGCATCAGTGAAGCAGAAACCCAAACATCAATTATCCAATATTTATCCATGGTTTCATATCTTTTGAAAGATGAAAAAGGTAATGTTGACTTCAGACTGTTTTACAACTCAGAGAACGGGGTTGAAATAATCAGTTGGATGGCTCAACACGAGGAATATTCAGTTCCGGGTGAAGAACCATGAGTTGGAGAAACATAAAGATTTTTGCTCTCGCCATTCTGATAGTTCTGAACGGGTTGTTTTTATGGCTTGTTAGCAATCAGTTTGTAACCATGGGCAAGTTTACCGATGAAGAAATAGACAATGTTATAAAGATTCTGGACAATGGTAATATTCACGTTGAAAAATCCTTGATCAATCAAGAGAAGATATCTCCTAATGCATACAAAGGAAAACTAGAATTCAGCAAACTCTTAGATATATGGGACAATGTGTATTCAAACGTGAGTAACGAATTGAATGTTATTTCCGGAAGATCAAGAGAAGGAAAAGTTTCAATTGACACAGAATTGGATTTTAATTTCATCTCTATAATCAGGCCCGGAGAATACACATTTGATGACAGTTTGTTTGAGTACTCGGGATTTGATCCGAACTACTACATTGATTCGTTTAACACTGCGATTTTCGGGGAGAAATTCTTTGATTACGTTAAAGTCAAAGTGACCTGTGTAGGTCTTTATACAGATGAAGATGGTTTGGAATATGTAAAATTCAGACAAACTTATGACGGCAATATAATAAACGAGGGAGATATCAATTGCGTTTTTGTCGGAGGAAAACTCATTTATGCTGAGGGATTTCTTTTGGCAATTGCTCCCAATAACACCATATCAACTAATTGTGTGGATATTCTTTCTATCTTAGTAAAAGAAAACGGAAGAATAAAAACAGAAACCAATGATGAAAAAACAATAGTTAACATAGTGAATGGTTTGTCTTATGTTAAAACAAAAGACACATTCTATCTTGTTCCAACATATAGAATTATATATGCGGATACTAATGAGAGCGTATATGATGCAATTACAGGAGAATATTTAGGAAGTTAGATTAATGGAAAAAATAGTAATTAGTGGACCATCAAACTTATTCGGAAGTGTAAAAATAAGTGGCATGAAAAATGCTGCAGTTGCAGTACTGTTTGCAACCATAACTGTAAATGATGAGTGCATAATAGATAATTTGCCCGACATTTCGGATGTGAACTTGTCACTGAAACTGCTTGAAAACATGGGTGCAATAGTTGTCAAACTAAGTGACACAAAGTACAAGATTGACACAAGAACTATTACGACAATAACAGCGCCTGTCGAAGAAGCGGGAAAAATGAGGGCGTCGTATTACATAGCAGGAGCTTGTCTGTCCAGATTCGGTGTCTGTAAAGTCGGTTTGCCCGGAGGATGCGATTTTGGTTCTAGACCTATTGACCAGCATATCAAGGCATTTGAAGCAATGGGTGCCAAAGTACGAATTGATGAAGGATACATAGATGCGTCAGCTGTTAACGGCATGAGGGCAGCAAATATTTACTTTGACTGCGTGACAGTCGGAGGAACAATTAATGCAATTCTGGCCGCAGTCAGAAACGATGGATTAACAATAATTGACAACGCTGCAAGAGAACCTCATATAGTTGATTTAGCAAACTTTCTAAACTTCTGTGGTGCAGATATAACAGGAGCCGGTACTGATACAATAAAAATTAAAGGGCAAAAGCAACTTCATGGGTGCGAATATACAATAATACCTGACATGATAGAAGCAGGTACCTTTATGATAGCTGCAGCCGCTACCGGAAGCGAAATCATGATAGAGAACATAATACCTAAGCACCTTGAGTCCATGACTTCAAAGTTGTCAGAAACAGGCATAAGATTTGAAGAAGGAGACGAAACACTACTTGTGTGCAAAAGGACAGAACCTTTGAGACCGGTAAATGTTAAAACTCTTCCTTATCCGGGATTCCCGACAGATATGAACCCTCAGACTGCAGTTCTCTTGTGCTGTATAAATGGTATCAGCAGAATTAATGAGACCATCTTTAACGACCGTTTCAGATATGTAAATGAATTGAGAAGAATGGGCGCTATTATTGATATAGATAATGGAATTGCGACAATAAAGGGCGGAATACCTCTCAAAGCAGCAAGTGTTAGAGCCGTTGATTTAAGGGCAGGCGCAGCTATGGTTTTAGCTGGACTTGTTGCAGAAGGCAATACTTCAATTGATGACATATTCTACATAGAAAGAGGATATGACAGCATAGTTGAAAAACTTGCCAGTTTAAAGGCAATAATTAAAAGAGTTAAGATACAAGATATTACTTAACGGAATTTGGAGATCAAAATGAGCAATAAAAAAGTGAAAAAAGATTATAGTGTTTTAATCAAGATTTTATGTATTACACTTGCAGTTATTTTCTTGGCGTTTTCTGTTTATGAAGTCATAGAGATAACAAAAATAACCAATGAATCACATTTTTTGGAAATAGTATCTAAATTAGCAATTTTAATTTACGGATTGACTATAACAGCAGTTTGCGTACTTGGTTTTGTTTTGAAAAACAATACAGTAAAAATTGTTGTTACTGTTTTGGTTGCTTTGAGCATTTTACTTGCACTGGTCAATATAATAACATCTATTAATTATGCCGTAACTGATTTCAAAGTAGGTGATGCATTAACAATAGCAGTCAATGTAGCTATGATTGTTGCATTTGTTTTATTGTTAATAAAGAGAACATTGGGAAAGTATCTGTTAATAGTACCTATAGTAACTATATTGTTGCATCTTTATAACTTGATAATCGTTTATCCGAGCACAGATTCAGATACAATTTCAACATACGTTATCTGGAGCTTGTTCATGATAGCTGTAGCAGCATTGTACGGAGTATTTCTGTTTGTTAACAAAAAGATGTATTTGCTACTTGGAATCGGCGTATTCAGTTTTTTGTGTTTCTTCAGAATGTTATTGATCATTTCTGCAAACGCAGATGCATTGACAGCTCTGACATCATTCGTTCAACTGTATGCTGATCCGATGTTCATTTTGTCCATCATTTCACTTCTCATATTGCCGAAGGAAAAATAATAAAAATATAGTAATTACTTGTGCGGAACTCATTTTTGGGTTCCGCATTTTCATTTCTGCGTTTTGTTCAAAAATGTGTCAAAAAACACAAAATGTGAACAAAACACAATTGACTTGAATAGAAACAAATGTTATGATATGCATGTTCATTTTAAAGTACGAGATACAAAGAAATGAACAGAGTATATGCTTACGAGCCAACTATCATTAAATCAATAGGAAAATAAGAAAAAAGACAAGATTTTTTGAAAACAGAAAAAAAGTATGCCAAAACAGACTACCATGAGTAGCCTAAAAAGAAGATTGTAAGAATATAACTAAGCAGAAATAACTTTGTAATTCAAGCCACTTTTCATCAAAGAATAAATTACACGAAGTAATTTCTTTTGAATGTGGCCAAGAATCACATAGAAATGCTTACCTTCGGATTGTTTTTTAAGGTAATAGTCTTTGAAAACCGGATCCCATTGCCAAGCGATACGAGCAACCTGAAAAAGAGCGTATCTTAGATATTTTGAACCCTTTTTCGATGGTATTGTGTGCTTAGCTTTGTAGTTGCCAGATTCATAGACAGTACAATCGATTCCAGCAAAAGAAACAAGGAAATCAGCAGAGTGAAACCTGTTAATGTCACCAATTTCACCCGCAATCAAACCTGCAGTAATGTAACCTACACCAGGAATAGTAAGCAAATTGGGGAAATGTTGCTTAACATAGTTTTCAATTTGGACATCATACTTTTCCACTCTCTTTTGAATGTGTTCAAGCTCTTCAATTGCATCGATGAGTTGAAAAGAATCGTAATCAGATTTGATCCCGGCAGTGTTTTTTGCTGCATCAATCAATTCGAGAGCAGAACATTTGCACCTGCCATGGATCAAAGCAGAGACCTTGTTGGCATGAGCTTTGGCCAGCTTTTGAGGAGATGGGTACTCTTTGAGTATGGATAAAGCAGAAAGAACATAAATATTGCTAAAGAAAGATTCAAATTCAGGAAACATCAGATGAACAAGTTTGTAGACATTCAGTTTTGCCTTTCTTAATTCATCGACGATGTAGAATCTTTTTCTAGATAGAGATTTTAACGCAAGAGTGTGGTACAATGTAGACGTATAGGGCGAGAAGCTCCCCATGTTATCTACTAAGTACTTACAAATGGTTTGAGAATCAAGGTTATCGTTTTTTGGACAATGGACCTTAGAAGCTTTTCTGACCATATTGGTTAAAATCGGATTGATCATCATCACTTCGTATCCTTCTGAGACAAGAAATGTGGTGATGTTAGTGGAGTAGATACCAGTAGATTCGAGCCCTATACGGACTGTATAATCACTGGTTGCTCCACAAAAGGATTGAATATCCTTGTGGAGTTTTTTGTATCCATTCAGGGTATTGGGGATAGTGATGGATGAGGAGCTGAAAACAACTCCGGTTTCCTTTTGAAGCATGAAGTAATCATGTTTTTGAGAAGCAATATCGATGCCGACAATTATCATAGTG
>JAEEKG010000096.1 GCA_016282315.1 Clostridiales bacterium | reverse complement strand
TTATAGAGCAAATAGCTATTGCTGTCGGAATCAGAACGAGCAATAAATTAACATTTGCTATTCCCGTTATATCAAATTCCCCTGATTCGGGATTCTGGAGGTTTGCAAAAACGGCAGCAGTATCAATAACAAGAGCTATTGTTGTCAAGGACAAAGCAATTGTTTTGAAAACAAAAACAATTTTTGGTGTATTTGATGTACTCTTGGTTATAGGTCTTGGTCTGTCTGTAGATAAATCTATGGATAAACCCAAGAAATATGAGACTATGAGCAGAATTATTGTTTCAGGCAACATATATGTTGCGTTATATATAAATGAATATGTAAGAGCGGCAGCAGTCGGTATTGAAAGACCTGCCCATACCGTGGCTCCTGAGATAACGTGACAAATATATCTGGCAGTGCACGCAATCAGGCTGCCAAGCATAAGAGAAATGTGTTGCTTTTGTATTTTTCTTGTCAATGCAGACAATCCTATGACTCCGAAAGCAAATATGTAGTCAAGCAATATAACAGCTACTACGGAAGCCACTCCAGTTACATAAGAAAGAGTATTTAATCCCAATACCAGTTCAATTGCACCATAAACAAAAGAAGATATCAGTCCCCATTTTAGTCCATGCCTGTACCCTATAACAACTAAAGGTAGTTTTCCTGCCATTGTAATGGCGCCTCCATAGGGAAGCGATACAAGTCTCAGAAGACTCAATATTACAGACAATGCAACCATTGCGGCGCACTCAGCCAATGTTCTTGCTATTGAATAGCGTTTCTTTTCCAAAGTTATCATCCCTTCCAATGAAAAATCCCGTGCGAAAATACACGGGAATACAGTCACATATATGCAAACTTCCTACGCCGGTATTATCCGTATCAGGTCTAGGGTTTGGTATAACCATCTCAGCCTTTTGAGCACCCCTGTTTATTTTTCTCATGGATTATAACACTAACACAAAAAAGAGTCAAGGATTAATTTGTTTGGCAATTTAAACTTCAAAGTGATAAGTTCACAAAAAAATAACAATTATTTATCGAAAAAATGTATTTTTGACTTGACAAAGGCAAGTCGGTGATATATATTAATACTCGGAAGTTGGCACTAACAGCAAATGAGTGCTAAAAGGAGGCGAAATAGTGAAAGATTTAACACCGGAAGTCAGCAATCACAAGTTGTCTGACAGAAAAAAGATGATTCTTCGGTCAGTAATAGAATCTCACATAAACAACGGCGAGCCTGTCGGTTCAAAGTATTTGGTTTCGTCTGCTAATATTCCTTATTCATCTGCCACTATAAGAGCAGAGATGGCAGAGCTTGAAGAGATGGGATATCTTGAACAACCTCATACTTCTTCAGGAAGAATACCTACTCAGCAGGGTTACAGGTTCTATGTTGACTCATTGATGGAAAGTTACAAACTCACAGGGACCGAGATTATTGAACTCAACAATATGCTTAAGAGCAAGATAGGCGAGCTTGATTCGATCCTTGCAAGTGCATCAAAACTGGTAGCTTCATTAACCAACTATACATCAGTTGCGTTGAAGGCGGGTAACAAATCCGATTCAGTAAAGAATTTCTCATACATGCTTTTGGACAGTCACGAATTCCTTTTGGTTATGAAGATGGAGGACGGAAAAGTTGTCACAAAGCAAATTAAGACTGATGTCGAGTTAAACGACAGAATCTTGTTTAAACTTGAACAACAGTTGAATTCTAAACTTGTCAACCTGACTTCAAAAGAAATTACATTGCCTATAATGATGGACGTAGAGAATGCCATGGGTGTTGAGTCATCGATAGTTTCCCCTGCGTTCCGTGCCATTTATGAGACTCTCGGAAATGATACAGAATCCGATCTGAAATACGAGGGAGTCACAAAGCTTCTGGATTATCCTGAATTTGCTGATGTCAGCAAAATTAAGAATGTTATGGACATGCTCGATGATAAAAAGGGATTGATCGAACTTATGTCGGATTCAAAAAACGAAGGTGTCAACATTACACTGGGCAATGAAGAGGGAACTCTTGTTGACAATTCGGCGCTGATTTACAGACCGATAAAAGTCTCAGGACAGACTTTGGGTGTAATTGGGGTATTCGGACCGGCCAGGATGGATTACTCGAAAGTTGTATCGACCGTTGAGTATTTGTCCGAAAAGATAACGAGCATGCTTTCAGATGCATTGCCTGCGCCTTCAGAAGACGGCGGAGAAAATGAAGGAAAGGAAAAGTAGAAATGATTGAAGAAGAAAAACAGAATGTAGATTCTGAAAAAGAAGAGCAGCCTGTTGAAAATGAACAGACACAAAAGACTCAGGAAAACGGCGGTCAGCCTCACGGAAGAGAAAAGAAATTAAAGGCTGAAGTCAAGAAATTGAGCCGTGAACTCGGAGAAGTCAAGACAAAATATGAAGATGTAAATGACAAATATCTGAGAATGGCTGCAGAGTATGACAACTACAGAAAGCGTACACAAAAAGAACTCGATGAAAGATATACAGACGCATATGCAGATGCTCTTTCAGAATTCCTTCCGATGGCAGACAATCTCGAGCGCGCACTGAGTTATCAGGAAAGCGACAAGGTTGTTGAAGGCATAAAGATTGTATCTAACCAGTTTTCACAGACTCTTGAGAAATTGGGAATAGTTGCTTTCGGCGAAGTTGGTGAACAATTTGACCCTAACATACACAATGCAATAGCTAAAGTTGAAGATGAGTCACTTGGCGAAAATGTTATTGCTGAAGTGTATTTAAAAGGATATAAACGCGGAGAGAGAATCATCCGCTGTGCTATGGTAAAAGTAGCAAACTGATTAATGTAAAATAATACAACAATTTGGAGGATATAAATTATGTCAAAGATTATAGGAATTGACCTTGGAACTACTAACTCATGCGTAGCAGTTTACGAAGGTGGTGAACCAAACGTTATTACAAACCCTGAAGGCGAGAGAACAACACCATCTGTTGTTGCATTCTCAAAGACAGGTGAAAGAATTGTAGGACAAGTTGCAAAGAGACAGGCTATCCAGAATCCTGATAAGACGATTATGAGTATTAAACGTCACATGGGTTCAAACTATACAGTAGATATCGATGGAAAGAAATATACACCACAAGAGATTTCTGCTATGATTCTTACAAAGATGAAAACAGATGCAGAAGCATATTTGGGAACAAAAGTTACACAGGCTGTTATTACAGTTCCTGCTTACTTCAATGACGCTCAGAGACAGGCTACAAAAGATGCCGGTAAAATTGCAGGTCTTGAAGTAATGAGAATTATAAACGAACCAACAGCAGCTGCTCTTGCTTATGGCGTAGATAAAGAAGGTATTGATCAGAAGGTTATGATATTCGACCTCGGCGGCGGTACATTCGATGTTTCTATTCTTGAAATTTCTGACGGCGTATTCGAAGTTCTTGCTACAAACGGTAACACAAGACTCGGAGGCGATGACTTTGATGAAAGAATAATCAACTGGCTCGCTGATACATTCCAGAAAGAAAACGGAATCGATTTGCGTCAGGACAAGATGGCTCATCAGCGTCTTAAAGAGGCTGCTGAAAAAGCTAAGATTGAACTCTCAGGCATGACAACAACAAATATCAACCTGCCATTTATTACAGCTGATGCAACAGGTCCTAAACACCTCGATGCAACACTCAGCCGTGCAAAATTCAATGAATTGACAGCTGATCTTGTTGAAGCAACAATGGAACCATGTAGAAAAGCTTTGAGCGATGCAGGACTTTCAATCAGCCAGATTAACAAAGTTCTTCTCGTTGGTGGTTCAACACGTATTCCTGCAGTTCAGGATAAGGTTAAAGAGTTCTCAGGAAAAGATCCATTCAAGGGAATTAACCCTGATGAATGCGTTGCTATCGGTGCTGCTATTCAGGGCGGCGTTCTCGGCGGCGAAGCTAAAGACGTATTGTTGCTCGACGTAACACCACTTTCACTTGGTATTGAAACACTTGGTGGTGTATGCACAAGAATTATTGATAGAAACACAACTATTCCTGTTAAGAAATCTCAGGTATTCTCAACAGCAGCTGATGGACAGACATCTGTTGAAATCCATGTACTCCAGGGCGAGCGTGAAAAAGCTGATGCCAACACAACACTCGGAAGATTCGTTCTTGACGGAATTCCGGCAGCTCCACGTGGCACACCTCAGATCGAAGTTACATTTGATATCGATGCAAATGGTATCGTAAACGTAACAGCTATGGATAAGGGCACAGGCAAGGAACAGCACATCACAATTACTTCTTCAAGCAACATGAGCAAGGAAGATATAGACAAGGCTGTTAAAGATGCTGAAAAATATGCTGAAGAAGACAAGAAACTCAGAGAGCTTGTTGAAGCTAAGAATAAAGCTGAAGCATACATTCTTCAGACAGATAAGACACTCAACGAAATGGGTGACAAAGTCAGCGAAGATGAAAAGAAAGAAGTAAGAGATGAGCTCGAAAATCTCAAGAAGGCTGTCGAAACAAATGATATAGACAACATCAAGAGAGCAACTGAAGATTTCGAGAAGAAATTCTATGCACTTTCAGAAAAACTGTACAAGAATGCCGGTGGTCAGGAACAACCAAATGCTGAACCAGGTTCACAGAATGACGACGGAACATTTAACGCTGACTACACAGAAAAAGACAAAAAATAAAAATTAATATGATGCGGGAGGACAAAACCTCCCGCAGTTGTGAGTTATTATGAAAGATTATTATGAGATATTGGGTGTATCTAAGAATGCAACCGATGATGAAATAAAAAGGGCATACAGAGTTCTTGCCAAGAAATATCACCCGGATTTAAACCCGGGAGATAAATCTGCGGAAGAGAAATTCAAAGATGTCAACACTGCCTATGCTGTTTTGTCAGATCATGATAAAAGAGCTCGTTATGACCAGTTCGGATCTGAAGGTGTAGACGGAAACGGCGCATCAGGATTTGGCGGTTTTGGTGGATTTGAAGGTTTCGATTTCACAGATATTTTCTCGGATATATTCGGCGGCGGTTCTTCTTCAAAGCGCAAGGGAACATCTCCAACTAAGGGCGATGACCTTCTTGAAAGAGTATACATTTCCTTTGAAGAAGCAGCATTCGGATGCAAAAAAGATGTTAAATATGTCAAGGTTGACAAATGCCCTGAGTGTAATGGCTCTGGTGCTGCTACACCAAGTGATATCAAGACATGTTCAAAATGTGGCGGCACAGGTCAGATCAGAGTTCAGAGAAGAACTCCATTCGGCATTATGCAATCTACTTCCGTATGTCCTGATTGTAGGGGCGCAGGAAAGACCATTTTGAATCCTTGTAAAAAGTGTAGAGGCAATGGTCATATCAATGTAACCGAAACTATCGAAGTGAAGATTCCTGCCGGTATTGACAATGGTAACAGAATTTCTCTGAGAGGAATGGGTAATGCCGGAACAAACGGTGGTCCTAACGGAGATTTGTACATTTCTGTAAACGTAAGACCTCATACAGAGTTCGTTCGTGATGGTTTCAATATTAAGAGCAATGTTCCGATTTCAATTGCTGAAGCTGCGCTCGGTGCAAAGATAAAAGTTCCTTCTCTTGATGGCGATGTTGAACTCAATATTCCGGAAGGTACACAGACAGGTGCTGTGTTTACTGTTAGAGGAAGAGGTATTCCTGTAATCAACGGTAAGGGCAGAGGAGATTTTATTGTAACTGTCAATGTTGAAACACCTAAGAATCTGACAAGAGAACAAAAAGAAGCTCTTATGAAGTTCTCGAATATGTGCACATCAAGCAACTACGGAAAGAAAAACAGAATATTCAGTTTCTTTGGAGGAAGATAAATTGAAGTGGACTCAGATTAGAGTCACGGTTCCTGCAGAAAAAATTGATGAAGTGGTCGCTGTTCTGACGGTCTATGATACAGGTGTCATGACAGAAGACTACAGAGATATATTGACAAGTCTTCGAACAATTTACGGAGATTTAATTGATGAAAAGATTTTAAATGCTGACAAGAGTATAGCTTCTGCCAGCATTTTTATTCCCGAAGTCAAAGATCCGAGTCAGTATGTGTCATCAATAAAAAGCAGGATGGCTGAACTCTCGATTAAAGCAGATATTTCTCAGATTGAGATTGATGAAGAGGATTGGGCAAATTCCTGGAAAAAGTATTATAAGCCCGTAAAAATGAGCAGCAGACTTGTTGCAGTTCCCGGTTGGATTGATTATGAACCGGCGCCAAATGAAAGAATTATAAAGATGGATCCGGGCATGGCATTTGGTACAGGTACACACGAGACGACAAGATTGTGTGCAAAACTGATCGATGAATACATAAACCCGGGCGACTATATGCTTGATGTTGGATCAGGAAGCGGGGTTCTTGCAATATGCGCTTCTAAACTCGGAGCAGAGTATTGTCTAGCGTGTGATATAGATGAAGTGGCCGTCAGAACCGAAAAGGAAAATGCAAAAGCAAATGAGTGTGATAATATAGAATGTATCAAGTCTGATCTGCTTGCCAGCGTTGAATTAAAAGACGGAAGACCATTCGATATAGTCACTGCAAACATTATTGCTGAGATAGTTTTGAGATTGTCGCCTGATATAGGCAAATACATGAAAAACAACGGAATATTGATTGTTTCGGGCATTGTTGATTCAAAAGAACAGCTTGTTGTGAAGAGTCTTGAAAACTGCGGATTTGAACACAAAAACACTCTCCATGAAAACGGTTGGTGCGGAATCGTATTTGTGAAAAAAATGCTTTGACAAAGCATACATATTGTTATATAATAATCACGTTGTGAAATCGCATATGCGATTAACACTGGTTTTAGAATTGATTCTTCAAATGCTTTAGTTCATTTGAACAAAAAATACACTCATAGGATTGGAAACAAAAATGGAAGAAAAAAAGAAATTGATGCCTAAAGAGGACATCGCACTATACAGATTGCTCGCTATCATTGTATTTGGCGTTGCTGTATTCGTATTTGCATGTTTTATCGGCGACGCTGGTTTGTGGTCATTTTTCAGTAACACTGTTGTAAAGATTGTACTAATTGCCTTGTTTGCATGTGCATTGTTCTTTACAATAAGAGGCTTGGTGATAGGCAATCCAAAGAATAAGGTGTTTACATTAGGCAATATCTGTGCTCTTATAACTCCTGTTCTTCTAGTACTCGCTTTTTATCATTTCTTTAGTTCTTGCAGAGGAGACTTGCTCAAAATAGTCGCTGTTACAACAACAATAGTAGCTTTTGTACAAGTTGTATATCCAAAGAATTATTTCAAAACAACTTTCATTGTGGCATGTGCTTTTATAGCAATGTTCTTTATAAAGACACCGAGCACACCAAGCAGATATTTCATGGATTTGATTTTCAAGATTCTTGCTTACCCAATGGGCGTTGTACTTCCGCTGCTTTTCCTGGTTGCTTTATTCTTGGCTAAGAAGAACAATGGAAGATTCAAAGTCGGAAAAGTATTCGATCTGGATATAAAGAAGGACAGCAAAGTTTCTTTCTGGTGCTCAGTAGTTTTGATGGCACTCTCAATCGTCGGTACAATAGTTTTGGCTATATTCCCGAGTATTTATTTGATAGTGATGGGTGTTTATTTGGCAACATTTTTGATTGTTGGTGTAATTTGTACTATAAAAGTGGTTTAATTTTGGATAAAATCACAAGTAAACTATTGAATTTACACAAAATATAAAGTAAAATATACTGCAGATTTATACAATCTGCAGTTTTTACGATTTTCGGAGGAATATTTTATGTCTGACAGACTATTTCAAGGAGTCATTTATCAGATGCGCGATGCAATTGGAAGGACCATTGGTGTAATAGACAATAATGGTTCAGTTATCGCGTGCAGTGACTTGACAAAAATAGGTGAAACAA
Organism: Clostridiales bacterium; assembly: GCA_016282315.1. Lineage (GTDB taxonomy): Bacteria > Bacillota > Clostridia > Oscillospirales > CAG-272 > CAG-841. The sequence goes on along the minus strand of JAEEKG010000096.1, from coordinate 96,930 downwards.
GACAATCAGTTAAAGAACAACTATCTTATTCTACCGGTGAAATAAAATACGACGGATATACATACAGACCACTAATGCAGACCGGTAGACCATCATACATTGTGTTCATTGAAGGAACAGACATGATGGCAGAAAAAATGTCAATGGTATTGGCAATCTCTTTGAATAGTATCAAGAGTTATCACGACGATAAATATGATAAACTTTCATTCGTTAAAAATATCATTTTGGACAATGTAATGCCTGGAGATATTTATGTAAAGAGCAAAGAACTCAAGTTTGCTACCGATGTTAAAAGAGTAGTATATTTGCTCAAAGTAGTTTCTTCAGGTGATACAGCACCATATGATTTGGTGTTCAAGATGTTCCCGAAGAATGGCAATGATTTCGTTCTCAGCACAGGCGAAAAGGAAATCGTTGTTGTAAGAGAATTTCCTAAAGAAGTTACTTCAGCAGAAGTTGAAAAGTCAGCAAACACGATTGCCGACACTTTAGCTTCGGAATTCTATACCAAAGTTTACATAGGCATAGGCAGCATCGTAGACAACATAAAGGATATAGCTAGATCATACAGAGAAGCTCAGGCTGCTCTTGAAGTCGGAAGAGTATTTGATAACGACAAAGCAGTTGTAAGTTATGAGAATCTAGGCATAGGAAGATTGATTTACCAACTTCCTATCACTCTTTGCGAAATGTACCTGAATGAAGTGTTCCAGGATGGATGCCTTGATCAAATAGACAGAGAAACTTTGATGACAATTCAAAGCTTCTTTGACAACAGCCTTAATGTGTCAGAAACATCAAGAAAGATGTTTGTACACAGAAACACACTTGTTTACAGATTAGATAAAATCAAGAAGATTACAGGCCTTGATTTGAGACAATTTGACAACGCAATTACATTCAAGGTTGCGCTGATGGTTAGAAGTTATCTCAACTCAAGAAACAGTAAATATTGATTCGGAGTGCTTATGACATATTTCGAAGAAAAAATGGATAACAATCCAGATATCGAAGAGAAAGACACAGTTGACAACAGCGCTGAAGAAGTAGTTGGGCAAGAGCCGGTGCAGGAAGAACAGGTGCAGGAAGAACAAGTAGAAGAAGAACAAGTTCAAGAAGAGGCACAAGAAGAACAGGCTCAGCAGGAAGAAACTCAGCAAGAACCAACAGATACTGAAGAACAACAAACAAAGCCTGAAAAAAAGAAAAAAGACAAGAAGAGATATACAAGGGGGCAAATGGTCTTTGTTTCCCTAATTGCAGTGTTTTTGACCATTGTTATTACTTCTCAGTTAGTATTTTCAGCAGCAACCAGTTTCTACAAAAAAGAAATACATAAAAACAATGAAAATTCTTATTTTTTCAGTTTGTATGATGAACTAACGGGGTTGTATCAGAGTCACTATCTGTACAGCGATGAAATAGATGTTTCTGTTGATGATTTGCTCAGACAATATGTTATTTCTACAAATGACAGATATGCCATGTACTATTCACCTGAAGAGTGGTATCTATCGCAGGAATCTTCTATGGGAAAAAGTGCAGGAATTGGTGCATATGTGTCACTTGATGAAGCGCATCAATGCATCAACATAATTCACGTATTTAAAGATTCACCGGCTGAGAAGGCTGGTTTGAAAGCCAAAGATATTGTTGTAGGCGTTGACGGCAAATACTTTACCGAAATAGGATTGGAAAATGGATATAATTCTATTCCGGGAGAAAATGGAACAAAAGTCAGACTTACGATAATAAGAGATAATGCAGAGTATGATTTGATCGTAAAGCGCGGTGATTATATTTATCAGTCTGTGCTTACAGATATAATAAAAGTTGATGATAAAAAAATCGGCTATATGCATATTCTTCAATTCATTGGCGCTACATTTGAAGAGTTTAAAATAGCAGCTAAGGAACTGAAAGATAAAGGATGTGTAGGTGTTGTCATAGATGTCAGGAATAATCCGGGTGGCCAACTCGATACAATTGTTAATGTTCTTGACTATATTGAACCTGAGGGCGGAATAGTTGAAATATATGACAGTAACGGCAAACAAATAGGCAGATATAATTCAAAACCTTCAGAATATGATATGCCACTCGCAATTCTTTGTAATGAGTCAACAGCATCTGCTGCCGAATTGATGACAAAATCTTTAATGGATACAGGAAAAGCTAAATCATTTGGTGTAAAGACATATGGCAAAGGATGCGGACAATCAGCATTCCAACTTTCAAATGGCGCAGTGGTGTACATAACAAGTTTCTTCTATAAGACACCATATAGCGACAACTATGATGGAATCGGTATAACACCGGATTATGTCGTTGATTATGCTGAAGGTGTTAATTCAATAAATTTGTTTATGCAAGATTATGAAAATGATACTCAATTGCAGGCTGCAGTACGTAGCCTTATAGATTAAATTAGGAGGCTTTATAATGGGAAAGCAAATTACAGTCACCGAGACTGGACTTAAGAAATTACAACAGGATTTGGATTATTTAAAAAACGTAAAACGTAAAGAAGTAGCTGAAAAGATAGGCATTGCCAGAGGCTTTGGTGATTTGTCCGAAAATAGTGAATATGATGCAGCTAAAAATGAGCAAAACAAAATCGAATCACAGATTCATGAACTTGAAGACATGATTTCAAACGCTAAGGTTATTAGCGATGATCAGATAGATGTAGATAAAGTTAATATCGGTGTAACAGTTAAAGTTCACGATTATGACCTGGACGAAGATGAAGAATTCACTCTTGTTAGTTCAAGAGAAGTAGATTTGTCCAAAAACATGATTTCAGACCAGTCAGCTATAGGCAAGGCACTTGTTGGCTCCAAGACAGGTGACGTAGTTACTGTAGTTGTTCCTGATGGCTCTGAATTGAAGTTCAAAATTCTTGATATTTACAAGAAGGACTAATTATTAAGGAATACATTTATGGCAGATGAAATTATCAACCAAAACAATCAGACAGAAGAGAATATAAGCGAAGTCATACAGATCAGAAGAGACAAGCTTGCTGCAATGAAGAGCAGTGGATGCGATCCCTACGTAAACGTTAAGTATGATGTAACAGCTTATTCTGTAGATATAACAAATAACTTTGACAGCCTTGAAGGCAAGGTCGTTTCAATTGCAGGAAGAATGATGAGCCGCAGAATAATGGGCAAGGCATCATTTATGCACATTCAGGACGGCGAAGGCCTTATCCAGGTTTATGTCAAAAGAGATGATGTTGGCGAAGAGGATTATGCCTCCTTCAAGAAGTGGGACATCGGCGACATTATGGGCGTTGAAGGATTTGTCTTCCGCACTCAAACCGGAGAAGTATCTGTTCATGCACAAAAGATTAAGATGCTCTCTAAGTCTTTGTTGCCATTGCCTGAAAAATTCCATGGATTGAAAGACACAGACTTAAGATATCGTCAAAGATATGTTGATTTAATCGTAAATCCGGAAGTAAAGGACACTTTCATTAAGCGTTCACAGATTATTACCGAAATAAGGAATTACCTGAACAGCAAAGGTTTCTTGGAAGTAGATACACCTATTCTGGTTCCAATTGAAATAGGAGCTTCAGCTAGACCTTTTAAAACACACCACAACACTCTTGACATGGATATGTATCTGAGAATAGAGACAGAACTCTATCTGAAGAGACTTATTGTCGGTGGTTTTGACAAAGTTTATGAGATGGGAAGAATCTTCAGAAATGAAGGAATGGACACTAAACACAATCCTGAATTCACATCTGTAGAACTGTACCAGGCTTATGTAGACTACCATGATCTTATGGATTTGGTAGAGAACTTGTACAAGGAACTCGCTGAAAAAGTTTGCGGAAGTTCTGTAATTAATTACCAGGGACATGAAGTAGACCTTGGCAAGTGGGAAAGACTCACCATGGCCGAATCAGTTAAAAAGTATTCGGGAATTGACTATTATTCATGGTCAAGCGATGAAGACGCCAGAAATGCAGCTAAGGAAAACAATGTAAAAGTTCCTGAAGATGCTACAAAAGGCACAGTTTTAGCTGAATTATTTGACGCATTTGTTGAGGATAAGTTGATTCAACCTACATTCATTTATGATTATCCGGTTGAAAACAGTCCTTTGGCTAAGAGAAAACCTGATGAACCGATGTTTACTCAGAGATTTGAGTACTTCATTTGCGGCACAGAATACGGTAATGCTTTCTCAGAACTCAATGATCCTATCGATCAGAGGGAAAGATTTGAAAAACAAGTTGCTCAGAAGAGAAAAGAAGAACCAAATACAAAGGCAGAAGTTGACTATGACTTTGTAAACGCACTTGAATATGGTATGCCTCCGACAGGCGGACTTGGATTTGGTGTAGATAGATTGGTTATGCTTTTGACAGACTCCGTTTCCATACGTGATGTTTTGCTGTTCCCGACAATGAAGCCTATCGACCAGCCTAAGAAGGAAGAAAAGGCTGAGGAAAAGCAGGCAGAACTTGAATGCGCTTGCTTTACATGTCCTTCTCAAGAAGAGTGCAAGGCGGCTCAGGAAGCTGAAAAAACAGTTCCTGTCGAAGAAAAAATAGATTTTTCAAATGTTGTAATAGAACCGCTATATGAAGATCAGGTCGACTTTGATACATTCAAAAAGTCCGATTTCAGAGCTGTAAAAGTACTTGAATGCGAAGCAGTTCCAAAGTCCAAGAAATTGCTAAAGTTCACATTGGATGACGGCTCTGGAACTCCGAGAGTTATTCTGAGTGGAATTCACAGCTATTATGAGCCTGAGCAGCTAATCGGCAAGACTTGTATTGCTATAACGAATCTTCCGCCAAGAGCAATGATGGGAATTGATTCATGCGGTATGCTTATAAGTGCTGTTCATCATGAAGGAGAAGAAGAAAAACTTCATCTTTTGATGGTTGATCCGCACATTCCGGCTGGCGCAAAATTGTGTTGACCTATTTAAAATAACATAAAGAATTGAATGGTGCATGGAACGCAAATTGTCAGTATCCATGCACTATTTCGACACTTATTATACAAGCGTTAATACAATGTTTTGATTAAAAACACTAAATAATATGAAATGAGGAAATAGTAATGGCTTGTACAACACTACTGGTTGGTAAGAATGCCAGCAATGATCATTCAACAATGATATCCAGAACCGATGACGGACATTTTGATGTAAAGAAATTGGTAGTTGTCACACCGGACAAACAGCCTAAAAAATATAAGAGCGTCATTTCTCATGTAGAAATAGATTTGCCCGACAATCCAATGAAATATACAGCTTGTCCAAGTGTTGATTTAAAAAGAGGCATCTGGGCAGCAACAGGAATCAATGCTGCAAATGTCGGCATGACCGCAACAGAAACTATAACTTCAAACCCAAGAGTTTTGTCAGCAGATCCTCTTGTTGAGTTCAAAAAGGCTAAAACCAAAAAAGAAAAAGATATTCCAGGAGGAATAGGGGAAGAAGATATCGTCGTTTTGGTGCTTCCATATATTAAGACAGCTAGAGAAGGAGTAATAAGACTTGCTTCGCTTCTTGAAAAATATGGCACATATGAGACAAACGGCATCGCATTCAATGATGAAAACGAAGTGTGGTGGTTGGAAACAATAGGCGGACATCACTGGATTGCGAAAAGAGTTCCAGATGATGTTTGCGTTATAAACCCGAATCAGTTCGGCATGGATTGCTTTGATTTGGAAGACGCTTTGGGCAAACAAAAAGAGCATATGTGTTCAAAAGATTTGAGAGAGTTCATTAAAGACAACGATCTCGACCTGAACCAGAACGGAAGATTCAACCCAAGAGATATATTCGGTTCACACACTGATATGGACCATATATATAACACTCCAAGAGCTTGGTTTATGGGCAGATGTCTTGCTCCGTTAAGCCACAAATGGGACGGCAAGGACGCGGAATTCACACCGGAAAGCGACAATTTGCCTTGGTGTCTTGTTCCTGACAGAAAGGTTGCTGTTGAAGATGTATGTTACATTCTAGGCACACATTATCAGGGAACCGATTATGACCCATATAAGAACCACGACACTGGTAAGCGTGGAATGTATCGTTCAATCGGAATTAACAGAACCGGTGTTACATCAGTATGTCAGATAAGAAGCGACGTGGCTGATGAAATCAAAGGTCTTGAATGGGTATGTTTTGGATCAACAACATTTTCTTCATTCATTCCTGTTTACACCAATGTAAACAAGATGCCTAAGTACTTGAGCGAAGTCGAAACAAATGTTTCAACTGAGAATTTCTACTGGGGAAGCAGACTTATTGATGCATTGGCAGATACAAGCTTTTCCGACTGCATTCAGCAAATCGGAAGATATCAGAACAATTGCTTTATAAAGTCAAGACAAATTGTTAAAGAATACGACAAGAAGATTGCTGAAGCAAAAGATATTACTTTAGCTGAAAAAGCAAACGAAGAGATTTGTAAAGTGGCAAGAAAACTGACAACAGATACATTGAACTCAGTGTTATATGTTGTCAGCACAAAAATGAAAAACGGATACAAGTTGTCAGACAATTGATAACTTCCTGGCATATGGAATAATTGTTCCGTTTGTGATAGAATTTGACAAAATCGTAAGAATAAAATAGAGGTTATAATGAGACACACTTTATTTACATCCGAATCTGTAACAGAAGGACATCCGGATAAAATATGTGATCAGATTTCAGATGCTGTGCTTGATGCTATACTTGAACAAGATCCAAAGGGTCGTGTTGCTTGTGAGACAACAGTGTCTACGGGTCTGGTACACGTAATGGGAGAAATAAGTACCAGTTGTTATGTGGATATACAGAAAATAGTAAGGGAAGTAGTCAGAGAAATTGGTTATGACAGAGCTAAATACGGCTTTGACTGCGACACATGCGGTGTTATAGTCAACATTGATGAGCAGTCAGAAGACATAGCTCTTGGTACCAATGATGAAGTTGGCGGAGCAGGCGATCAGGGCATTATGTTCGGATTTGCTTGTGATGAGACAAAAGAATTGATGCCTCTTCCTATATCCCTAAGCCACAAACTTGCAAAGAGGCTTGCTGAAGTAAGAAAAGACGGAACACTTGGATATTTGAGACCTGACGGAAAAACTCAAGTTACTGTAGAATATGATGAAAAACACAACCCTGTGAGAATTGACACTATTGTGGTATCTACTCAGCATTCACCTGAAGTTGAGTTGGCGCAAATAAAAAATGACGTAAAGGAATACGTCATAAAACCTGTAATTCCATCTGAACTCATAGATGATAATACTAAGTATTTCATCAATCCAACGGGAAGATTTGTTATCGGAGGTCCTCAGGGAGACTCCGGTTTGACAGGAAGAAAAATAATAGTCGATACATATGGTGGTTCAGCTCCTCATGGAGGCGGAGCTTTCTCTGGAAAAGATCCTACAAAGGTCGACAGATCTGCTGCTTATGCAGCAAGATGGGCTGCTAAAAACGTAGTTGCTGCCGGACTTGCTAAGAGATGTCAGATTCAACTTGCATATGCCATTGGCATTGCAAAACCTGTTTCAATTCTGGTTGAGACATTCGGAACCGGAGTTGTCGAAGATGAAATTATTGCAAAAGCAGTTGAAGAAGTATTTGACTTCACTCCATCAGCCATTATTAAAGATCTCAAACTCAGAAATCCTATTTATCGTCCTCTGGCTGCATATGGACATATGGGAAGAGAAGATTTGGGAGTTGAATGGGAGAAGACAAATAGAGTTGATGAACTCAAAGCAAAAATCAAATAAAATGACAAGCTCGGTTTTCAATGAAACCGAGCTTGATTTTTTATAGCAGTGTGTCTTCAAGTCTGAATGAATAGCCTCTTATTTGTGCTTTGGGCGCATCATCAACAATGTAATTGACAACGTATATTTCTCCGTCATCAAAGTGAACCCATCCTGTGTAGCCAAGAGCAGAGCTTGAACTTCTGTCAAAGTCCAGAGGGAAAATCCTTGATGATTGTTGTGAACGTGTCTCACATGTAACTTGTGCGCCTGGAAGAATAGCTGAAAAAACATTTTGCGTCCAATAACCAAGCCATCCTTTGCCGCCTTGCATAAACCTGTACGTCATAAGTATATCGCCATTAGATAAATAGCCTACTACAGGTCTGTGGCATGCCGGAACAGGAACATTTATTACTTTTGACCAACTTTGACCATTGTCATAAGAAATGGTTTTCATACAGTCATAACCAATCATTGAATTCTCACGCAAATAGCATACTAATGCGCCTTCTGGAGTCTCCAGTATACACCCTTCGCATAGGTTATATCTATCATCTGAAGCGACAGTTATTTGATCTGACCAACTTTTGCCTCCGTCATCAGAATACCAAAGGTATTGTTCAAGCTTTCCGGAGGGTCCATGTTTGTGAGAAGAAATAATATGACGTCCAGTTTTTAAAACTCTGTATTTGTCAGGCACTATTCCATTTGCAGGAGTTAATATGGGCTTGCTCCAGTTTTTTCCATTGTCACCGGAAAACCATGTGTACACTTCATTTTTTGAATTTGGTTTTTCTTTTCCGAAAACTCTGTCGCAAATAACAACAAGTCTTCCATCGGGAAGGGTGGATATTCTAGAACAATTGTAAAAGTCATCAAATGTTGTGTATTCAGTCAATGGCTTTTTTTCACTCCAAGTTCTGCCTTTATCAACACTTTCTCGTATTACTATTCTGGAATTGTTTCTGTCTGCATGAGCATTACACTCAGTGTAAACACAAATCAGTTTTCCATTTGGTGTAATTGTCACATCAGGAAACGCTTCATATATTGAATCATCTCGGCTTATTACGTATTTTTGCAAGCTCATATGTTCACCCCCAGTCAGTTTGTTTTGCACTTCAATTTTACTCTATTTCCATTATTTTCTCAACAGCAATAAATTTTATTAATTTTTGGTTTTTTCTTTGCATTAATATATGCTATAATATAATTTGTATAATTATGCGCATAGGAGAAAAGCATGAGAGTTTTATATTACTATTCAATGTTTGGCAATGGAGATAAAGTTGCTTCAATTCTCGAAAAAAAAGGTATATCAATCAGAAAAGTCGAAAACGCTAAACCGTTTCCTAGATCAAGATTCTGGTCAATATTATCTGGAGGCTTTGCTGCATCAATAAAGAAGAAAGAAAAACTTAAAGACTACAACAAAAACCTTGATGAATTTGATGAAGTCATAATAGGTTCTCCTATTTGGAATTCCAGATTTTCCACCCCAATAAACACGGTGTTAAATGACCTCAGTTTAAAGGATAAAAAAGTATCATTTGTTCTTTACAGCGGCTCAGGTGAAGCTCCTAAAGCAATAGCGAGAATAGAAAAAGAATATCCTGGCTCAAGTGTCGTTGTAATTAAAGAACCAAAAGATAACAGCAATTTGGAAAAATTACTTGAGACTTTATGATAAACAGGGATTTGTTTTTGAAGACCGACAGGTTAGATCTGCATCCTATTAATCAGGATAGCAGACAACAAATGATGGACATATTGTATTGTAATGAAATTAAGAAGACGTATATGATTCCTGATTTTGAAAGTGAATCAGAAGCGGAAAAAATGTTCAACAGATTTGTTCAGCTGTCGAACGACACTCAAAGAGTTGTTTACGGAGTGTTTTTAGATAATCGTTTGATTGGATTCTTTAATCAGGTCAATGTTGAGAATAAAACAATTGAAATGGGTTATGTCATACACCCCGATTACAAAAACAACGGGTATGCGACAGAAGCATTCAAGGCAATAATATCTGAGCTGTTCAGAATTGGTTTTGATACAGTTAGGGCAGGCTTTTTTGAAGAGAACAAGGCAAGCAGAAGGGTCATGGAAAAAAGCGGTCTGAAGGAAATTGAGTTTGCTGAAGAATTAGAGTACAGAGGAATTAAACACCACTGTGTTTACATGGAGATAAAAAAGTCAAGGGTATGAAAGAAAACAGAGTATTTAAGTACAAAAGCGTAAGAAACATAAGGGACTTCAGAGGAATTGTAACTAAAGACGGAAAAACAATCCGTTCAAACAAAATAATTAGAAGCGCTCATCTGGGATTGTTAACCGAAGAGGATTTGGAGGATTTAAAAACAAATCACGAATTGAAAAAAGTAATCGATTTGAGGACAAATATAGAAATAAATGAAAAACAAGACAAAATTGGTGACGATGTCGTTTTGATAAGTGACCCTGTTTTCAAAGCCTCAACTCTTGGGATTACTCACGAAATGGCAAATGACAGGAAACAAGTCTTGGAAATGATGCCCCATTTGTCGACGCTGTACATTAAAATGGTGACTGACGACGATAGTGTTGAAGCATTAAAAATTGCAGTTCAAGCTATAGTCAATAACAGGGAAGGCTCAATATTATGGCATTGCACTGAGGGAAAAGACAGGTGCGGAGTAGTGTCTGCACTAATCTTGTCCATATTGGGTGTTGATGAGCATAAGATATACGAAGACTATATGTACACCAATAAAACAGCTATGAGAAGAGGCAACAAGTATTACGGACTTGTTTTGTTTGCGTACAGAAGTATAAAAAAAGCAAGAAAAGTGAGAGGTTTATATATTGCAAGAACAGAGTATCTTAGATCTGCTTTCGATACAATAAATGAAAAATACGGCGGAATAGATAACTTTGTAAGAGATAAGCTCGGAATAACAGATGAAATGAAAAAATCCTTTATAGATTACATGACAATCGAATGATTGCCTTTGGAGAATAACATGAATAAAACAAGAGTAGCTTTCATCATAAATATAGGAATTGTGATTCTTGTGATGTTTTCGACAATCTGGATGATGTTTTTTTCAACACCGGGAGTATTGTCTTCTGTTAGGTTGGAAGCATTCAAATTCTTTACGGTTGATTCAAATATTTTGATGGCTGTCTCAGCTGCTATTACAGCTTTTCAACAGGGCCAGGTGCTTAAAGGAAAAAGGACAGATATTCCGATTTGGTCTAAAACATTGAAGTTGTTGGCAACATGTTCAGTTGCATTAACAATGATAGTAACGGTGTGTTTTTTAACTCCGTTTGCATATAGTTCACTAGGCATCTTCGGACTGTTCAAAGCATACAACTTCTTTATGCACCTCTTTAATCCTATACTCAGTATAGTAGTATTCCTGGTATTTGAAAAATCCAATGATTTAAAATTCTACAATACATTTTTGACTCTCATACCTTTCTTGGTATATGGAATATATTACATATTAGTTTCAATCGTTCACATGACGAATGGCGTTGTTGAAGAAGGGTATGATTGGTATAAATTCTTCATGTTCGGATATAAGTCTGTGCTTGTAATGATTCCATTGTTTACGATTTCTACTTATGGAATTGGTCTAGCTATATGGAAACTTAATAGAATTAAAACAAAAAAGGGGAAAGAAGAATGAGTTCCTTTGATGAATTAAAAAAAGAAGTGACAAGTTTTCGTGATGAAAGAAACTGGAAACAATTTCATAATCCGAAAGATCTGGCAATTTGCATATCTATAGAAGCGGCTGAACTCCTTGAAATCTTTCAGTGGTCAGGTAAAGACCTGGAAGTTGAAGGAAAGAGAGATAAAATCGAAGAAGAACTTGCTGATGTTTTCATGTATTGTATGTTGCTCGCAGACAACAGAGGAATGGACATCGAAGAAATAGTCAGAAAAAAACTCGAAGTTAACCGGAAAAAGTATCCTATTGAAAAGTCATACGGCAAATCAACAAAGTACAATGAGCTATAATGCGCGAAAACAAAAATATAAAATGCAAAAGAGAGAAGAAAATACAAGTGAAGAAATACAGAAATATAGTATTTGATGTCGGTGAGGTACTGACGACATACAATTTTGCCGGAGTGATGGCAGATAAATACGGATATGACAAAGAAGAGATGTCAAGGATTATCCGAACCCTTGGAAAAGATGAACTCTGGAGTGAGTTCGACTATGAGAATTACACTTTCTACCAGGTAATAGACCTGTTTTGTGAAAAGTATAAAGAAGACGAAAAGAATATCAGGGCAATGTTTGATCACATGGGAGAGTTTGCTGTCCCGTATTATGACATATGGGACTTGCTTCCCGAATTGAAAAAGGTCGGATACAAACTATTTTTGTTGTCAAACTATTCCAGCACTACTTTTCAGATGCAGCTGGGTGACGGATATTTCTTGAACTATATAGACGGCTGTTTGTTTTCACATGAAATTCATGAGATAAAGCCTCACCCGATTATCTATCAAAAGTTTTTTGAAAAGAACAATTTGGTTCCATCTGAATGTCTGTTTTTCGATGACAGGGAAATAAACGTCAATGGAGCTATCGATATGGGCATGGATGCAATCCGTGTGACGTCAAAAGATTTTCTTAAGGGAAAATTACTGGAACTGATTGAAATCGCAAAATAAAGGCTAATTTTAGCTCTAAAAACACATTCTTTAGCAATTTGGAGGAAAAAACAAAATGAAAAGACAGGATTACATTTCTTGGGACCAATATTTTATGGGAATAGCACTTCTCAGCGCCGAGAGAAGTAAAGACAACAACACACAGGTCGGAGCTTGCATTGTTGATGAAAACAACAAGATATTGTCTGTTGGATATAACGGAATGCCTGCCGGATGTGATGACGATAAAATGCCTTGGGAAAGAGAAGGAGGATTTCTCGACACTAAGTATGCATACGTTTGTCATGCAGAACTCAATGCCATTCTGAACTACGGAAAAGGCTCTCTCAAGAATGCCAAGATCTATGTATCTTTGTTCCCATGTAATGAGTGTACAAAGGCTATTATTCAGTCAGGTATCAGAGAAGTTATATATATGAGCGATAAATACGCTGACACCGAAGGCACAAAGGCATCTAAATTCATGCTTAAAATGGCAGGAGTAAAGACAAGACAGTTTATTCCTGAAGGCAGAGACATAGTCGTAAGTGTATAATTATGGATTTCATAAAGAAGAACAATCGAATCTATTCGCTCGACAGCGATGGTAAAATTGTTGCCGAAATAGATTTTGAAAAGAAAGCAGATGAGCCCAACAAATATGTCATTTTTCGCACTTTTGTCGACAAATCCCTATCCGGACAAGGAATTGCAGGGCAGCTTGTAGAGCTTGCAATCGCTGAAATTCAAAGCAGGGGCGCAACTTTTGAAGCTACTTGCTCATATGTTAAGGATTATCTATCAAAGAAGAAAAATGAACAGTGATACAACTGTTTTCGCGACCAAGAAAAAAAACACATTAAATTGAGGTGATTTTTATGAGTATGGCAGACAAGATTTTCGTAGATATGTGTAAAGATATTCTCGAGAACGGAACGAGTACAGAAGGTGAAAAGGTAAGACCGAAATGGGAAGACGGGACACCAGCATACACGATTAAAAAATTCGGTGTTGTCAACAGATATGATCTGAAAAAAGAATTTCCGGCAATAACTCTGAGAAGAACTGCTATAAAGAGCTGTACAGATGAAATGCTTTGGATCTGGCAGAAAAAATCCAATAACATCCATGATTTAAAGTCCACAGTTTGGGATGAGTGGGCTGATGAGAATGGATCAATCGGTAAAGCATACGGATACCAGATGAGTGTCAAACACAAGTATAAAGAAGGTATGTTCGACCAGGTTGACAGGGTTTTGTATGATCTTAAGAATAATCCATTCAGCAGAAGAATTATGACAAACATTTATGTTCATGCGGATTTGTCTGAAATGAATCTTTATCCATGTGCATATAGCATGACATTTAATGTTACAACTAATAAAGAAACCGGAAAGCTTGTTCTGAACGGAATACTCAATCAGAGATCTCAGGATGTATTGGCTGCAAACAACTGGAACGTTTGTCAATATGCAGTTCTTATGCACATGATTGCTCAAGTGTCCGATATGGAAGTGGGAGAGTTTGTTCATGTCATCGCTGATGCGCATATTTATGACAGACATGTTCCGATCATAAAAGAGTTGATAACAAGAGAGCAGTATGACGCTCCTAAGTTCTGGCTCAATCCGGATATAAAAGACTTTTATAAGTTTACTACAGACGATATAAGACTTGATGACTATAAGACTGGCGAACAAGTTAAGAATATTCCTATAGCAGTATAAAAAGGGGACTCACAATGAAACTAATAGTAGCAGTAGATGAAAACTGGGGCATTGGCAACAAAGGCGGATTACTTGCACATTTGCCAGGAGATCTAAAATATTTCAAAGAGAAGACATCGGGAAAAGTTGTCATTATGGGACAGAATACTTTGATTAGTTTCCCAAAATCCAAACCTCTTCCAAACAGAACGAATATAGTATTATCCAACGATCCTTCATTTTCAGTCGAAGGTGCGATTGTAGTCAGAAGCCTTGACGAAGCAAGAAAAGTTGCTTCTGAGTACAACACTGATGATGTGTTTGTTATAGGTGGAGCTAGTGTTTACAGACAAATGCTCGATGATTGTGATACTGCATACATAACCAAGGTTCACAAATCTTTTGAAGCTGATGTTTTCTTCCCGAACCTGGATGAAAATGAAAAGTGGACACTGAGCAATGTCGGTGAAAGCGGAGAAGATAACGGAATTACATACACGTTTACAACATATACAAAAATAAGGTGAATATATGGCAACCAAATTGATTGCGTTTGATCTTGACGGCACGTTGACGCAACACAAAACGCAGCTTGAAGAAAAGAATCGAAAAGTGCTCTCGGAACTATCAGAAAAGTATAAGCTTGTTATGGTAGGTGCCGGTTCATGCATGCGCATTTTCAAACAAATGAATGAATTTCCAATTGATATAATAGGAAACTATGGCATGCAGTTTGCTGAGTACAATTACGATAAAAAAGAACTGGAAATTGTCAGCAATGATACTGTTCCCGTTGATAGAGAAGAAATAATCAGAAGAGCAACTTTGATTCGTGACAAATATAATCTTCATGATTTTGCAGGAAACACAATGGAGTTTCACGATTCAGGAATGCTGACTTTTCCAGTGCTCGGGACTACAGCAAAAATAGAAGACAAATTGGCATATGATCCAGATAAATCCAAGAGGAGAGTCATGTATCCATATGTCAAGGAATTATTTCATGACTACAACGTTGTTATTGGTGGTACATCCTCCTTTGATATAATTCCCGGTAAGTACGGAAAATACAATTCGCTTATCAGATATGCAGACAAACATGGATTCAAAAGAGATGAAATTGTTTATTGCGGAGATGACTATCAACCGGGTGGAAATGATCACGATGTTTATGTGAGCGGGTTGAAGTTCATAATAGTGGATTTGTACACCAATTTTGAAGATATCATCAGAAAATCCGGCTTGATTTGATAGGAGCTTTGTTATGTTTGAAGAAATCAGAAAACAACTTCCAAAAATATTGATTAAAAAATCTGATTTTGATTATCTCCCGAAATATGAAGACAGAAAAGCCTGGGAGAGTCTATTGCCTGAACAAAAAGAGGCATATATAAAGGCCGGGGAAGAATATCTTGATTACGCGTATCCTGTTCTTCCGGCAAAATTGTATATGGATTTTATAAGAAATGGCAATAGATCAAGATACGAGGATATCTATCACAGAAAAGTCAGAAGACCTTTGATTGTTTTGTTTTTGGCTGAATGTGCAGAAGGAAAAGGCAGATTCATAGATGATATAATCGATGGTGTCTGGACTATTCTGGATGAGGCTACTTGGGTTATTCCTGCTCATCTTCAGGTAAATGGAAATGGTCTTGTCGAAGAATTACCTGATACAACTGTTACCGAAGACACTTTTATAGATTTGTTTTCGGCTGAAACAGCAAGCCTTCTGTCACTTATCTACTATGTTTTAAAGGACAGACTTGATTTAGAGAGCAAATACATTTGTAAGAGAATCAATTACGAGATTCAAAGAAGAATATACACCCCATTTATAAACAAGAAAGATATGTGGTGGATGTGTTATTACAGGACTCGCTGTAACAACTGGACACCTTGGATATTGTCAAATATAGTATTTGCTGCTGGCATTGAATGTGAATCTGAAGACACAAGACTCAAAGTGTTAGATAAGAGTCTTGAAATAATAGAAAAATTTGTTAGTTACAATACTGCCGACGGAGGCTGCGAAGAAGGCCCGAATTATTGGAATGCTGCCGGTGCCGCTCTCTATGATTTTGCAGTAGTAATTGACGCTTTGGTTGGTAATAAATCCGGAGTGTTTGAAAACCAGCTTCTTCATGACATGTGTAAATTCATATGCAAGGTTCACATCTATAAAAAATATATAGTCAATTTCTGTGACAGTGGATCAAAGATGGGTATTGACTCAATTGAACTATACAGAATGGGCAAGAGTTTTTCTGATCAGTTGATGATGGATGAAGGCGTAGCAATTGATGATGACAACTATTCTCAAGGAGTAAAAGCATACTATACTTTGTCAGGAAACTTTTTCCTTCACAGATATATGAAGAATGTTTTCACGCTCCCTGAAGTGAGAAATTGTAATAAGGCGCTATATCCATATCTGCGCGATTCCTGGCTTCCGGGAATTCAGTGGATGACTGCAAGAGAACAACAGGGCAGTTATATGGGGCTGTATTTAGCTGCTGTGGCGGGCTCAAACAGCGTTAACCATAATCACAACGATGTTGGCTCATACATTGTCTACAGAGACGGAAAACCAGCCATAATAGATTTGGGCACTGGTGTTTACGAAAGAAAGACTTTCAGTGAAAACAGATATGAGATACTGCAGATGCAGTCTCAGTACCACAATTTGCCTACAATAGACAATACAGGTGAACATCAGGGAGATTACAGAGCAAGTGATGTTTCATATAGTGCAACAGATGAACTGGTAGATTTCAGAATGAATCTTGCAACAGCATTTGAAGAAAAAGTAGGCATAGATTATTGGAACAGAGTCATAAGGTTTGACAGAATTAAAAAGACTATAACAATTGATGACAGTTACAGCCTGAAACAAAAAAGCGATGTAATGTTTACAATAATGGTTTTGCCAAAACCTGTTGTGAATGGAAATAAGATTACACTTAATTGCGATGAACAAACCAAGGTAGATCTAGTCGTAGATGAGAGACTGGATATTCAAGTAGAAGAGTTTCCAACTGCAAATGACAATAGTTTGAAAAACAGCTGGGGCGATGTTGTATACAGAGTGTTATTGAAAGTTAAAGAAAAAACTGACAGCGGACATTACGTTTTGTCTATCAGTTAATAAAAACAAAATTATCATCAGAGGTGACCGTTTTGAACAAAATTTTATCTTCCGAATATGGGTTCAGTACAAATAACAGCGGAGAGGTTAATAGAGAACATCTCCAAAAAATGTTGGATCTTGGTGGTCATATTTTGATTGACAAGCCAGGCATATATGATGTTTGCGGAACTGTATATATTTCAAGCAATACAACTCTTGAATTTTCAAACGGATGCTCAATAAGAAGAGTTTTTTGTGAAAAAGGAAATGATTCGATTATCCAAAACAAAGGTGCGTTAACACGTACATACGACACAGATATATCTATTATTGGCATGACTCTCATTTGTAATGGGGTTGATGTGAATAAGCATGCAGTTTTAGGTTTAAATGCTCAAATAGGGTTGTTTTACGTTAAAAACACAACAATTAGGAATTTTACATGTTTGGATTTGCCAGCTGTTGCTTTTTGTATTCAGATTTGCACATTTGAAAATTCTGTTATTGAAGATGTTCACATTGAAGGTATGAAAGATGCAGTTCATTACGGTCCAGGCAAACATTTCATTCTGAGGAATGGCATGTTCAGGACTTTTGATGATCCCGTTGCTTTAAATGCAAATGACTATGCTGGTTCTAATCCTGAAATGGGA
Organism: Clostridiales bacterium; assembly: GCA_016282315.1. GTDB lineage: Bacteria > Bacillota > Clostridia > Oscillospirales > CAG-272 > CAG-841. The sequence goes on along the minus strand of JAEEKG010000096.1, from coordinate 79,019 downwards.
TGGATAGAAGATGGTTTGATAGAAAACTGTATGGATTTGGATCAGCCATCAACAACAGGTTTTTTCTGTAGAATTCTGGCAGGATCTTGGCTTGATTGGAAAGAGAACATGATGATCAGAAACTCCGATACTGTTGTTTCAAATGGTCGTATGTACAGAGCAGTAATGCCTGCTGACGGAAAAGAATATACATCTGTGACAAGACCTACACACGCCAGCGGAACAATGGTGCTCGATGGAATAAAATGGGCTATGACACAAGATAAAAATGTGACATTTAATTGCGGGTGTCGTAATATTCATTTTAAAAACATTCATTTGAACAAGCACAGACCGACAGCATTTTGTTTTCATTTTGACAACGACGTTAATTCACATAGCTTTTACCCATATTCCGAAGCTCCTGTACAGACAAACATTACTTTTGAAAAAATTTATTACGAGTCAGAAATCCCATATTTCCTCAGATCAACTACTCCTGTTGGTAAGATTGAATTGATTGATTGTGAGATGAAGAATTGTAATATCCGTTTTGCTGACAGAGGAGTTCCGGGAATTGAATACGGAACTGCTGAAGTATTAATGAAAAATTGCCTGATTGAAGGAAAGTGCGGATTAACTGCTGCAGAGGGAAGAAAGGTGATTCTTGAATTAAAAGACAACAAGATAACCGAAGGATCCGCTTTTGATATTGAAGGTTTAGTTATACAGAAAAATTAATAATTTGACATAAAAAGAGTTGCGGATGAATGCCTGTTGAGCATTGTCGTCCGCAACATTTTTATATATATTTTGTTATCAGCCTAGTTTTAAAGTTGATCCTATGAATAAAGGTGTATTTGTTTCTGTCTCTATCAGCATGTATACGAAAGGACGATCTAGATACACTCTCAGTGATGGTTCAATAAATGCTTCATCCCTCATTTCAACAACAGTTGCTGCACCAGCCTTTGTGCCATTTTCAGTCAAAGATAGGAATGTGTTGTGTATTACACGACTGATAGAAATATTGCCGGTTGATGAATGTCCTAAACCGGAAAAATCCGCTTGTGAGCTAAATGCATCAGTCATTCCCATGTCCCTCAAAACACCGGACAATTCAATGTCAAAAGAAGTCTCAAATTTAGGGATAGATGCTTCAACTTTTATGCTTTTGGAGTTGCTAAGCATATCACTGATATGTTTTCCCGTAAGGGAAGAAATGTATTCTTCTACACTGATTCCAACGTTAGGAAGCAAGGCAACAAATGCATAGTCTTTTCCTTCATAATACTTTACAAAGCCAGTAGCTTTACCATCTTCCAAGTAATTTCTCTCAATAGAATGCATAAAGTCAACAGTAGCTTTTGAACCATCGAGATTTGTAAAGTTACCTTTACGAATCTGATCCTGTGTGTATACATCTTTCCACTTTGATTCAAATGCTAAAGCATTCACAAGATACATTATTGCGTCTTTAGGAATTCTGTCCAGTATATCTGAAATCATTCCGTCTGTGTGTTCATATACCCAATTATTAATATCCTTAAGTGTTGTATCATCGAATGGCGCCTTGTAAGCTCCGGCTTCATAATAGTTTGCATTAGTCTGTAGAAAATCTTTGTTGACTGAGAATCTGGCATCAGAAGTGAACCAAATTGAATTTGCCAATTTCAACTTAGAAAACTCATTATTCTTTAAAGAATTCATATAACTCTTAAAGAATATGTTGAGTTCATCTGTGCTCATTCCAAGCACTTGTTCCATTTGTGTTTTTGTGGTTCCTTTTGCCCCATTAGCTGTCATGGATAAAGCTGCCAGGACAGAAAGAGGGGAGACAAGAGTGTTTTTGTCTGATTGATTGCTGCTTTTAAATAATCTTAATGCAAAATCTGTTGCCTTTTCAGCGCTTGTTTTGTTCACTTCGGGAATGGTACCAGAATAAGTAGACACTATTCCTTCCATTAAATCTGCAGCCTGAACTTTCAACACGCATCCCGTCATATTGATAAGAATGGCAATAGTAAGCAATGAACTGATGATGATTGATATTATCTTAATCTTCTTCATAATTGTCCTCCTTCATGGCTTGTCACCAATTAGACGAATTTGTTAATATGAAATCTTAATAATGTCAAGAAAAAGTAACAACTTCGTTTTTTGGTTTTAATGCGCTCACGACGCTTCTAGCAGTCAGAACCGGTCCTTTATTCTTATATACCGGATTAGTTGACATGTGCAAAGTGGCTGTAACTCTTACCCAGTCTTTGTCATGCAATAGTTCGTATCCGTCATATTTGCAAGGAAAACCTATGAACTGAATGTCAGCAGCACAACATGTCATAACAAATCGTCCGGGAATAAAGAAACCATTGCCTGCTTTTTTTGTTTGGCAGACTTGTGCCAAGAAAGTTATTGTTTTTCCTTCATAATTGGAAATATTATTCTGACAATCGAGCATCCATACTCCATAGTCATCATCTTTTATTTCTATGACTTCAGCATTGATGTCAAACGGAAGAGGATCTGGAATTTCATCATATTCTACAGTACCATCGTTGAATTCGTAAACAATATCGCTCTTCCGTGATGCTTGTCTGACGAGTTTGTGCAGTTCCATCTTTTTATCGTCACTGTTGACGACATCAGCTCTGTTAAAAACAACCATTTCAGCTTGAGACAGTTTATCTATCAAAAGACCTTTCATACCATTGTCTTTGGAATAGATGAAAATGGTGTTTGAATCAACTGTCATCAATGATTGGAATAGAGACATATTGCTTGGCAAAGCTTCATATAGTTCACGTACCATCCACATTCCATTGAACTCAATCATGACTCTGCTGCACTTTGATTCGGCAGCCCATCTTGTCAGATTAGCAACGTTGAATGAAGCTTTGTCTTCAACCACTTTAATAACAACATTGTTTGGTTTTGCAAATCTGGACTGAGTATACTCCAATTCGCCTTCTTCACATACAAGTAGAAGAGTTATCCCTCCATCATCGAATTCAGGATCTTCAAGAGTTTCTTGTATTAATTTTGTTTTTCCTGATTCAAGTAATCCAAGGAATAAATAAACGGGTATGTTCTTTAATGCCATTTTCAGCCTCAAATCTTAAATAATTCTGATATACCTTTTTCGTTCAAATCTGAACCGATAACTACTATTTTTCCAGTTACATCGGCAGATGTTTCTCTGATTTCAATTTCACCTGGAACCATATCAAATTCATACCAGGTTCCATCTCCGTCTACGATGCCCTTTGAACGTAAAATGGTACCGTATTTTCCGGTTTCAAGGGTTGCAATTGCGTTTTCAATGTCTGCCCTTGAGTACTTCTTATATGTTTCAACACCCCAGCTTGTGAATATTTCATCAGCATCGTGATCATGGTGGTGATGGTGATGATGGTGGTGGTGCTCATGTTCATCATCTTCGTCGTCGTCATCATCGTCGTGATGGTGGTGATGATGTTCATGCTCATCTTCGTCTTCTTCATCATCGTCATCGTCGTGGTGGTGATGGTGTTCATGCTCATCTTCATCGTCGTCATCGTCATCGTCGTGATGGTGGTGATGGTGTTCGTGCTCATCTTCGTCATCATCTTCATCGTGGTGATGATGGTGATGGTGTTCATGTTCATCTTTGTCATCGTCAGCATTAGCATTGGCTTCTTTTGCAAGAGCAGTAAGTTCATCAACCAATGTGTTTTTGCCATCCATTACGGATAGTATTTTGTCTCCTGACAATAAGTTCCAATCTGTTGTTATGATGGTGGCTTTTTCATTCTTTGTTCTTATCATCTCAACTGCCTGGTTGATAGTTTGTTCATCTACCATCTGAGTTCTGCTCAAAATAATGCAGCTTGCGTGAGAAATCTGATCATCATAGAATTCTCCGAAGTTTTTCATGTACATCTTTACTTTCTTGACATCAGCAACCGTGACAAAGCTGTTAAGGTCAAGTCCGACTTCTTCAGCAACACCTTCAACTGCTCTTGTTACATCACTGAGTTTACCTACACCGGATGGTTCAATAATTATACGGTCTGGAGAGTATTGCTTAACAACCTTTTTAAGAGCAACTCTGAAGTCACCCACAAGACTGCAGCAAATACAACCATCATTCAATTCATTAATCTGAATGCCGCTTTCTTTAAGGAAAGAGCCATCAATACCGATTTCGCCGAATTCATTTTCTATTAGGACTATTTTTTGTCCCTGAAATGATTCTTTAACCAGCTTTTTTATAAGTGTTGTTTTACCGGCACCAAGAAATCCGGAAAAAATATCAACTTTAATCATATAAATTCACCTTCTTTTTAGATTGCGCTAATATTATATCACACTTTGTATTAACAAATTATTAATTTTTGATTAAATATATATTTTCTTCTTGATTTTTTGTTCATTAAGTCTCTATTATATATTCGAAATAATCACATCAATTGAAAACCAATTATGAACATAAAGGAAAACAAAATGAGTGAATTTTGGAAAAAACTTGATAATTTCTGGTATCACTATAAGTGGAGAACCATTATAATATCTTTCTTCGTTATCATAGCCATTATCTGCACTGTTCAGATGTTTCAAAAAAAGAATTATGACTATTACATAATGTATGTAGGTGATGAGAATATAACAAAAGACAGACAGCAGGAGATAGTTGATTCATTCAAAAAAATAGGGATAGATACAGATAAAAACAATGAGGTAGCTATCAACTTCTCACAGACCGTTTATGATCCTCAAAAAGCAGAGTATTATGCCAATGGAGTAAATGCTTCGGCAGAGAATTATCTCAGCGGCATGACCCACCTGCCGTATTACATATACATCATGTCTGAAAATGTATACGAAAAATACAAGGATTCAGGTCGGTTCGTCAAACTAAATGAAGTATTCGGAGACACTTTGCCCGGTGAAGCCTACGATGACTATGCTTTATACTTGTCTAAGACTTCATTTGCCAAAAACAACAAGGGTTTGAACTCGTTTTCAAGTGACACGGTTATCTGCCTTAAAGTTGTTCCGTACATTGCTGACAAGTCAGGTCTTCAGGCTGAACAAACAAGTTTTACAAATCACATGATTATGTTAAGGGATATAGTCAAATATGGAGAATGAAAACAAAATAGTTAAAAGTAATTCAGGAAAAAAAGTCTTTTTAATAATATTAGTCATTCTTGCTTCAGTGTATATAATAACCAGCGTACTTGTAGGGCTTATATATTTCAACGCTGTTGTTACAACTGAAGGTGTTCTTAATCTGTTTTCTTTGCTTTTGTTTCCAAGCCTGTTTGTACTGGCAATTATAGGTTCAGCAGTTATAGTTTTCTTTATCTTATCAATGATGAAAAATAGAGATAATAAGAAAAAAGTGATAGTAGTATTGTCATTAACAATTGCATTAAGTCTTATCATTCTTGTCGGTTCATTCGTCGGTACAAATGCATATTTCAAGGAATACAGCAAGTGGACAAAAGAGAAGTGGGAAAATGCGTCTGATGACCATAATTACAGGGGATTATTGATTAATTCTTTTGTTGAACAATACGATTTGACTGGTTTGACAAAACAACAAGTACAAGAGCTTTTGGGAGCCCCTGATAACAAAGATTATAGTCTAACGGATAATTCTGATTTATGGTTATATAATCTCGGAACGTATGAAGATTTCATAGATCCGACTACTTTTGAAATATCGTTTGATGAAGATAAAAAGGTTACAAGTTTTACGAAAGTTCATCACTGATTATTATTGCTAATACGCTCTAAAAAAATGCACGAAAATGGCTAAAGATTGCAAATTATTTGTTGACAAATAAGAATCGTTGTGTTAATATGGTCTAGCGGCTAAAAACAGAGCGTTAACGCGGGTGTGGTTCAATGGTAGAACATCAGCCTTCCAAGCTGGTCACGTGGGTTCGATTCCCATCATCCGCTCCATTATGTGCCTTTAGCTCAGCTGGATAGAGCAACTGCCTTCTAAGCAGTAGGTCGAGGGTTCGAATCCCCCAAGGCACGCCATATTGGAGGCATAGCTCAGCTGGCTAGAGTGTCTGCTTGACGTGCAGAAGGTCGGGGGTTCGAACCCCTCTGCCCCCACCATCCAATTCTGTTTTTGCCTATTTTTTATATGGTGGATATAGCGCAGGTGGTTAGCGCGTCAGGTTGTGGCCCTGAAGGCCCTCGGTTCAAGTCCGAGTATCCACCCCATATTTTAGGATGGCTTTGATGATATTTATCAAGGTCATTTTTTTATTTTCAATATGTTATTTGTAAAAGGTGAAGTTGAATGAAAGATTATTATGAGATAGTAGATAAAAACGGTGTGGCATATAAGGATGAAGCGTACTTTGAAAGTGCTGAAAAAGAAATGATTCGCTCTCATGCATTATGCCTTAAAATTTCTTCCATGAAACCTACGGATGATGGATATAGAGAACTGCTGTATGAACTATTCCAAACAAAAATTGATGATTCCATTGCGATTGTTTCTCCTTTTTACTGCGATTGCGGAAGAAGAATGAAATTCGGAAAGAACATTACCATAAATAAAGGCGCAACATTTTTGAGCGCAGGAATAATAGAGATAGAAGACAACGTTTTAATCGGGCCTGATGTCAAGATAGCGACAGTTAATCATGATTATAAAGACAGGCACAACAAATACTATTTCAAAAAGGTAGTTATTAAAAACAATGCTTGGATTTGTATAGGTGCCATTATTTGTCCCGGTGTTACAATCGGAGAAAACAGTGTAGTGGCAGCTGGGTCTGTAGTTACTAAAGATGTAGAAGCTAATACAATGGTCGGAGGAAATCCGGCAGTGTTTATCAAAAGAATTGATCAATAACAATCTAGTATTTTATATTTTGGGGTGATATAATAGTTAGCTAGCGCTAACTGCGCTTACAGAAAAAATATATAGAAAAAAGGAAAAGGGGGAGTTTTTGTGATCGACATTTTATATCCGGTAATAGGCATTGCTTTAATTTTTGTTTGTACAACACTAGGCTCTCTGTTTGTATTCTTTATACGAAAAAAAGAAATATCTCCTAATCTAACAAAAATCTTTACTGGGTTTGCAGCGGGAGTTATGTTTTCTGCTTCATTCTTTTCATTGATAAAACCTGCGCTGGAATCAAGTGTCTCATATATGCCCAGTTGGTCTGTTGTAGCAATATCCATCGTTTTAGGCGCAATGTTTTTGTGGGGTATAGATAAGATAGTTCCTCACATTCACAGCAATAAGAATCAGGAAGAAGGAATGCATGTACAAAAAATGTCAAAAACAAGCAAGATGTTTTTGGCAGTTACAATTCACAATGTTCCTGAAGGATTGTCGGTAGGTATAGCATTCGGTGTTGCCTTATCCCAAAAAGAGAACGCGGCGCTTTTGGTTGGAGCATTGCTTTTGGCAATAGGTATCGGAATACAGAATATTCCTGAAGGAGCTGTAGTATCTTTACCAATTAAAGCTGAAACAGGATCATCTAAAAAGGCTTTCTTGTTCGGTATGATGTCGGGAATAGTAGAACCGATAGCAGGTATTGCCGGATTGTTTTTGGCAATGCAAATACAGGGTATAATGCCTTGGGCATTAGCTTTTGCAGCGGGATGCATGATTTATGTTGTTTCAGAAGAAATGATACCTGAAATGACAAGTGAAGGACATGATCACTATGGTGTGTGGTCATTCATTTCAGGCTTTGTTATAATGCTCATACTAGATTGCATTCAATTATAAAAAAATATGACCTATGACTAAAAAATCATAGGTCTTATTTATTGAAATTCATTAATTTGTTTTTTCGTTTTTCAAGCAAACTATCATGACATTAATTGAGTAGATCAGAATAAATAATGCACATAAGTTTTCCATGCCCCATAGAGTAATCGGACTCTTAGTTGATATCACATAAATAATGTTAGGTATCAAAAACAGAACAGATAAACCGACAGATAAAACAGAAGATAAAAGGGTTGTCAGGTAATTGTTTTCTTCATATACCTTGTTTTTTGAGGCCTTAATAAACATAATTGCCGCACTCATCAGGATGAAACAAAAAATAGTTTTGTTGTTGTCCATAAGGGAACAATCGGGATTAAAATACGAAGACAGAATACCCATGCCCGCCCACAATGGTAATACGATTGAAAGGGCACCTAAATCTTTATCTTTTTGTACAATTGAATATACAAGATATACTACTGACAGTAAGGCGAAAATGGACCATAGAATCAATAGCAACTTGTATGAAGAAAATGTGTTTGATGTAGAATAATTGTTTGGATCTGAATTTACTAAATAAACAGCATTTGAAATAGTAGAACCAACTAATAATACAGAAGAAACCATTTTTGTAATACTTGAAATCTTGAATTCTTTCACTTCGTGTTTTTTCACGATGAATGAAGAAACAAAAAGAATAATAGCAACTGCAAATGAAAGAATCAGGATTAAATGAGTCAGGTTAGTTGATCCGATATCAAATTGTTTTGTCGTTAGATCATAATTGTTGACGAGTAAAACAGTTCTCAGAACAGTTAATCCCAATAAAACAACAAAAGTTAGACAAAAAACTATCGTCAGTATTGTTTTAATATTTTTTGACATATTAATCACCGTCAATTCTGTGAGTCAGAGTCATCGAGTGATTCGCTGCTTTTTACTGAATATTCTGTACTTTCCAATGTAACATTACCTGTATTGGATTTTATGTGCTTTTTAAATGCAAGGAAAATAATGAAGCTCTCGATAGATTCGACTAAAAGAGCAACGCCGGATAATATAGCAATAATGTCTGCTACTTTATCTCCAAATGCAATAACCAAAATGCCAAGTACAAGTCCAATTAGAGAAAGAGTGAATGTCAGTGTCCAATAAGGACTTTTTCCTTTGATGTTCAGTGTTGAAACAATTTTTATTGCACTGTCTATTATGATGAACAAACCTACAATTGTAGGAATTATTCTTTTCACGAATTCAGGATGAATGCAGAGTACAATACCGCAAATAATGCAGATGACACTCAATATCAAAGTCAAACTATTAAACTTGATTTCATTTTTAGTTATATAAACAACTATTCCTATTATACCGAGTGCTATAGCAGCAATACCCATGATATAACATATAGCGTCAATTGATTTTCCTGGAAAAACTATAAGTGTAACACCGAATGCTAAACCCAGTATAAATTTGATGATATAAATAATTTCCGATTTTTTCTCTCTTGTCATATTTGCCTCCATACCAGTCAAATTATATATTATTACTTATTAAAAATCAATTAAAGAACAATTTTTACTGGTAAATGAAAAATCTATTTGACAAAAATACAAATCGTGTTATAATAAGTGAGCGTTAAATGTTTATCGGGGTGTAGCGCAGATGGTAGCGCGCGACATTTGGGATGTTGAGGCCGCTGGTTCAAATCCAGTCACTCCGACCACCACAACCTCTTTTGTCAGATTTGGCAAGAGAGGCTTTTTTTTATACATTGTTGTTATCTCTATGAAAAAAGGGTATAATTTTTTTGAGAGGATTATATCTAACAGCATATAATACAATTGTTAATTGTTTAGGAGTCAATTATGGAACTATCAATAATTGCAAATTATTTATTACAGGATAATAATCACAGAGTTGTTCGTAATCTGGAAGATGTTTCCGGTTTTCTAAGTGCAGCGGGTTTTAAACATGTTGATTATACTTCTGACTTCATTTCAGATAACTACATTGAAAAAGCTGAAAAAGACAGGGAAACTCTGGAAAAATGCGGTATTAATGTTGAGCAGACACACGCGCCTTTTAACAGATACCAGCAATTTGATGAGAATATGTTCTTTACATATTTTGGAAGAGTATTTGAAATATCTAAAATATTGAATGCAAAATATGTAGTTGTCCATGCTGATGAATACAAAACAAGAGACAAATACGATGAAAAAGAGATATTGGATTTCACATGCAAATACTTAAATCCTTTTGTTGAGTATGCGGCAAAGAACGGAATGACAGTAGCTGTTGAAAATGTTTTTGAAGATAACTCATACAGGTATTCCATTATAGACGGAAAATCCAGGTTCACATCAAGAGTTGAAGAATTATTAGCTGTTATCGAAAAATTCAACACACCAAATGTTGCATGCTGTTGGGATTTCGGTCATGCCAAGTGCGCTTATGGAAAAGATGGTATGATTGACGCATTGAAACAAGTGGGCAAATATGTTGTTTGTACTCATGTTCATGATAATTATTTTGACAAAGATCTCCATTTGGTTCCGTTTTTAGGTGACACCGATTGGAAAGAGAATATGAGCGTACTCAATAGAGCAGGATATAAAGGAAAGCTTTCATTTGAATTTGCTTATGGGGATCTTCCAATGAAATTGTTGCCAACGTGGTTGAATTATGTTTACGAAACAGGAAAAACACTAGTTGAGTATTTTGACAATAACTAATCTCTAGGAGAATCAATGAAAAAGGAAATTGTAGTAATAGTAGGTTCCGGTATGATGGGGTCTGCTTTGGCATTCCCATCCAGGGAAAATGGCCATACAGTCAGACTTGTAGGAACTCATCTGGACAAAGAAATAATAGATGAATGCAGGAAGACAGGAAAGCATCCAAAGTTCTCAACTCCATTTCCAAGTGGAGTTGAATACTATCAAATAGAAGAATTGGATGATGCATTGAAAAACGCTGATATGGTAATTGGTGGGGTGTCAAGTTTTGGAGTTGACTGGTTTGCTGATTATGTATTGCCTCGAATTCCAAAAGGCGTTCCAGTATTGACCGTGACAAAGGGGTTAATTGATCTTCAGGACGGCAGTCTTATATCTTATCCAGAATATTGGGAACAAAAGTGCAAGGAAAAGGGAATTGCTGTCGACTTGAATGCCGTAGGCGGTCCATGTACAAGCTATGAATTGGTTGCACACGATCAGACAGTAGTGTCTTTTTGCGGCAGGAATATAGATACTCTAAAACATCTTAAAGAAGTGATGCAGACTAGCTACTATCACATAAACATTACTACGGACGTTATCGGTATTGAAACAGCAGTGGCTCTGAAAAATGGTTATGCACTGGCGGTCGCTCTGACTATTGGGGTAAACCAAAAGGAATATGGAATTGACAGTGAATTGCATTATAATTCACAGGCAGCAGTGTTCGGACAAGCCACAAAAGAAATGACAAAACTCCTATCGCTTAGGGGAGCTGATACCATAGATAACAGAGCGGTTGGTTTTGGCGACTTATATGTCACAGTATATGGCGGAAGAACTCGACTCGTTGGCATTTTGCTGGGAAGAGGATTGGACATAGACCAGGCACAAAAAGAACTCTCCGGAGTCACCTTGGAGTCGTTGGTTGTTGCCAGGAGAGTTGCAAGAGCTATAAGAATTAAAGCAGGTAAAGGGGAACTGGATCTTAATGATTTTCCGCTTTTAATGCATGTAGATGATATATTGACTAAAAAGGTTAAAGTGGATATTCCTTGGGATGAATTCACCAAGTAAAAAAAAGGATGGAAAATGATTTTGTCATAATCCATCCATTTTTTATTAGCTATTTACGTATTTCAAGAAGACATCGACCAGCTTTGGATCGAAATGAGTTTCTGACTCTTCTTTTATGACTTCAATTGCTTTGTCAACAGGAATAGCTTCTTTATAGCACCTCTTAGAAATTAAAGCGTCATAAACATCAGCTATGGCCATTATTCTTGCGCAGAGAGGTATTTCTTCGCCCTTTAGTCCTTCGGGATATCCGCTTCCGTCCCATCTTTCATGGTGATATGTTGCAATATCTGAAGCAAATTTGAGGTATGTTTCATCAGTTATACCGGATAATATCTGTCTGACTACAACTCCTCCTGAAGAAGCGTGTTTTTTCATCTCTTCATATTCTTCGGGAGTCAATCTGGCAGGTTTTTTCAGAATAGTATCTGAAACTACTATTTTTCCAACATCGTGCATTGGGGCCAAAGTATACATCAAAGAAATGAAATTGTCATCAATTTCATTAGTGTAAATTCCTTCTTTCTTTGCACCTTCAGAAATCATCTTAACATATTGTCTTGTTCTTGATACATGTTCACCGGTTTCTGTATCTCTGCTTTCAATAACACTTGCAAGTCCTGAAATCATATGTTCCTGCATATCTGTTATTCTTTGCTGTTTGGATATCAATTCAGCTTTTGTATCTTCCTGAACAAGGTCGTTGTAGTAAATATAACAGAGGCACGCTGCCATTCCTATGCTTATATAAGCGGTGTGAATATTCAAGAATGTTACCGGCAATATTCCTGCAATAAGAATCAATACTACCATTATAATAGTAACACCATCTCTGTGCTTGAATTTCCTGCCCACCACTACCATGCTTACCATTAGGAAAATTAAACTAACAAAATAGAAAGCAGAGTATAAACTAAATAAACTTCCTCTGTGATATCCGTCTTCTGCAAATTTAAAAATCCATCCGAATGGGGCTGACACTATTTCTATTATTGCATGAGGTATAAAGAACCAAAGAGCTCTTTTGGATGCCTTGTGAAGACCAAGCGCACCTACAAAGAACACAGCCAAAGGAGGAGCCAATGAGAACTGAATTACAGTTATGATTGTGAGAATTGTTGCAAATTTTGGATCATAGTAACCACAATGTACAGCATATTCAGCGGCAGAACAAATCATAACGGTTACAAAAGTGCCAATATACCATCCCTTTTGCTGGTTATTAAAACCTGAGTAGCGGATGACATGTATCGTCATTGCAGCCATTAATAGTTCTATAAGAATGATTGAACTTAGATAGAAATCCATAATTTGCCTTCCTTAAAGGAAACATAATCAAAATGAAAAAGTATGTCTCTTTGTTGTTCATAAATATTTTATTCATAAGAAAGATTAAATACAAGTTTATTTTTGTCAAATGTCTATTTATTTGTGCTTTTTCATATGTTATCATTGTTTTGAAGATAATAAAGGGAGAATTCTTATGAGAATCATTCAATCACCAAAAACTATCATAGATAATCCGGACTCAGTATTCGGATATTTTGCTTGGCCAAGCATTGCTAGATTATATGATGGAAGACTTGCAGCAGTTTGCTCGGGTTTCAGACTCAGACATCTTTGTCCTTTTGGAAAAGCAGTTATATCTTACAGCAGTGATGAAGGACAAACATGGACTAGACCAGCAGTTTTAATTGACACTCCTCTTGATGACAGAGACAGCGGCATATGTGTTGATGGTAAAAGGGTTATTGTTACATCTTTCAACAACAAGCCTCAGGATCAATTGAACTGGATAGCAAACAGCCTCAGAAGCGGAGATTTCGGAGAGAGAGTAAAATTGATGATGGCATACGTCAATACTATTTCTCAGGATGATGTAGATAAATATTGGGCTTCAACATATAAAATAAGCAGAGATGGCGGCTATACTTTTGAAGGATTGAAAAAGAGCCCTGTAACTAGTCCTCACGGTCCATTTAAAGCAAATGACGGCAGAATAATATGGGTCGGAAGAGAGTTTGCAAACAAAGATCCAAAAGCTGTTGAAGATTACTCCAGAGTTTGTTGTGCGGTCATGGATGATAATGAAGATTTTCATATAATTTCAACAATTCCCGGATGCGAAGACGAATTCGGAGTAGGCTTTTCCTGTGAACCCCATGCGTTACAACTTGAAAGCGCTAGAATACTTGTCGCCATAAGGGCGCAAAGATATAATGAGCATCCGATGTTCACGGTGTTCTTGTCACACTCAGATGACGGAGGAAAGACTTTTACTGTACCTAAACAGATTATCCCGACGCTTGCCGGCTCACCACCACATCTTCTGATGACTGAAAACAAAGAGCTTGTCATGTCATACGCATGCAGAAACGGAAACATGGGCATCAGAGCGATAGTGAGCAAAGACGGCGGAGAAACATTCGGTGAAGAAATAAAATTAACTGAAAATGCTCCCAGCAGCGATTTGGGATATCCGGCTACCATTCAAAGAAAAGATGGGTCATTGTTGACGATTTGGTATGAAAAAGAAAACAATTTTTCAATCATCAAACAGATGATTTGGACACTTGAATGAGAGGTAAATAATGGAACATTATCTTGAATACACACTTACTCCTGAGGGAGGAGAAATGTTTGTCAACCATGAGAAAAATCACAGAAGCGGACATCTGAGCCATGCTTTAGTTGAGTATAAGAAAAATCATGTGATGGCTTTCTATTCAAATTGCTCCGGAAAAAGAAATAAGTGGGCGCCTGGACACAATGGTTTTGGATGGCTGGAATACAAAAGATCCTGCGATGGCGGTGTAACTTGGGATGAAGGAAAGACGTTGCCATATTCTTACTACGCATTAATCAATGAACCATTTACAATAAGTTGTGAAAAGGCTGTATCTACTCAGGAAAACGAAATAGTTGCTCTTTGTATCAGAAATGAAAATGTCAATGGATGGGAACCTTACCTAGAGCCTATCGTTATAAAAAGTAATGATGGCGGAGAAACTTGGTCTGAACCTAAACTTATTTGTGATAAAAAGGGAAGAATTTATGATGCATTAGTAAAAGACGGTGTCATTTACTTATTACTTCTTGCTAATGATGATTTTCTCGCTGTAAATCCTGAACACAGGTACTATATCTATGAAAGTTCGGATTATGGTGAAACATTCAAGCTTCGTTCCGAACTTCCGGGAGAGACTTTCCATCATGCATACGGCAATATGGCTATAAGAGATGACGGAAGCCTTATTTGTTACCAGTATAATCAGGACGATGAGTTCAACATGTTTTATTGCATCAGCCCGGATATGGGATTGACATGGACTGAAACTGGAAATAGCTATTGTAAGAAGAGAATACGCAATCCACAGGTTGCAAAACTGAAAAACGGATACATTCTTCACGGAAGATCCGGATGCAATCAAAAAGAACCATATAGGGATTATCCTATGGATTTCGTTTTGTACACGAGTCTTGACGGAATTCATTGGGATGACGGAGAATACATTTATTCAGATGAACATGGTCAGACTGCATACTACTCAAATAATATAGTTCTTGAAGATTCTGATGGAAAACAAAGAGTTTTAATCCAGTCATCAGTGCCTTATTCAAAAGGTTGTGTAAATATTTTGCATTGGTTTTTAGATATAAAGTGAAACAGAGAAAAGGCTGTTTAACCTACCTTTGGCACTTGCCGGCAGGTATAAACAGCCTTAATTGTTGAATATATTTAGTTTACATGTTCAAACTTGGTTTGATCTTCATGAGGTATTGTTTTCCATCCAAGTTTTTTTGAAAAGAAAGCCTGAACTTCGATGGGTAATTGAATGAGCAAAAATATTGGCCAAAAGATGCAAATAAGAACTTTTTTCAATAAGCTGACATTTTTGATTCTTTTGCCGTCAAGAATGAATACAAGAATTGCTGAAAGAATTAAGCCGCATGAAGAGATTATTGCAGATCTTATTGTCGAATATACTAATCCACCGGATAATAACAAGTTTGCAGTGTCTCCGAACAAGACCTGATTCATTGTTACACTCCTGTCAATTAAAGGCGTGATTAACACTAAAACTAATTGTAACAATTGTAGAAAAGCCATCATAACTGGGGATGGAAGTATATTCACAGTGATATCGTAAAGGGAAAAGCGATGTTTTGTTCCTTTTTTAAATAAGTGCTTAAACAAATCAGTAAATCTTGCATAGAACACAAGCAAGTGTCCTCTTGCCCAGCGAAGTCTCTGACGCCACATAATACGAACGTTTACTGGTTGCTCATCATAAAAGATAGCTTCATCACAATATCGAATCTTATTGTCGTGCAATATTTGATCAGCTGAGAATTCCCAGTCTTCAGTCAGAGAAACATATGGCCAACCATTCTTTACAACTTTCGAACTGATTAGGTATCCAGTACCTTGCACACGAGTCGAACAACCTAATACTGTTCTTCCTGCGCTTTCAAGTCTGCAACCTTCAGAAAAATACAAACCATAAAGACCTGAAATAAGATTAGAACCATAATTTTTTGAATTTCGGTATGATGTGATTACTGATTCTTTGTTGTAATACTCAAAAGCATCATTCATTTTGGAGATATAGTTGGCATCTAATAAATTATCGGCGTTGAACATAAAGAAACCATCATAGTTTTGTGTGCCATAATCTTTCTCAATGCAAGAGAACAAATATTTGAATGCATATCCCATAGTACATTCGTTTGGGTTATTGTATTCATACACTGTTGCTCCATGTTTTCGTGCAATTTCAGCTGTTTTATCAGTGCAGTTGTGGGCAATCACAAAAATCTGCAATTTATCTTGAGGATAATTGTTTTTTTGTATGCTTTCTATAAGTCCAGCAACAACTTTTTCCTCATTTCTTGCGGGTATAATAAGCCCATATTTGTTGATTCTATCAGTCTTCGGAAATTTTTTTCTTTTGAAAATACCGACAACTGCAAATATGACGAAATGTGCCATAATTGCACCCATAATAGTGAATATGATATTAAACACTAATTGAACAATTTCTAAATATGTCATGTTAAATGAATGTCTTGGCTTACCAAGTCCTTTTTATAATTATTTAATGTCAGGATATTTTTCGACTATTTTTTTCCAGAGCTCATCCGCTGCTTGCTCCGCACCAAAATGCTCATGATAATTCAAGGCAGCAGTTCTATAGGGTTCCAGCAATCTATCATCAGTTGCGAAATGATGTATCATTCTAACCGCTTTTTTAGGCGAAAACTCTTTTATTGTACACCCGACTGTATTGATGTAATGGTCTGCAATGTTTTCCTCAATTTTATTGGCAAAGTGGGTTGCTATTGATGGGACTCCAAAGAAAGTTGACTCAGCCAAAATGTTCCCGCTTTTACCGCAAAAAATGTCTGAGGCAGCTTCATATTCCAATATTCTATCGGAAAAGCCCATTGGCAATAATGTCACATATTCTGTGCTCTGAAGAGATTTAAGTCTTTTGTACAGTCCCTTATTTGTCCCACAAATGGCAATTACTGTAAGCGGTATTTTTTCTTTAACCAACAACTTACTCATGCTTTCAATTTTGCCGATTCCGTATCCGCCTTCTGCAAGTATAATGGTGAAGTTGTCAACAGGTATACCCAATCTCATTCTCAATTCTTTTTTGTCTGTTTTGAAGATTTCGAATGCTTCATTTCTGATCAGGAAAGGGACAAGCTTTAAATTGTTTAAATTGAATCTTTTGTGTCTCAAAGCTATATGATAACCATGCGGCATGCTTATAAGAGCCAAATCGCTTCTGTAGAAGTATAATTTGCTTAATCTTGCATCAGGGCAAAAGAGAACCGTTAAAGGTTTGTTCTTCATGTTTTCAGCATAGTAATTCGGAGACCAGTGCGTGCTGAACACGACATCAGGTTTCAATTCTTCCATGTGTTCTATTGCTCTTTTGCAGGATATAGGTCCAACAAGTTTTACCGATCCCCAATTGGATAATGTAGCTCCGAACAAAGAATTGGCAAATGTTACCAAATACCCTATATGGGGTGAAATGTTGTACAATCTGACTTGATTGGTAAGCATTTTTTCATATCTTATCAGATGCTTGTCTGAAGTCTCAGTGTAGAAGTTTGAAGATATGACTTCAACTTTATCGCCATATTTTTTCTGGAAGGTCTCAACTATTGCCTTCATTGGCATGATATGACCAAAACCAGCCTCGACAAAAGGAAACAAAACTCTGATTTTATTCAATTTAGCTTCCTCCTCAAAGGCGAAAAAAATGGCCGACTTTGAACTAAGGAATCAACTCGGCTCTTTGTAATAACATTATACCAAAGAAAAACAATAAGTCAAGTTATCACACCACTTTGTAAATTAGCTTAATAAAAAATGACCCTAACGATGATTGACATTCACCAATAACATTGGTAATATATATTAACATAAAATATCCTTATTTGGAGGAAATGAATATGCTTAATATTAACAAAACAATCGAAAATAATAAGGCGGTTTTTGCTTTGGAAGGTCGTCTTGACACGAATACTTCTGCTAGTTTTGAGAATCAAATCAGAGAAGCTGCAGAAAAAGTGGATGAATTTGTTTTCGACTTTGCAAAACTGGACTATATTTCATCAGCTGGTTTGAGAGTATTGCTTGTTTCACAAAAAACAATGTCCAAAAAGGGCGGAATGAAGATTATCAACGTCAGTGAAACAGTTATGGAAATACTTGAGGTTACTGGCTTTAGTGATATTTTGACTATTGAATAATATACAATGAGTCAGACAATTAAGAACTGATATGACCTTTTATTTTGGGTCATGATAGTTCTGTGGCTTTTTGAGTTTTGTCCTATGTTTAACCAGCACTCAGCAAGAAGTCTCCCTCCTCTATAGGAGGCGAGATGAATTGTGAGAAAGAGTGCGAAAAGGATTACATAACCGGTCGGGACGCCGGGGCTAGACTCCTTATGCTTGTGGGGATACCTGCATCGAAGAGTAAAAAAGATTGGATGATGCAAATCATCTATGAAGCCCCACCTCAGTGTAAACAGGTGGTGGGTAGTTCACAAGGAATATTGGTGCGTGTCCACCATGTGTTTGGGCGAAGGTGATTTAGCCCTTCACGAAGCTCGTGGCTTCAGTCATGAGTTGCTCACGAGACTTAACCAATAGGGGGATTTGACTAATGAATCTTGAATTAAAAGGTAGAATAGACTCAACAAATGCAAATCAAGTTGAAAATGAATTGGTGGCACAATTAAATGGTGTCAAAAATGAGCCAGTTGTCTTGGATGCTTCAGCACTTGACTATATTTCGAGCGCCGGGCTGAGAATAATTCTGAGATTGAAAAAGTCACATCCGGATCTCTCTGTAGTAAATGTTTCGACTGATGTTTATGATATATTTGAAATGACCGGTTTTACTGAAATGATGACAGTAAAAAAAGCATACAGAGTTGTTTCCATCGAAGGATGCGAAGTAATAGGCCAAGGTGCCAATGGTACTATATATCGTATAGACAGGGACAATGTAGTAAAGGTTTACAAGAACCCGGATGCCCTTGATGATATCCAGCATGAAAGAGAAGTTGCAAAACTCGCGCTCATTCTTGGAGTTCCTACTGCAATATCCTATGATATTGTTAAAGTCGGAAATAGCTACGGAAGCGTTTTTGAATTGTTGAATGCTACATCTTTTTCCAAGATAATTCAGACTCAACCGGATAAATTTGATTGGTGTGTCAATGAATTTGTGAAAATGATGAAAACAATTCACGGAACAGTAGTTCCGAACGGCAAACTTCCTGACATGAAAAAGACCGCACTTGGATGGGCTGAATTCATGAAGGATTATCTTCCTAAGGAAGCAGGAGAGAAACTGATTTCACTTATCGAAGATGTTCCTCAGGATAATCACATGATTCATGGCGATTATCATACACAGAATTTGCAATTGCAAAACGATGAAGTATTGCTAATTGATATGGATACCTTGTCTGTTGGTAATCCAATATTTGAATTAGGAAGCATCTACAATGCGTTTGTTGGTTTCTCAGAAATAAACAAAGATATTGTAGTAAAATTCCAGGGCTTTGATAGCGAGACAGCAAAGAAATTCTGGAGACAATTCCTTGCTCAGTATATAGGAACAACAAATGAAAGAAAAATCGAAGAAGTTGAAAACAAAGCAAGAATTATCGGCTATGCGCGTTTGATCAGACGTTCTATAAGAAGAAAAGGTCTTGAACAAGAAAACACAAAGAAAGAAATTGAGTTCTGGACAAATGAATTGATTGAATTGCTCAATTGTACTGATACGCTGTTGTTTTCAAAGAACGAATTGTTGATTGAAGCTACAACAGATAATTTAGAAGCGGTTCAGAACTTCGTCAACAAGCATTTGGAAGAAACAGATTGTCCGCCAAAGACCCAAATGCAAATAGGATTGGCTGTCGAAGAGATATTCGTAAATATTGCGCATTACGCATATGCTCCCAGACTGGGAAGCGCTATGGTAAGAGTTGAAGTATTTGACAATCCTCTTTGCGTATGTATCTCATTTATAGACAACGGAGTTCCTTATGATCCGTTGGCAAAACAAGATCCTGATATCACTCTCTCTGCTAACGATAGACAAATTGGCGGATTGGGCATATTCATGACTAAGAAGATAATGGATGATATCAGTTACGAATACAAGAACGGACAAAACATTCTCAAGCTAAAGAAGAACTTATAAGAGGCATGTATGACTTTATTTGATAAAGCGCTGTTGTTTGCGATGGAAAAGCATGGCGGAATGGTGAGAAAAAGCGAAACCAACCCATATATTCTTCATCCATTGGAAGCGGCTGTAATAGTAGGGACAATGACTAGTGATGAAGAAGTATTGTCTGCTGCAGTTTTACATGACACTATTGAAGATACAAATACAACATTTGAAGAATTAAAATATAATTTTGGCGATCGCGTGGCAGAACTTGTAGCTTCTGAAACAGAAGATAGATGGCCCGAATTATCCAGAGCGGATAGTTGGCATTTCAGAAAATCACAATCACTTCATGATTTGGAGTCATCAGATGATATCGCTGTAAAAATGTTGTGGCTCGGAGATAAGTTGTCAAACATGCGCTCATTCTACAGGATGTGGAAGATTAACGGCCACGAGATATGGAAGATGTTTAATCAAAAGGACCCGGCTCAACAGGCTTGGTACTACAGAACTATTGACATTTTACTCAAAGAACTCGAGGAATTTGAAGCATGGCAGGAATACCACTCACTTGTGGATACTGTATTTGCAGATATTCCATATCAAAAACAATAATACTCATATTCGCTGCTGTCATAACATACAGCAGCGATAATTGTTGAAAAAAGAACACTTTTATACAATTGTTAAAACGTTTTTTTAACATTAATTAAGAGAAGTGCTCATACCTATATATTTTTTGTGAAATGACTATAGGCATGTGATATAATACTTTGGTACTAAAAAACGGAGGTTTTTTTCATGAATGAACAATCACTTTGTTTATTGCTTGTAGTCTTTTCAACATTGATTACATTGCTTTATGTTTTCGTTCTTTTCAGAAAAGTATCGAGAATTAAAGTTACAAATGTTAAAGTTGAAGAGATTAGTAAGTACATCCACAAAGGCGCTATGACTTTCTTGACTAGAGAATATAAAGTCATAATTCCATTTATTATAGGAATCGGCGCTGTATTAGCTTTGCTTGGTCTTATTCCTGCTTTGCAAGGCGCAGAAGCTGTTGGTTGGAAACCGGCTTTATGTTTTGTTGTTGGTGCTGGTTTTTCTGCAGCTGCAGGTTGGGTCGGAATGTTTATTGCAACAAAAGCTAATGCAAGAACGACATTTATGGCAAACGAAAAGGGAATGCCTTCAGCGCTCAGAGTTGCCTTTTCAGGAGGATCTGTTTTAGGTCTTGCTGTAGTAGGTTTTGGTTTGCTCGGCCTTTCCGCAATATTCCTTATTGCTTACCTGATTACAGGTGACATGCAGGAACCTATCCATATTTTGGCTGGTTATTCGCTTGGATGTTCATTGATAGCTTTGTTCAGCCGTGTTGGCGGCGGAATTTATACAAAAGCAGCCGATGTAGGCGCTGACCTTGTCGGTAAAGTTGAGACAGACTTGCCTGAAGATGACCCGAGAAACCCTGCTACTATAGCAGATAACGTTGGCGATAACGTTGGTGATATAGCAGGAATGGGATCCGACTTGACTGAATCTTATGTTGGTTCAATCATTTCTTGCCTCACAATGGCTCTTTTAACCTTTACAACAAAAGATGCTTTATCTATGAAATACATTCTTTTCCCAGTTTTAATCTGCGGAGTTGGTGTTATAGCATCAGTTTTGTCTGTTATTTTCTTCAGACTGAAAAACTGGAGCAATCCACATAAAGCATTGAATATAGCAACATACATTGCTACGGGAATAGTTTTGTTAGCAACTGTTTTCCTTGCACTGTTCTATGTTGGTGACTGGAAACTCATCATTTCAATAGCAGCAGGTCTTGCATCAGGAATAGGTGTTGGATTTATTGCTGAAATCTATACTTCATCAGACTATAAAGAAGTACAAAGAATCGCACAAGAGAGCCAGACCGGACATGCAACGAACATCATTGCAGGTCTTGGTTCGGGAATGAAATCAACTGCTCTGACGATAGCTGTTTTAGCATCAGCAATCGTAATTGCATTCTTCTTTAATGGTTCATACGGAATTGCTCTTGCTGCAGTCGGTATGCTTTCTACAGCCGGTATTACAGTATCAGTTGATGGATACGGCCCGATCTCGGATAATGCTGGTGGCATTGCTCAAATGGCAGAACTTCCGGAGAATGTCAGAGAAATAACAGATAAATTAGACTCTGTTGGTAATACAACAGCAGCTATAGGCAAAGGCTTCTGTATAGGTTCAGCTACACTTACTTCGCTTGCTTTCATCGTGTCTTTCATAGAAGCAGCAGGTGTACAAATAGTTTTGTCTGATCCAAAGGTTCTTATAGGAATGCTTATAGGTGGTATGCTTCCATACTTGTTCAGCGCCTTGACTATTTCTTCAGTAGGAAAAGCAGCAAATAAGATGGTTGAAGAAATTCGTGATCAATTCAAGAAAAAACCTGGAATTCTGAAGGGAACAGAAGTACCTGATTACAATCGTTGTATTGATATTTCAACAAAGGCATCTTTGAAAGAAATGGTTCTTCCTGCTATCATAGCAGTAGTTTCACCTATTTTGTGCGGTCTTTTGATAGGTTCACAAGGCCTTGGCGGTATGCTTATAGGCGCACTTGTATCCGCAATAATGCTTGCCGTATTTATGGCTAATGCGGGCGGTGCTTGGGATAACGCTAAAAAGTTTATAGAAAACGGTCACTTCGGCGGCAAGGGATCCGACACACACAAAGCTTCTGTAACAGGCGATACAGTTGGCGATCCTCTTAAGGATACAGCTGGTCCGGCTATGGATATTTTGATCAAACTAATGTCAGTAATCTCTCTCATACTTGTTCCTGTTCTTGCAAGTGTAACATCAGTTTGGGATATGATTGTCAAGCTTATTGCCGGTTAGTTTTGGGTACAAACAAATGTTTAAGACAGGACTAGTCTCTATATCTTTTAGAAATCATTCTGTTGAAGACATTATACAAAGGGTATCAGAAACAAATTTGGAATATATTGAATGGGGTAGTGATGTTCACGCCCCATTCAATAACCCGGATGCCATTGATATAATTAACAAGCTGTCAGAAAAATATGGAATCAAAACATCATCATATGGCACTTATTTCAAAGTTGGAAGAGATGATCCAAATGATTTTGTCGGATATTTGAATGCATCCAAGTTACTGGGAACAAACACTTTGAGAATTTGGATGGGAACAAAGGCTTCTGAAGATTATTCCAGCAAAGAGAGAGAAGAAATATATAGGGATTGCGACAAGTTGTCTAGAATGGCTGAAAAATTCGGGTCTGTTATTTGTTGTGAATGTCATCCTAAAACCCTTACTGATTCAATTGATTCAACAATTGAGTTGATGAAAAATGTTAACAGAAACGTGTTTAAAATGTATTGGCAGCCAAATCAGTTTAAAGACGAAGCATACAATTGTTTAAGCGCAAAAATGATTGCTCCATACACAGTTAACATTCATGTTTTCAATTGGAAAGATAAAGATAAATTTGAGTTAGAGACGGGTGCAAAATTATGGAAAAAGTATTTGGAATGCTTTGATGGGACCCAAAAACTTTTGCTCGAGTTTATGCCCGACGACAGAATTGAATCACTTCCCAAAGAAGCTGATGCTCTGAGAAAAATATTAGAAGATTTTAATTGATATGCACTCCAAGTTCGGAGTGCATATTTGTTTGTATATACCAATATAATATGATATAATTTCTATATTAAAACGAAGGGAGCTCATAGGCATGGATAGCTACAATATGTATTTGTATAATGAGAGAATGTCTTTGGGACTCTCGGAGAATAAATTTGCTAAAAAACTAGGAATTGGATATATAAAATACCATTTGATTGAAAACGGATATTTAAAGCCAAATAATAAAGAAGTTGAAAAAATAAGTTCTGCTTTAAATGTTGATTATTCCGAATACTTGTATGGAGAGCGTTCATACCCGGCTCAAAAAGAGCATAAAAGAAAATACCTTGTAAAAATATATGACTTCATTGGATCATTGTTTTTTAAGATATTTACTGCTTTTTTGAGCGTTTTATTAATTGCTGCGTGTGCTTTTTCCATTTATATTTATTCATTAGCAACATCAAACAGAAGACAATTGTTTTCTGATTCTTATCAGAGCTTTCATGATACATTTTTAGAGAATTCGAGTTTTTCTTTTTCAGTCACGGGTTCATTGACAAGGCCTGAAATATACAGGGTTGAAGAAAATAAGTACGTATCATTGAAAGGTGAGTACAATTCTGACGAAATAGGAGTATTGAATTTCAAAACCGTTTATTGGACCGATGAATACAGATGTGTTATTAATGTAATCTGGTTAGATTCTAATGAGTATATCTATATAGCTAATATAACTGATTATGAGACAAACAAAGAAACAAATGTTCCAATAAGTACTGACAACAAAAGTTACGTAATTGGTACACAAAAATCAAAATATGACGAAGATGTAATGCAGTATGCAAAAGCATTCTTTTCAGATTTTGATACTCTCATCGCTGACAAATTGTCGCTGAATGTCTCAAGTAAAGACATCTTTGAAGAATCACAGAGCATACTGTCATATACAAGCACGTTAACCACTATATCAAGAATAGGAATAATCGTTTTTGCAATTTTGGGACTGATAATGTTGTTTGGACTCTTTTTCTCATTCGCTTACGGTACAAAGCATGGGGTCGAAAGAAAACTCAGTCACGGTTTGATATTGCGTCATTCGGGCACAACCCTTCCTAAAACAGATTTGAGATTTACTCCGATCATTCCGGAAACCGTGTTTGAAATAATAGGAATAATACTGGTTGCAATTGCAAGTCTGAGAATACAAATATACATTAGTTTTGCTTTGTCTTCTTCAGGGATGGGTTTGAGTTTAGCTGATGTAAGACACATGTATGACCCGTTTATGATGTGTTTTTACACGGGAATGTTCTTATTGTACTTCATAGATTTTGACCTCTATATGGAAGATAAAAGGGTTATAAGGAATATCGTACTGTACTTCTTTACTTTTATAGGAGTATATGTGCTTGAAGTATCACTTCTGGAGTCAATCAATAACCAGACATTATTGTTCAGTGTGATTAAAAACAGACTTCCGAATATGTTTGGAACTATTTCAATGTATTTCCTTATAATGTATTTCTTGTATTTTACTCCGAAGTTTGTGAATACAAAGAAGAAAGTCATTGTATTCAGGCTACTATCGTTAATTCCTTTGATGATCATAATATTCACATACATCATTTTCCATGGCGCGAATACTTCATTTGGCTGGAATTTGCCTAATTGGGCTTATTATTTGTTTGCATCAGAGAGAATTACTTTTTCATTGCTTTGTGTTTCATATCTGTATGGCATATATTTCTTGAGATTGTTCTTCAAATATAAATACGGAGATGATATGGCAACTAACTATTTCAACGGAAATAGATTCTTGTTTGCCAAAAACACTTTGGTCTGTGTGATTATTATCGTTATATCGGTTATAGACTTACTTGTTGCCAGAATCCCAAATGCAAAATCATGGGGATTTGGTTACACTTACTATACATTGTTATTGATTCCGTTGTTGTTCTTTTATCATCCGCACAAAGGCCCAAGAAACAAGATTGTCGACTATATAACGCTTGCTTTGTATATTATTGCTTTCTCGGGTGTCTTATCTCTATTTATAACAATTGTTTAGGTGAAATATGAAAAGAGTATTATCTGTCTTTCTGGTATTAGTATTATTACTGAGTGCAACCTCTTGTAATAAGAATATCGCCAAATATTCTTTCAGATATCAATCGGGTGCAAGTGATTATGATACTGAAATGTATTATGATGATTCTTTCTTTGATAAACCATCAAATACTTACAATCCAAGTCTGGCAACAGCATCAATGTCACTTGCATTAGCTTCATTTGCTTCACACGATGGTGAATATATAAACAAAAGTAAAAATGCTTTTGATCTATTGTCCAAGATGGGGTTTGAGGATATTGAGCCCAATTCATATTTCAAAGAAAAACCTAACTCAGATTCACTTGGTTGTGTCTTTGGTCACAAATCAATTAATGGAAAACAAATGATTGCATGTGGAGTTAGGGGCGGCAACTATGAATCAGAATGGGCGTCAAACTTTACTATAGGAAATGAAGACACATTTGATAAATACCACAAAGGCTTTTATGAGGGAAGTTGCATTCTGATTGATAGTCTTAAGGAATACATAAAAAACAAAGACATCAATGGAAACATTATGCTTTGGATGGTAGGCTATTCAAGGGGCGGCGGAATATGCAACATATCTGCAGGGAGAATCGACGAATCCATCAATGAAAAAGATAACATTTTGGGACAAGATGTTTCATTGGCAAAAGATGATTTGTATGCATATTGTTTTGAAGCACCACGCGGTGTTTATTATGACGATGAATTCTATCCAAAAACTGAATTGTTTGACAATATATTTTGTATTGTAAACAATAATGATTTAGTAACAAAAGTTGCTATGAAAGATTTGTCGTTTACAAGGTATGGAGTTGACAAAATTCTTTTTGATAACACAAATGATATCGATTATGAAAAAGATATAAGAAAAGTAATCGATTTCTTTAATAGTTATTCAAACTCTTCAATTTTGGGAGAATATTCAATTTCTAACTTTGAAATGAAGGGACTTAAAGATTTTAAGTTAACAACAAGTTCCGAATACTGCAATTGGACCCAGGGAATCTTTTTGGAAGACTTTGTCTCGCATCTGACGCTGTACGGAGTACAAACAAGAGAGAACTATACTCAGAAACTTGAAGAAGGTTTAAGAGAAATACTGACTTTTGTTTTCAGCAAGAATAATGTATCAGGGTCACTGTACGATTTGTTATTATCAATAGCAAGAAGCATGTTGCTTACAGATTCAACGGATTTATTGCTCGATGACGTTTTACACAACCAGTCAAAGTTATCAATTGATTTGGATATTGTACTCATGAATGCTCTTGAACAACTAAAAGTAGACATAAGTAAGGAATCTGTCTTGAGGGCTGTCAAAGGATTGATTGTTGCGATAGCAGCCATGGTCTTGCATGATTTGGATTTTGCTATATTATTCCCACTTATGTCCCAATCAAACTTTGGGGGATTGGCACAGGCTCACAAACCGGAATTAACCCTGGCGTTTCTGAGAGCAATGGATCCCTTATACAGTAAGAATCCTGTGAATTATAGTATGGATGGGAAGTACTACTATATAGAAATAGGGGATACTTCAGCTGATGTTTCAGTTACATACAAAGGAAAAGAAGTTGTTAAGATTGAAAATGGAAAACCGGTAGAAACGGGTTCCACAATTGCTTATGGATGTCATAGGATTATCAGAATTTATCTTCCATTTAACAATATTTCCGAATACTCTATTACTTCCTCTTCAAATGATGTGAAAGTAAGTGTTTTTGACTATAGGTATGATGGTTGTACACCATTAGATGTAGATGTGTCAGCAAAAGAAGATGTTTATTCAATAGTGCTGCCTATGTCAAAATGATTTATTTTGATTCGGGATAGTATTTCATTTAATTAAAACTATCACTTGATATTAATCACATGTGTGATATAATATATATTGTTTCCAGGAGAAATGGGAAAATTTTCATGAAAATTTTTTATGGAGGAATGATTTAATGAAAAAGATTTTAGCATTCTTGTTAGTTGCTATTATGGTAGTTGCACTCGTTGCTTGTGGCGGAAAAGAATCACAGACAACAACAGTTGCTGACGGAACAGAAACAACAGCTAAGACAACTACAACAGAAGTTACTACTGAAAAAGCTACAACAGAAGCTACTACAGTAACAGAAAAAGTAACTACAACAGAAAAAGCTACAACAGAAAAAGTAACAACTGAAGAAGTTACAACAACTGAAGAAGTTACAACAACTGAAGAAGTAACTACAACAGAAGAAGTTACAACAACTGAAGAAGTAGTAATTGATCCTAACGATCCAAATGCTATTTTGACAGCAGCTTATGCACTTGCTGATGGTCAGAGCCTTAGCGGCACATTCACACTTGAAGGTGTTGTTACAGCTATTCCTACAGTATATAGCGCACAGTACAAGAACGTAACATTGACAATCGTTGTCAATGGAGACGAAGCAAGAAAGATTGATGCTTACAGAGCTAAAGGTGATGAAGCAGAATCAATCAAAGTTGGTGACACAGTAAAAGTTACTGGTACAATCAAGAATTACAAAGGCACAATTGAGTTTGATGCAGGATGCACAGTTGTAATTACAAAAGCTGCAGTTGTTGGACTCGAAGGCATTATTTGTGATGTTGATTTCACAGGTGGCAAGATCACTGATACAAAGGGTCTTCTTACATTCCCAACTTCAGTTAATGAGTTCGTTGAGAAGAGCTACTCAGTAAAAGTTGATGGCGAAAAACACAAAGTTCCTGCATTCGTTTGCTACGAAGTTGGTATGTGTGCAATCGGAACATTCCCGTCAGTTAAATCTGCAGCTGATTACGCTACACTCTTTAACAAAGATTTCACATGTGAAGTATACTATTTCAACAACAACACATCAGGCGGTGACTCAGTTCAGGCTATCTTCTGTTCAACAGAATTCGGCGGTTGGGGCATTGCTGAAAACGCAGGCAAGCCATATTTCATCATTGGTTTACTTTCAGGTGGAAAGAACGCTTATTCATCAGTTTATGCTACAAGCACATCATCTAACACAGAACTTACACACGTAGTTGCTACATTCAGCAAAACAGAAGGCGTTATGAAGATCTACGTAAATGGTGTTCTTGATGCTGAAACAAAATTCGATGGAACACTTGATGTTTGCCCTCCAAACACAGATAACACAATGAAGAATATGATTATCGGCGCTGATATCGACGGCGATAAGAATATGAAGAATCTCCATGGTGATGAATATCTTGAATTCAGAACAGCTGACTTCCAGTTGATCGATGCAAAGATTTATGACCATGCTCTCACAGCTGATGAAGTTAAGCTCGCTTATGAACTTGACAAAGCAGCAGTTGTTGGTGGTTAATAATTTGATTAATGCTTAATAAGATTGGCGGCTTCATTTGAAGCCGCCAATTTTTTTGCAAAAATATGTTTTTAGTCTTTTATATACTATATATTTAATATATAATAATAATATATTTTTGAAGGAGTTATTATTGTGATCAGCGTTAAAGATTTTAAAGATGGCATCGTTACAAATGACAACCTTTTTGCTATAGTTAAGGAAGTATCCGAAAGGGAATCAAAAAATGGCAGTAAATATGTCGTGCTTACTATTTCTGATGGTAAAAACGATATTCAAGTCAAAATGTGGAACAAGACTGGTGAAGAGATTTCAAAATACCAGGGAACACTGGCTTGCTTACATGTTGAAGGCAGTATGTATAATGGGCAGCTTAGTTTTGTAGCAACTACAATTCGTGAAACCACAATGAATGACGGAGTAAAATTTGAAGATTTTATACCGTCGGCTCCTATTCCATCTGAAGATATGTATAACTACATAGTTAACATGTTTAACTCCATGAAGAACGATTCGCTTAAACGAATTGGCTTAAAACTATATGAAGATAATAAAGACAAATTACTTATTTGGCCTGCAGCGCAAAAAATGCACCACAACATAAAAGGCGGTCTTTTGTACCACACATATAGAATGGTCAAATCCGCTGAGATCTCTGTAAAAGCATATAAAAATGTTAATGCGGAATTGGTTGTGGCAGGAGTAGCTCTTCATGACATAGGAAAACTTTGGGAAATGGTTCCTACTGATGGTGGTTACGGAGAATATACAAAAGATGGAGTTCTTTTTGGGCATATATATTTGGGAACATCAGTTGTTGAGAGATGTGGGTACGAACTTGGAGTTGATGAATCAATTCTAAAACATTTGATGCATATAATTGCTTCGCACCATGGCAAAAAAGAATTTGGAGCGATAGAAGTTCCGAAGACTCAGGAAGCATACATTGTCAGCGAGTTGGATATGCTTGACTCACAACTTTATATGTATGAAAAAGATGAACTTGATATGAAACCGGGAGAATTCAATCACGACAGGGTAAAATTCTAATTGAATATGATAAGGAGAGATTATGCAGAATCAAATAGCTTTGGTACTTGACTTCGGCGGACAATACAAGGAATTGATTTGTCGTACAGTCAGAGAATGCAATGTTTTGTCAATAATTAAACCGAGTGATATAACTATTGAAGAAATAAAACAAATAAATCCTATTTGTATCATTTTTACAGGTGGACCAAATAGTGTTTATCTTGAAGATTCACCTAAGTGTGACAGAAGAGTATTTGATTTGAATATACCTTTGCTTGGTATATGTTACGGAGCTCAGCTTATTGCTCAATTATTGGGCGGCAAAGTTGAAAAGTGTGACACCAGCGAATATGGTGAGACTGAATGCTTTGTTGATACGGACAATGATTTATTTAAAGGATTAGATAAAGAACAACAAGTGTTAATGAGTCATACGGATCGGATTACCATTCTTCCATCAGGCTTTAAACTACTAGCACATACTAAAGATTGTCCAATAGCTGCATATGGAAATGAAGAAAAAAAGGTATATGGCGTTCAATTCCATCCAGAAGTGGAGATAACTTTGAATGGAAAAGAGATTATACGTAATTTTCTGTACAA
The DNA here is from genome assembly GCA_016282315.1 of Clostridiales bacterium. Lineage (GTDB taxonomy): Bacteria > Bacillota > Clostridia > Oscillospirales > CAG-272 > CAG-841. Next base: position 48,069 of record JAEEKG010000096.1, on the reverse strand, counting down.
CATAAGCAAAGCTTCAGGCGATTATTCCATGGATGACTATATTAATTCTCAAGTAGAATCCATTAGAAAGACTGTTGGGAATAAGCGCGTATTATTGGGCTTTTCCGGTGGAGTGGACTCATCTGTTTGCGCAGCGTTATTGGCAAAAGCGATTCCGGGTCAACTGTATTGTCTATATATTGACCATGGCTTCATGAGAAAAGATGAAACCGCCCATTTGAAAAAGACATTTGAAAACAGGAGTATAAACTTTATTCCTGTTGATGCAAGTTCCAGATTCTTGGAAAAAATAGAAGGAGTAAGTGATCCTGAGACAAAAAGAAAACTCATAGGAGCTGAGTTTGCTAAAGTATTTGAAGATGAGGCATTAAAACTCGGAAACATAGAGTACTTGGCTCAGGGAACTATTTATCCAGATGTAGTAGAATCAGGAAAAAACAAGTCTGCGGTTATAAAGAGTCACCACAATGTTGGCGGATTGCCCAGTTCCTTAAGATTTGAAGGCGTTATAGAGCCATTATCAGGGCTTTTTAAGGATGAAGTAAGAAAAGTCGGGGAAATACTAGGCCTTCCTGATGAAGTAGTACACAGACAGCCATTTCCGGGTCCGGGTTTGGCAATCAGAATAATCGGAGAAGTTACTAGGGAAAAAATAGACATACTGCAAAGAGCAGATGTCATTGTCAGAGAAGAAATCAAAAAGTCAGGGGAAAAGGCGGACCAATACTTTGCAGTTCTGACAAATTCCAGATCTGTAGGTGTTGTAGGTGACTTCAGAACTTACGGATATACTCTAGCTGTCAGAGCAGTAGTTACATCTGACTTTATGACATGCGAATATGCAAAGCTTTCTTATGACCTTTTATCCAGAATTTCTCAAAGAATTACAAATGAAGTGAAAGAGGTCGGAAGGGTGGTTTACGACATTACATCAAAACCTCCGGCTACAATTGAGTGGGAATAAGTAATTGTTCAAAATGTTTTAATGCTATCTGCATATTAAATTGAAAACAATAATTAAATAAAGTACAATATATGAGGTTAGAATCTAGCAGTTTTTGCAATAGATAATCTCGGTAGGTGTTTATGAAAAATATTTACGAAACTCCGTTATGCTCAAGATATTCAAGCAAGGAAATGAAATCTATTTTTTCACCGGATGAGAAATTCTCAACTTGGAGAAAACTATGGATTGCTTTAGCTGAGAGCGAGAAAGAACTTGGTCTTAATATCACTGATGAACAAATCGAAGAGATGAAGAATCATGTCTATGATATTGACTATGTTAAAGCAGCGGAATACGAATCTGAAGTCAGACATGACGTCATGGCTCATGTCAAAGCATATGGTGATCAATGTCCAAAGGCTAAAGGAATAATTCATTTGGGTGCAACATCTTGTTATGTTGGTGACAATACAGATATCATCCTTATGAAAAAGGCTTTGGAGCAGATTGAAAAACTATTGGTTAACTGTATAAATGCTGTTTCTGAATTTGCTGAAAGGTATAAAGAATTGCCTTCATTAGCTTATACACATTTTCAAGCTGCACAGCCAACGACAATAGGCAAGAGAGCTACACTTTGGTTAAATGATCTTGTAATGGACCTTGGCAATCTTGAATTTCAAATGTCCAGACTAAAATTGCTTGGATGCAAGGGAACAACAGGAACTTCTGCAAGCTTTTTGAAGTTGTTTGACGGAGATCATGATAAAGTTAAAAAACTCGAAAAGTTGATAGCCCAGAAAATGTCATTTGAAGAGTGTGTTCCTGTCTCGGGACAGACCTATTCAAGAAAAATAGACTTTGATGTAGCAACTGTATTATCCGGTATTGCACAAAGCGCTACTAAGTTTTCCAATGATATTCGTCTGATGTCTCATTTAAAAGAAGTTGATGAACCATTTGAGAAAGATCAAATAGGATCTTCAGCTATGGCATATAAGAGAAATCCGATGAGAAGTGAGAGAATTGCTTCGCTTTCAAGATATGTAATTGTTGATGCTTTAAATCCGGCTATTACTGCTAGTGCACAATGGTTTGAAAGAACACTTGATGATTCAGCGAACAAGAGAATATCTATTCCGGAAGCTTTCTTAGCTACAGATGCTATATTGTCTCTGTACATCAATGTTGTGTCCGGTATGACTGTATATCCGAACATAATTAAAAAACATCTCGATGAAGAATTGCCTTTTATGGCAACAGAAAATATTTTGATGTATTGCGTCAAAAAGGGCGGCGACAGACAGGCTCTGCATGAGCTTATAAGACAGCTCAGTGTAGAAACTGCCAAAGAAATGAAGATGACAGGCTGCAAAAACAACTTGCTTGAGAAAATTGAAAACACTCCTGAATTCAATTTGACAAAAGAAGAACTTGATGAGTTGATCAAGCCTGAACAATTTATCGGAAGAGCTAAAGAGCAAACTGAAGAGTATCTGGGCGATGTAATAAAGCCATTGCTCAGCAAATATAAAGAACTGATTGGTATTGATGTAAATATCGCAGTATGAGGAGGAAATAACAATGCTGACTGCTATAGTAGGAATTAACTGGGGTGATGAAGGCAAAGGTAGAATGGTTGACCTTCTGAGTGAAAAATATGATATCGTTTCCAGATATCAAGGCGGAAATAATGCAGGTCATACAGTTGTGAATGAAAAGGGAAAGTTTATTTTGAACTTACTTCCTTCCGGCATTTTAAGAGATACAACCGTTAACGTAATGGGAACCGGAATGGTTATCGATATAGAGCATCTTTATAACGAAATCAAGAATTTAACTGATGCTGGAATCAAAATTACTCCAGACAATCTTAAGATATCCGACAGAGCTACAATTTGTATGCCTTATCACAAACAACTGGATATCCTGGAAGAAGAAAGATTGGCAGACAAAAAGTTTGGATCAACAAGAAGAGGTATTGCTCCTGTATATGCAGATAAATACTATAAAAAAACATTGAGAATGCATGATTTACTAGACCTTGAAACAGCTAAGGAAAAATTGGCTGACATTCTTGAATGGAAAAATCTTACCATAGCTAATGGATATGGAAAAGATCCTGTTAAACTTGAAGATATGTATTCTTGGCTTGTTAAATATGGCACATTCTTCAAAGACTTTGTTTGCGATACTACATATTATCTCAACCATGCAATAGATGAAGGAAAATCTGTAATGTTCGAAGCTCAGCTTGGTGCATTAAGAGATATAGATTTCGGTATTTATCCATATACATCTTCTTCAACAGTTCTTGCTGCTTATGCTCCTATCGGAGCAGGCGTGCCCGGAAGAAAACTGGATTGCTCAGTGGGAATAATGAAAGCATACTCCAGCTGTGTTGGTGAAGGACCATTTACCTGCGAGCTTTTCGGAAAAGAGGGCGATGAACTCAGAGAAGCAGGCGGAGAATATGGTGCTGCAACAGGTAGACCAAGAAGAGTGGGTGGATTTGACGTTCCTGCTTCAAAGTACGGTATTTTGCTCCAAGGTGCTAAGGATTGTATAGCACTTACAAAACTTGACGTTCTGTCATATCTGGATAAAATACCGATTTGTACCAAGTATCTTGTAGACGGTGTTGAAACAGATGTTTTCCCACAGGGAAAAGCTTTGGCTGAAGCAAAGCCTGTATATGAGTATTTTGATGGGTGGAAAACAGATATATCTAAATGCAGAAGTTTTGAAGAACTTCCGGTTCAAGCTCAAAAATATATTAAGTATATTGAGAAATTGACTGACTGCAAAATTAAATATGTTTCTGTTGGCGCTTCAAGAGAAGATTATTTTGAAATGTAATAGTCAGATTTATGTTGATATAGCAAAGAGCTCGCACATCGTGCGAGCTCTGTTTTTATAGTCATTCTATAAGATTTACCTATCTTCACGGAAGTAAGACAATCCCAGAGAAGATGGTGGTTGATTTTCTTTTTTGTTCTTAATGCTTGATACAATCAATATGATTATTGTTGCAATGTATGGAAGCATTTGAAGAATCGGTTTTGTCTTGAGAGTTGTTTCTATAAATGGAATCAATGTGACGTATGAACTGAAACTGAACAGCACGCCAAAAAGTATTGAACCTGCTATTGTTCTTAAAGGCCTCCAAAGGGCAAATATAACAAGTGCTATAGAAAGCCATCCATAAGCTTCAAGGCTCTTGTATGCTTCGCCTGAAGCAGAGTAGTCAACAATATAGTAAAGACCACCAAGACCTGAAATACCAGCGCCAATTGTTGTAGCAAGGTATTTATATCTAATTACATTGATACCTGCTGCATCTGCTGTTGCAGGATTTTCACCAACTGCCTTGAGATTGAGTCCCATTTTTGTCTTGTTAAGAATAAACCATGCAAGAATTATGATTGCAATGACTAAGAAGAACATAATTCCAAGTTTTTGGAGAGAATCTGTTCTGTCAGCAAAAGGAAATCTGAAATACTTTTTTGGAATATTCAAATACTTGGTCTGTGAGGCCTTAGCCATAAGAGTCATCATAAGACCTGTACCAAACGTGGTAAGTGTAAGACCGGTTACGTTTTGGTTACATCTCAAAGTGATTGTAAGAAAACTATATATCAGTCCCATCAAAGCAGCTGAAGCAAATGAAGCGATTATACCAAGAAGTACAATCAGAATGCCGGGCATGTTTGATGTTCCTATCAAGTTCAGCATAAGACATCCACCTGCACCACCCATACACATAATGCCAGGGATACCAAGGTTTAAGTGTCCGGATTTTTCTGTTATTATTTCGCCTGTTGAGCCGAACATGAATGTTGCACCGAATGCAATGGAGTCAATTAAAATATTTAACCAGTCAGGCATAATTAATTGTCCTCCTTTTTATTTGTTTCTTCATCAGTTTCTTCGTTTGTTTCTTCATCACTTGATTCAATTTCAGGCATTTCATCTTCATCATTAGATTCTTCGGTGTTAGCTTCCTGATTATCTGTAACCGGAACCGGAACTGGTTCAGGATTACTATTTGTTGCAACCGTTTCTTTTTTGCGGAAATTGATTTTGTAGCGTATGAAGAATTCACATCCTATGATGAAGAAAAGAATGATACCGATTATAATATTTGGCATTGCACCACGAACATCAAATACTTCAGATATTTTGCTTCCGCCCATATCCAAGAAAACTATCAGTCCGGATGTTGCTATCATTATAAGTGGATTGAAGTTTGCAAGCCATGATACCATGATTGCTGTAAATCCCTGTCCATTGACAGATGTGCTTGTGATTGAATGGTCAAGTCCTGATGCCATCAAAAAGCCTGCCACACCGCACAATGCTCCTGAAAGTATCATTGTTCTGAGAATTACTTTTTTAACGTTAATTCCTATGTATCTTGCTGTGTTATTACTCTCGCCTACAACAGATATTTCATAACCGTGCTTGGTGTAGTTGAGGTAAACAAACAATATACCTGTGAGAATGAGTACCGCCATAATGATCAGGAAATAGTTGTGAATGACTGTTGGAAGCCATCCGATATGTGTATCCTGATTGACAATGCCCATCGCATTTCCACTCGGTACCCATACTAAAAGCATGTAAGATACAAAATATGTGGCAACATAGTTCATCATCAGAGTGAACAATGTTTCGTTTGTGTTAAAGAAAGCTTTAAATAATGCGGGGATTCCTGCCCATACAATTCCGAATAAAACTGCAGCCAGGAACATTAAAATTAGAACCAGCCAGTTTGGAAGGGAAGCTCCTGCTTTTGCTACGGCAATTGCTCCAAGCATTCCCATGAGAACTTGTCCTTCTGCGCCTATGTTCCAGAATCTCATTCTGAAAGCAGGTGTAAGTGCCAAAGCTATACACAACAGAATTGCAACGTTTTTAAAAAACTTCCATGCCATTCCTTCGGAAGAGAACGATCCGTCTATAAAGCATTTATAAAAATCAAAAATTCTTTCGGGATTTGCACTTAGTTTCTCTATCAATATAAAAGCGACTATACCACTGACAATTAGTGAAGCTACAATGGCTATTCCACGTATGCCTAGTGCCTTCCAAGGAGACATGTATGCGCGTCGGGTCAGATGGATTAATGGTTCGTTATGTTTTTCATTGTTGACCTTCATTCGCTTCACCTCCTTCTTCAGTTACTTCTTGCTGATTATCATGAGTGAGCACCTTTGTCATAAGAATACCAACTTCCTGTTTGGTTATGTTTCTGGCATCAACGATTCCGGTAACTTCGCCTGAGTTGATAACCATTATTCTGTCGCATAAGCCAAGGAGAACATCAAGATCTTCACCTACAAATATGACAGCTGTTCCGGTTTCTTTTTGTTTGTTTAAAAGGTTGTAAATCAAATATGATGAGTTAATGTCCAGTCCTCTTACAGGATATGCTGCCATAAGGACTTTAGGTGATGAAGAGATTTCTCTTCCTACAAGTACCTTCTGGACATTTCCGCCAGACATCAGTCTCAAAGGAGAAGATAAACCGGGAGTAACAACTTCAAGTTCATCAACTATTTCTTCAGCCAGATGTTTTGGCTTTTTTCTGTTAACAAATATAGAATCACCTTTTCGATAACTCCTGAGCATCATATTGTCAGTCAGGTTCATGTTTCCTACAAGTCCCATGCCCAACCTGTCTTCAGGTACGAAAGATAGCTTAACGCCTAAATCTCGGATTTGAAGAGGAGTTTTATCTCTGAGGTTCATTATTTCATCTTCATTGAAGAGAATTTTTTCATCATTGACGAGTTTTGTAATCTCGCTGTCACGCAAACCACTCAGATCGACTTCAGAACCATCCTCATAATGGAATTTATGTTCTTTGGCCAATTCCTTGATTTGTTTTAGATTCTTATGGAAGAAGGTAACAGGTCTATTTTCTTTAGGATTGTGGAATATAATTTCTCCATTTGTCAATGGCTGAAGTCCTGCAATTGACTCTAGTAGCTCTCTTTGTCCTGAACCTGCAATGCCGGCAATTCCGAATATTTCTCCGCCGTTTACAGAGAAAGATACGTTTTTAAGGACGGGTAAACCTTCTTTGCTGTTGCAGCAAAGATTCTTGCATTCTATTCTGGTGCGCGGATTAACCGGATCACTGCGAGTGATGTTTAGAGTGATCTTTTTTCCGACCATCATTTCGGTCAATTCATTTTCATTTGTTTCTGAAGTATTAACAGTTGCTATGTATTCGCCTTTTCTCAGAATTGTTATTCTGTCTGATATCTCCATTACTTCGTTGAGTTTATGGGTAATCAGAATGATGGATTTTCCATCAGCCTTCATATGACGCAGAACATCAAATAGTTTCTGTGTCTCCTGAGGTGTTAATACTGCTGTTGGTTCATCAAGTATAAGCAAGTCAGCGTTACGATAAAGAACTTTGATTATTTCAACTGTCTGCTTTTCTGAAATGGACATCTCATATACTTTCTTTTTAGGATCGATAATGAATCCATATTTTGATGCTATTTCAGAGACTCGATTATTGATTTTATTAATGTCGTATTTTTCTTCATCCTTCATTCCAAGAACAATATTCTCAGCAGCAGAGAAGAGTTCGATCAGTTTGTAGTGCTGATGAACCATGCCTATCTTGTTGTCGTAGGCATCTTTAGGCGAGCGAATAACTGTTTCTTCGCCATTTACATATATCTTTCCGCTATCAGGAAAATATATTCCGGAAATCATATTCATAAGGGTGGTCTTTCCGCTGCCGTTTTCACCTAAAACAACGTGAATTTCTCCCCTATAAACTGTCAAATCAACGTCTTTATTCGCTTGCTTTTGTCCGAATCTTTTGCTGACTTTTTTGACTTCTAGAGCTATTTGTCTTTCTTCCATATAGTCCTCTTTAATTGGAATTAGAGCTGTTTCGCTGGAAACAGCTCTAATTGAATTGTTTGTCTATAATGTATTAGTACTTCTGGTTGAGGAGTTCAATACCGTCAATTCTTACATCGAAGTAAGGAGCAGAACGGAAAACTGATTCATTAAAGTAACCATTTGAAACTACTTCAGTGTCAGGAGCAAATGCATCATCTGTATCAACATCTGCAAAGTAAGATGTCAGTTTCTTTCCATCAACTGTGATGTAATTGTCTTTATTAGTATCAAATACTTTGAGTGTTTTTGCTTTGAACTGAGATATTAAATCTTTGAGTTTTGCTTCTGTACCTGTAGCAGCAACTTTTGAGTTCCAGCCTGAAAGAACAACTGAACCTGTTTCGATTGTTCCAACCCAGTCTGTGGCAATTTCTGTTCCGTTAACTACTGATTTAATGAGGTAAGCATAGTAAGGAGCCCAGTCAATTGCTGATGAGATAATGAAGGTGTTCGGACCTGCATCATATGTAGAACCATTATAAGAGATGTTCGGAATGCCTCTTGCTTCGCAAGCAGAAGGAGCGCCGAGTGAGTCAGCGTGCTGAGAAATGAGATCTGCGCCAGCTGCAATAAGAGCATAAGCAGCATTTCTTTCTTCTGTTTCGTCATACCAAGAACCTGTAAACTGAACTTTCATTGTAACATCCGGGCAAACAGATTTAGCACCAAGATAGAAGCTTGTATAACCGGAAATAACTTCAGCATATGTGAAAGCACCAACATAACCCATTACAGGATGATCACCTTTGAGTTTGCCTGCTTCTTTGAGTTCATTCAGTTTCATTCCAGCTGCAACACCAGCAAGGTAACGTCCTTCGTAAATAGCAGCAAATGCATTGTGGTAGTTAGCTACACCGGCAGTGTGAGCTTTTGTACCTGTTGCATGAGCAAATACTACGTCTGGTTTTTCTTTAGCAGCCTGAAGCATGAAATCCTCATGACCGAAGCTATCTGCGAAAATAACTTTACAACCATTGTTGGCGAGGTCTATAGCAGCTTCATAGCATTCATTTGCTTCAGGAATGTTTCTCTTGATGATAACCTGTTCATCTTTCATACCAAAAGCAGCCTGAACGTCTTTGATACCATTGATGAAGTTAAGGTCATAGGTTGAATCTTCATCGTGAAGAAGAATAACACCTATTTTAAAATCTGATGGAACTGTGAAGGAACCAACTGACTGTCTAGGCAAGAATGAATCCTTCATATCTGTGTTTGTTGTGGTGTTTCCAGAACATGAAGCAACTGTCAAAACTACCATTGCTACCATGATAACTGAAAGAATTAAAGAAAACAGTTTTTTCATATTGTCTCTCCCTTTACAATATTGTTTGTTTTTTTAATATTTTTATTATATTTAATGAAAGTTACACTTTCAATTAAATCGGAAATTATTGGCAAAACACTATGCTTTTGCCGTTCATGCTGCTGATTTTTGCAAGAGATTCAACTCTGATGCCTCTTTTTCGTATATTGTTTCCGCCTTCTTGATAAACTTTTTCAATCAGAGAAGCGCATCCGACAAGAGTTGCACCTGACATATCTACTAAACGAATCAATGCTTCGAGAGCTTCGCCAGTAGCTAAAAAATCATCAACAATTAAAATACGGTCACTTCTCCCTATATAACTTTTGGGAATAATGACCGAATCATTTGTGTTATGAGTATATGAATGCAGATGTGTAGAGTAGCATTCGCCCTGAATGTTAGATGTAGCATGTTTTTTTGCAAAGACAGCGTAGCAATTGAATTTGAGCGCAACAAGAGAGGCAATGCAAATTCCGGATGCTTCTATGGTAAGGATTTTGTTAATATCGCTATCTTTGTAAAGAGTATAGATTTCCTCGGCAAGTTCTCCAACAAATGGAATATCCATCTGCTGGTTAAGGAAGCTGCCTACTTTGAGTACATCACCTTCAGCAACTATGCCATCTTTTAAAATTCTTTCTTCGAGTGATTTCATAAGAATTCTAAAAATCTCCTCTATACCTTTATGTATATATTTTAATACTCCGATTATAGGTATTCAACAATTATGTATTCGTAAAAAAGTAGAAAAATTAGAACTTTTTAACAAAATTGTTGTCAAAATAACCAAAAGGGTATGATTGTAAACCTATGTATAGAAATAATAATTAATTTGTTGTAAAATATGCTCTAGAAGAAAGAGGTGTTTTATGGACAAGATTAATTATGGTATCATATGTGCCCTTAAGGAAGAAGCAGAAGGAATAATATCCAATATCAAAGATAAAACAGAATGTAATTTGTTCGGAATTACATATAATTGCGGAACTATTAACAACAATAGTATAGTTGTTGCAGTATGCGGAATGGGAAAAGTCAATGCCGCTATATGTGCACAAACAATGATTATCTCATTTAACCCTGATGTTATAATTAATGTTGGTCTTGGAGGTTCTCTGGATAAGACTCTTAAGAGGGGAGAAGTTGTTATAGCTGACAAATTGGTGCAGCATGACGTGGACACCTCATTTATAGGGGATCCTGTTGGATATATAAGTGGAACAGGAACTATCTTTTTCGGAACAGATAAAGAAGTCAGGGACAGCATTGAAAAAGTGATTAAAGAATTGGATTACAGTTATAGAATAGGAACGATTGCTTCAGGTGATCAGTTTGTTTGTACAAAAGAAGCAAAAGATAAAATCGTATCAAATTTCGGAGCAATAGTATGTGAAATGGAAGGCGCAGCTATCGCACACGTTTGTTACACGGCCGGAGTTAAGTGTGCTGTTCTCAGATATATTTCAGATGGTGCAGATGAAGATTCGAATATGGATTATTATGAATTCAAAAAGAAGGCTGGAGAAAAGACAACACACATTATAGTCAATTTAATAAAATGATGATGTTAAACAAATATGGCAGGGAATTTTGATCCCTGCCAATTTTATTATACTATGTGTAATTTGTTTTCTTTGTCAGAGTTGACATCGATGTTATACATCTTTGCCTTTCTTTTTTCAAAGAAATCAACTGCAACCTGTTCAAACAAAGCATAAGTGAGCACATCTTCATCTTGTATAGACCACTTTTTAACTTCTTCACGGAGCTTTTCGAGCTCAGGTTTGAGCATGTCAGCCGGTCTGCAAGTAATTGCTTGTTCATCCCCGATAATCTTTTTCCTGAATTCAGGATCTATGTCAACAGGAGTCTTTCCATACTCTCCTTTAACAATTCCTTTGAACTCTTTTGTTACCATCTTATATCTTTCGCCCATGATAACATTGAAGACTGCTTGTGTTCCAACAATCTGAGAACTCGGAGTTACAAGAGGCGGATATCCTGCATCTGCTCTTACATTCGGAACTTCTGCCAAAACTTCTTCGAGTTTGTCAGATTTTCCAGCTTGTTTCAATTGAGAGAGAAGGTTTGAATACATTCCACCAGGTACCTGATAACGCAATGTGTTTACATTTACCTTAAGAACTTTCGGATCAAGTCTTCCGCTCTTTATAAACTCTTCACGAACTTTTGTGAAGTGAACGGCAACTTTATTCAATTGATTCAGATCAAGTCCCGTGTCATATTCGGTTCCTGCCAATGCTGCTACAAGAGATTCAGTAGGAGCTTGGCTGGTTCCCATTGCCAATGGTGAAATTGCTGTATCTACTATGTCACAGCCTGCTTCTATTGCTTTTAACAAAGTCATGGAAGCCAAACCTGTTGTATAGTGTGTGTGGAGTTCAATCGGTATTGAAACAGTTGACTTGAGAGTCTTTACTAAGTCGTAAGCGTTGTAAGGAGTCAGCAAGCCTGCCATGTCCTTGATACAAATGGAATCTGCTCCCATTCCTTCAAGTTGTTTTGCATATTGGGCAAAACCTTCATTAGAGTGAACTGGGCTTGTAGTGTAGCTTATGGCTGCCTGGACATGCCCGCCTTCTTTTTTGGTTGCTCTTATAGCTGTTTCGAGGTTTCTTGGATCATTCAATGCATCGAATATTCTTATAATATCAATTCCATTAGCAATTGATTTTTGTACGAAGTATTCAACAACATCGTCAGAGTAGTGACGATATCCCAAAATGTTTTGACCTCTGAAAAGCATTTGAAGTTTTGTGTTCTTAACTGCTGCCCTTATTTTTCTCAATCTATCCCATGGATCTTCATCCAAAAATCTTAGACATGAATCAAAGGTAGCGCCGCCCCAAGCTTCAAGTGAATGATAGCCAACCTTATCCATTTCTCCAAGGATAGGTGCCATCTGATCAAATGTCATTCGTGTGGCAACAAGAGACTGATGCGCATCACGAAGAACAGTTTCACATATTTTAACTTTTGCCATATTATCTTAACCTTTCTGCTTTATCTGAACAAAGCAAGGAATATTCCGGCTGCAATAGCAGAACCTATAACACCGGCAACATTTGGTCCCATAGCATGCATGAGAAGGTAGTTGTTCGGGTCAGCTTTCTTTCCGACATCTTGGGAAACTCTTGCTGCCATCGGAACAGCTGAAACGCCTGCAGAACCAATAAGAGGATTGATTTTTCCTTTTGTTATTAGACATAAGAATTTGCCGCCAAGCAAACCGCCTATTGTTGACAAACAGAATGCCCCGAGTCCGAGAGCAATAATCTTTAATGTATCCCATGCAAGGAAATTTGCTGCACTTGCAGTTGCACCAACTGAGATACCAAGCATTACTGTTGTAATGTTCATTAATTCATTCTGTACAGTCTTTGAAAGCCTTTCTGTTACGCCGCATACTGTCAAAAGATTTCCGAACATTAAGAAGCCTATCAATGGTGCAGCTTCCGGCAAGAGAAGACAAACCAAAATGATTATAACAATTGGGAAAGCGATCTTTTCAAGTTGAGAAACAGGTCTTAATTGTTTCATCTTGATAGCGCGTTCTTTCTTTGTTGTGAGAAGCTTCATAAGAGGCGGCTGTATCATAGGAATAAGCGCCATATACGAGTAGGCGGCTATCGCTATTGCCCCTAACAAGTGAGGTGCCAATTCCTTTGTTACAAGAATTGCCGTAGGTCCATCTGCGCCACCAATTATGCCTATAGCTGCAGATTCATCAATATTAAATCCGAGTGCAAGAGCAAGTATAAATGCTGCAAATACACCGAATTGAGCCATTCCTCCGAGGAAGAATGATACAGGGTTAGCAATGAGCGGAGAGAAGTCTGTCATTGCGCCAACACCTAAGAATATAATTGAGGGATATATACCGAGCTTTACGCCCAAATACAGGATGTCAAGTAGTCCGCCATCTGTCAATACTTTTCCTACGCTGAAAGTATCACCCATGAACAAATCCATATGGAAAAGATTCGCTCCTGGTAAGTTGCCAAGCAACATTCCGATAGCAATCGGCAATAAGAGAAGCGGCTCATATTTTTTGGCTACCGCAAGGTAAACCAGAACACCGACAATGACATACATTATCAATGTCTTTATGAGTAGTTCGGCGTCGGAAAACTGACTAATACCTGTTGTTTCCCATAAAGTTTTTAATAAGTCAGTCACTTTAAGCCTCCGAATTATTTGGAAATTACGCTATAACTACGAGTAAATCGCCAGAATTTACGGAAGCGCCTTTAGCAACTGAAACTGAAGATACAGTTCCATCTTCAGGTGAAGTGATTTCATTTTCCATTTTCATCGCTTCAAGAACTAATAATACGTCACCTTTTTTAACGCTTTGTCCATTTGAAACATTGATTTTAAGTACTGTGCCCGGCATTGGAGCAGTTACTTTTGCTTTAGCATTTGAAGGAACTGATACAGGGGCAGCTTTAGGCTGTTCAACAGCTGCAGAAGCTGAAGGTTGTTGAACGGGAGCACTTTGTGTTCCTGTCTCTTCAACAGTTACATCATATGTTTTGCCGTTAACGGTTATTCTATAGTTTTTCATATTACTTTCTCCTTAGGTTATATTCTCTTGAAGTTTACAACTCTAAACGATGAAACTGGTTTTTGAGTCGATGCTGCAATTGCAGCTGTAAGTACAGCGATGATTTCTTCTTCATCCTCTTCGTCATTTGTGACTTCTTCAACTGTTGTTTGAACAGGAGGAACAATTTCTTCTTTGGATTTTTTGTTCTTTCTGTTTGAGAGTTTGTATAAAAGAGGGAAGACAAACTTTAGCAGAAGAAATACTATCGCAATCATGGAAAGGATTGTCAGCATTCCTATTCCAAGAGTTCTGAGTCCAAATAGTAATTTCTCTAACATGATGACCTCCGTTATGTTCCTAACATAAGCAGAGAAGCAGCGACTCTTGCTCTGAGTTCACTTGTTTTTATGATGTCATCTACAAAACCTTCTCTTGCTGCTGCAAGTGGATTTGAATATGTTTCAGCCCATTCAGCTGCTGCTTCTTCAACTTTGGATTCATCTTCAACTTTATCTAAGAATTCAACTGCTGTCTTTGGATTCATGATGCCAATTTTTGAATCATCAAGAGCAAATGACATTGAAATGCCAAGAGACTTTGATCCCATAACCGATAGAGCAGTTCCGAATGCATTTCCGATTACAACAGTTACTCCTGAACAACCATCATTTGCTATATTGGCATAAGCTTCAGCCAATCCTGCTAAATTCTTTGCCAAACCTTTCAGTTCAGCTTTGTCTGCCATGATGGTTCCTTCGCTGTCAACGAGTGTCACAACAGGAAGGCAGGTTCTATTCAACATGTCAATAAATTCAGAAGCCTTCTTAGCTCCACAAGGACAAATCTTTCCATTATTTTTTGCTCTGTTGTTTGCTACTATTCCGCAAAGAATGCCATCGATAAAACCAAGGCCGGTAATCATTGACTGAGCATGTGTTGATTGCAGCTCTTTAAAAGTACCTTTGTCTACCAGTTCGTTTATAACATCGTGCATATCAAACTCACCGGCAATAACTGAAGCAGAGAACTCACGCTCAGGTGAATCTTCAACGTTATCTGCTGCAGTTGTTGAGTAGTATCTGCATATATCGGCTGCTTCCTTACATGCGCTTTCGTCATCTTCAGTTACAATATCGACAAAACCATTACCCAGCAGTTCTTCAGCATCAGTCAATGACTTGTTTTCAAGAATGTTTTTAGGTGTCATGTAAAGAGAACCTGTTTTCTTTGCTATGATCTTATAATCGAACATAGATGCAAATACAGCGGCTGATCCTCCACATGGTCCTGAAATAACTGCTATTGTAGGTTCATCAAATTTGCAAGCGGAAAGAGTAGAAATTGCAATGCCAAGGTTATCGAGTGATGTGAGGCCATCATCTATCTTTGTCCCGGCACTGTCAAATACACCAATAAGTGGAGTACCTTTATCTGCGGCCATATGAATTATATTAGCTATTTTTGCTGTTTGTTCAGCTGTCATTGCGCCATGAAGTCTGGAATAATCCTGTGCAAATGCAAACACCAGATAACCATCTATTGATCCATATCCTGTAATGACAGCACCATATCCATCAGTTGAATCTGCATCTCCGCTTCCGACAAATGCACCAATCTCGACAAACGTGCCTTCATCAAATATTACATCCATACGTTGACGGGCAGAGAGCTTGCCGATTTTTTCCAATTCAGCTGTTGCTTCATTCGTTCTTTGATTTAACAAATCGCGCAATTCAGAAATTGATTTTGACATTTTTTAATCCTTTCATTCATGCAGGGTTATATTGAATCCCAATCTACCCCAGTTTACATATTAATAGTATACCAATCCGCCGAAATATTCAAGATAAAACATAATATAAAGTATAAAAAACTCATATATTATTAATTGCATGTGGTTGAAAACAAGTGACCATTGTGATATATTAGAATTCGGAAATAGAACTTTCCAAATAAGCAATGTATTAGGAGATTCTTGTATGGATAACACCCCAATTAGCCCTTGGAAATATTTGGCACTTGAAATTTTGTATTCAATACCGATTGTTGGTTTAGTCTTTTTAATAATTCACGCAATCGGTGCTCGCAACATAAACAAGAGAAATTTTGCAAGATCGTATTTCTGCTTTGTCATCTTGTTGGCAATTATTATCTTGATAATTGTTCTTGCTACAGGAGGTTTTGCAGGAATAGCTTCATTGTTTGGTGCAAAATAAATACAAAAAACTCGTGCCCAAACACGAGTTTTTTTGAAAAAAGAGAGGCAGAATTCATTCTGCCTCTTGTCGTTATTATAGAGATTTTACGATTGCTTCTGCATCTCTTGCGATAGCCAATTCTTCGTTTGTTGGTATTACATATACCTGAACTCTTGATTCATCAGTTGACAATTTTACATTGTTTGGTTGATGGTGAGTTTTTGCATTAAGTTCGTTGTCAATTTTAATTCCCAAGAATTCCATGTTTGTGCAAGCTCTTTCACGGAGTTCAGGGTTGTTTTCTCCCATACCAGCTGTGAAAACAACAGCGTCAAGTCCGTTCATGGCAGCAGCATATGCACCAATGTATTTTTGTACCTGATAAGCGATTATATTTGCAGCCAATTCACATCTCTTGTCACCATTCAATATTCCTGCTTCTATGTCGCGGCTGTCAGAAGAAACACCGGAAACACCAAGGAATCCGCATTTTTTATTCATGTATGTATTCATCTGTTCAGGAGTCATGTTTTCTTTTTCCATTATATAGGTAACTACTGATGGATCGATTGAACCGCATCTGGTGCCCATTTCGATGCCTGCAAGAGGAGTAAAGCCCATGGTGGTATCAATTACTTTTCCACCGCATACAGCTGCTATTGAAGCTCCATTTCCTATATGGCAAGTGACAATTTTTGTTTCTTCAGCAGGTTTGCCGAGAATCTTGATCATTTCTTTAGAAACGAATTTATGTGAAGTGCCGTGATAGCCATATTTACGTATGTTGTATTTTGTCGCAATATCATAAGAAATTGGATAGAAATATGCTTTCTCAGGCATTGTTTGATGGAATGCAGTATCAAATACAAGTACCTGTGGAACGTTCTTCATAACCTGAAGACAACCATTAATTCCCATTAAACCGGCATCTGTATGAAGAGGAGCGAAATCTCTGCAGAGTTTAAGTTTTTCCAATACTTCATCTGTCAATAAGCAACTCTCAAAGAAATATGGTCCGCCTGATACAATTCTGTGTCCTACTGCCTGGATCTCATCCATGCTCTTAATGCATCCGATTACCGGATCAGTAAGCGCTTCGACAACATACTTCATGGCAACTGTGTGATTTGGAATATCAACTACTTTTACGGTTTTGGTTCCATCTGCCTGTTTGTGCTCGATTTTGCCGTCAATACCGATTCTTTCACATAGTCCTTTTCCAATGTAATTGCCGCTTTCTGTATCAAGGAGCTGATACTTCAATGATGAACTTCCTGCGTTAATAACTAATACGTACATTTATTACCTCCAAAGTCCCGCTTACATCGGGATGAAATTTTTGACCGTCACAATTATACATTAACACAAAGTAGTTTTCAACGATTGTTTTGTGGTTGATTGGAGAAAGATGAAAATATATAATAGAGACATCAAAGATAAATCCAAGGAGGCCGCTTATGAAAGCATGCGCTGTAATATGTGAATACAATCCGTTCCATTTTGGCCATGAGTATCAGATATCCCAATTGAAAAAGGATGGCTACAGCGTTGTTTGCATTATGAGCGGGAACTTCACTCAAAGGGGAATACCTGCTATTGTGTCCAAATACAGCAGGGCAGAGATGGCTATTAAAGGCGGTGCAGACCTGGTATTAGAACTACCATTCCCATACTCAAGTTGCAATGCGGACGTTTTTTGCCGCGCAGGAGTAAACATCGCAGACAAACTTGGATTTATAGATTATCTGGCTTTTGGCAGCGAAAGCGGAGATGTTGAAAGCTTAAAAAGGAAAGCAGAGTATTTTCTGACAGATGAATATAAGGCAATCCAGAATGAATCATTGTCTAAGGGCGGAGTGAGATTGTCTGAAACATACAACAGTGAAGAATTGTCTTCTAATGACATTCTGGGCGTTGGTTACATAAAGGAAATAATAACTCAAAAGAGCACTATTCAGCCCGTCGCAGTTAAGAGAGTGGGAATGAATACAAACGATCTAGAAGGAAAAGGCTTTTTGTCATCAAAAAGCATCAGGTCTACGATTAACAATTGTATAAAAAATATCGAAAGCTCAGTACCTGCCTATGTTTATTCAATTTTGAGTAAAGAATATGAAAAAGGGTATTATTCTGTTATGGAAAAACTCTTTTATTCGTATCAATCAATTCTCAGAATGAAAAAATCGGGAGATATTTTGGATTGTGCTGAGACAAATGAAGAACTTGCAAATAGGATAATAACTGCTGTAAACAAATCTGTTGCTTGCAGTGAGCTTATAGAAGATGTAAAAACCAAAATATACTCTGAATCAAAGATTATGAGATCGCTTTTGATGTCAACTTTGAACATTAAAAAAGATTCAATAAATGTTCCTTGTTTTACAACATTGCTTGGCATGAATGACACGGGTAGACAACTTATAAAACAAAACAAGAAAAGAATATGTATTCCAATAATAACAAAACAAGCTGATTACAAAGAATATGGCAGAGAAGTTTCAGAGAGCTTTGAGGATTTAATAAAAGCTGATTCAATTTGGAATCTATCTCTCTGTAACATAAAAGAATCAGGAGCAGAGATTAAAAAATCTCCATTTGTTCTGTGATTCTGACAATTTGCTCCGAATACAGAAATATAACAAAAAATACGACGGATTTTATTCCGTCGTATTTGCTTTTAATTTTATGGATAATGCTGAATTATTCAGCTTTTTCTTCTGTTGCTTCTTCTACTTGGGCTTCAGCAGCTTTTTTTCTTGTAGCTCTCTTTTTCTTTGGAGCTTCTTCAACTACTTCTGTTGTTTCAGTAGGAGCTGTTTCAACTGGTGTTTCTTCAGCTGGAGCTTCTTCAACAGGTGTTTCTGCAGCAGGAGTTTCTTCAACAGGAGCTTCTGTTACTTCTTCAGCAGCTTCTTCAACTTCTTCTGTCTGTTCTTCTTCTGGGAGAAGAGCTCTGATTGACAGGCTTACACGTTTCTGTTCTTCATCAATGCCAACTATCTTAGCATCAACTACCTGGCCCTTTTTGAGGACGTCAGCAGGAGATTTTAATTTCTTGTTAGCAATCTGAGAAATGTGAATCAAGCCATCAATACCATCAATAATTGTGGCAAATGCGCCATAAGGCATAATTGAAGATACTGTTACTGAAATAACATCATCAAGCTTGTAGTTCTCTTTGAAGATGTTCCAAGGATTTGTTTCATCTGTTCTGTGTCCGAGAGAGATTCTGCCTTTTTCAGCATCGAAGCTCTTTACAAAGACATCGAGCTTATCGCCAACACTGACGAAATCCTTTGGATTAGCTACATGTTTCCATGAAAGTTCAGTGCTGTGAACCATTCCGTCAACACCGCCGAGATCAACGAATACACCATAAGATGTGAGGTTCTTAACTACACCTTCATAATGCTTGCCAACTTCGATTGTGCTCCAGAATTCAGATCTTTTTTCCTTGAGTTCTTCATTCAGAACTTTTTTGATAGAACCAACAATCTTGCGTCCGTCTTTGATTTCTAACACTTTAAGTTTTTGAGTTGTTCCAACAAGAGTGTTGATGTCTGCGTCTTTAGGAAGGCCGGTTTGTGAAGCAGGGACGAAAATGCGCTGAGAGTTTACTCGAACAACAACTCCTCCTTTATTAGCTTCTACGACTTTTCCTTCAAGAGTAGTGTTGTTTTCCTTAGCTTCTTTAACAGTGTTCCAACTGTTAATAGCCTCGATTTTTTTAGTATTGAGTACAACGATACCATCAATATCGCTAACTCTGACAGCAATGGCACTGATCATGTCTCCAACTTTGAATCTGTCTTCAAGTGAAACACTTGGGTCATCTGTAACATCTTCAATCTTGATTGTTCCAGTGCATTTGTTGCCGAGGTCTACCTTTACCTCGTTATTTGTGACAGCTATAACATAACCATCAACAACGTCGCCAGTTCTTATAGTCTTGACGCCGTTTTCTTCGAGTAATTTTTCAAAACTCTCTTCGCTCATTATTGTTTTACCTCCTCTAAGATAACCAGTTATTCTGGTGTAACACCTACGGTCTTAGATGTTAACTTGATTTATCATGATAAAAGCAAGCCAATGTATCATACATATGTTGCGAGCGATGCCACATAAGTACACTTGGCACTTTTTCATAACCATTTCTTATTCTATCAAAAAAAAATATCTTTGTATATAGAAAAATACAAAAATTATTTAAATAAACAGCATTTTAATTACTTTAAGGCTTCTATGACGCCTTCTATCAAGTCGTCCGGTGTAGAAGCGCCTGCTATCACAACTATTGTTCCGTCATCAATAAATGCTTCTTCAGGTAGATTATTTTTGTCATTGACTAAGAAAGATTTTTCGCAATTTGCCAAAGCTATGTGATAAAGCTTCTGAGTGTTTGAACTCTTATTGCTTCCTACAACTATCACTTCATCGCAGTTCTTGCTCAATGTATCAATTTCACGTTGGCGCTGTTCAGTAACATTGCATATTGTGTCAAAAAACAAAGAATCCGGTCTATAGGAAAAGAGAAGATTTTTGATCTTTAACAACTCATCATGATTCTGTGTGGTTTGTGCTGCCACTACGATAGTGCCTTTATACTTTAAGACATCGGTTGTTTCAAAATATTCTTTTGCTTCATCAAACGAGGAAACTATTTTGTATGGCCCAGTTATGAAGCTGGATGTACCTATAGTTTCGGGATGATTCTGGTTTCCAAACAGTATTGTGAAAGTCTCATCGCTTGTGTTGTCTTGCATTATGCCATATATCTTTTTTACGAATGGACATGTACAGTCAACAACTTCGAGAGTAGAGTCGATTCCTTTTGCCTGATTCAACAAGTCTGATATGCTTTTTTGAATCCCGTGTGTTCTGATGATTACAACCGCATTCAAAGGTTTGTTCTTCAACAATTCTTTCAATCGATCTTCTTCGATTGTTTCAATGTTTTGTTTATGCAGCCTATCTATAAAAACACTATTGTGTATTAATTCTCCGACTATTATGATTCGTTTGTCTTTGTATTGATTTCTGAGGTTAAGAACTTGATCTACAGCTCTCTTAACTCCAAAACAGAATCCGGAGTGTTCAGCTCTTATTATTTTCTTCATTGTTAGTGTTATCGAATGAACAAATTGAAAGCATTACGTCCTTGGCAAAAATCCTGTAATTTTCAATTTGGTTCTTGTTGGGGTCATCCTGATATGTAATTGGTTGACCAATAAATACAGATGCTTTATGGAATAACTTTGTTTTGTATCCTTTGGTTTTTATAAAGATCGGAACAACTTGCTTATTGCCCCACTTCGCCATTACTGAAACTCCGCTTTTGATGTTTGTTGACATTGGGTTTTGCCCCTTACATCTTGTACCTTGAGGGAAAATGGCAACAACCTTGTCATTCTTTAAGTAATGAATTGCTTCATTAAGGGAAGAATAACCTGATAAAACAGAAGTTCTGTCTACCGGTATAATGCCTGCTCCTCGAAGAATCTTGGCGATGAATTTGTTTTTGAACAATTCCTTTTTTGCTATGAAGTGGACCTGATGCCTGCATAAACACATTAAGAAGATTACATCTAAAGTGCTTTGATGGTTGCAGGCAAGTATATATCCGCCTTTTTTAGGTAGATTCTTTTTGCCTTCAATATTCAACCAAAAGAATATTTTGCAAAAAGGAATTATCACAAGATATTTTGCGATAAAGTACAAAACTTTCATAATGTGATTTTTCCTTTGATTACCTTTCTGGCATATTCTATTGTCTCTTCTATTGCTCCTGAGTTATCTAAAGGTACTGAATCTTCAGCAGGAATAGCAGGTGCTATTTTTCTTGTGCTGTCGTTTTTATCTCTTTCAAGCATTGAAGAGAGAACCTCTTCATAGGTTATGCTTTCACCTTTTTCCAGTAGCTCTTTGTGTCTTCTGGCAGCTCTTGATTCAGTTGATGCACTCATGAAAAACTTAACATCGGCATTTGGCAGGATTACTGTTCCAATATCGCGACCATCCATGATTACGTTATATTTTTTCGCTACATTTCTCTGAGCATCTAGAAGGAAATCTCTTACGGGTTTTAATGCAGAAGATTTTGATGCATATGTTGAAACTTCATTAGTTCTTATGAAAGGAGTAACATCTTCACCATTGAGATAAACATGTTGTTTTTTATCAATGTATTCAACATCAAGGGTTAGTTTTTTCAGGCATTCTGATACTGCTGTTTCATCAGAAGGATCAATTTGGTTTCTTAACAGGTAGAGGCCTATTGTTCTGTACATAGCACCTGTGTCTACGTGAACAAATCCCAATTCTTCTGCGAGTATGTCAGCTACAGTGCTTTTTCCAGCGCCTGATGGTCCATCTATTGCTATGCTATACATGTTAATTCTCCAATCTAATTCAAAATGTGTTTGTTAACTTAGTTCACTTATTGCAGTAGCTGCTGCATTAGCAGTAGAAAATGCTATTTGAAGGCTATATCCGCCTGTATAAGCATCTACATCAATTACTTCTCCTGCAAAATACAAATTGTTGCAAATCTTAGATTTCATCGTGACAGGGTTAATTTCGGAAACCTTTACGCCTCCGCGTGTAACCATTGCCTCTGAAATGGGTCTGAACCCTTTTACTGTAAATTTGTAATTTTTTAAGCCTTTTACCAAAGCTTTTCTCTCCGATGATGTGATAGAGTTTGCTTTTTTCGTTTTATCTATCTGACAAAAGTCAATGAAAGGAGAGATCAGTTTGTTCGGCAATAACTCGCCAAGAGCATTGTTGATGCTTTTGTTTGAAAACTTTGAAAAATCCGACAATAGTCTCTTGTCCAAAGTTTCTTCATTGAGAGCAGGCTTAAGATCAAGACTCACAGTATACTTTTTTGGCTCCATTGGATGCATGTGAGTTGAAGCAGACAATATAGTGGGTCCGCTTAATCCAAAGTGTGTAAACAGTACTTCACCAAAATCATTATACACCATTTTTTGTTCGTTGTTAAATACTTTTACACCGGTATTCTTCAACGCTAATCCCATCATTATCCTGCATGACTCTTCATAACATTCAAGCGGAATTAACGATGGTGACAAATCGGTAATAGTGTGGCCTACTGATTTAGCCAATGCATACCCATCCCCCGTCGATCCCGTTTTGGGATAAGATAGTCCTCCGGTGCAGATTATGATGTTATCAAAGCTTGAGTATGAACCTTTGTCAGTGTTTATCCGAATAATCGTATCTTCTTTTGAATCAAAAGATTTGACACGTTCATTTTTTATTACGCAACCGTGCTTCACTAGGAAATTCTTCATAGCCAGTACAATATCTGTGGCCTTATCGGAGACGGGAAAGACTCTTCTTCCGCGCTCGGTTTTCAAAGGAACACCAAGCTGTTCGAAAAACTCCATGGTTTGCTGTGGTGTTAATTTGTTTAGAGAAGAAAACATGAACTTAGGATTGCTTACAATGTTTTCCATGAATTCGCTGACCGAACAATTATTTGTTACATTGCAGCGGCCTTTGCCGGTGATACCCAATTTCATTCCAAGCAATTGATTTGGTTCAAAAATGGTCGGGATAATGCCCATTTGAATAAGTCTGCATGCAGAGAAGAGACCGGAAGCCCCTCCGCCTATTATAGCAACATTATTGTTGGTCATTGCCTTCACCTCGACATTTTGCCAGCATCTGCTCAGCATCTTCAATTTCGTTGAATAGAAATTCGATTCTATTATCAATTTCGGTGATTTTGTTATATATTTCAGTCAACTTTTGATAGTTGTCAGAATTGTCATTAATCTGTTGATTTAATTCCTCTTTCAAAGATTCCAATTCTTCAATTTCTTTTTCAGATCTTTGAATTTTGTTTTCGTTTTTTCTGATGTCAGAAAGAAGCTTTTTGTTGTTCTCAAAATCTATTTTGTTTGAAGTTTTTTCTTTTGCTACTTCGCTCGATATGCTTTGCTTTTCCTGTCGCTTGGTTTTGTAATCTGTAAATGCGCTGTAATTGTCGTTGAAGACTATAACGTTTTCGTTGTCAATTTCAATTATTCTGGTCGCAAGTTTGTTGATGAAGTATCTGTCGTGAGACACTGCCAGAATAGTTCCATCTAAATTCATCAAAGCGTTTTCAAGGATTTCTTTAGATGCGATATCAAGATTGTTTGTAGGTTCATCCAAAATCAAAAAGTTTATCTTTGAAAGCATCATCTTACAAAAAGAAAGTCTTGCTTTTTCTCCGCCTGACAGCAAATCTATTTGTTTGTTAATGTCATCCGGGCCAAACAAGAATTTGGCAAGTGCAGAGCGTATCTCTTGATTCTTTAAGTTAGGATATGCTTCAATGATTTCTCCGATTATCGTGTTGGATGGATCCAAATTGTCTAACTCCTGGCTGAAATACGCACTCAGGACATTGTGGCCCAACACAAATTCACCGGAATAGTTGTCATCAATTCCACCTATTATTTTCATCAAAGTGCTTTTGCCGCTTCCATTGGGACCGATTACAAGCATTCTGTCATTTCTTTTAAGTGTGAAAGACATATTGCTGAAAATAGATTTACTCCCGTATTTCTTGCCGAGTTTTTCAACTATCAAAACATCATTAGCACTTGTCGTAGCTTTCGAGAACTTCATGCTCATTTCCTTGGCTTTC
Source organism: Clostridiales bacterium (assembly GCA_016282315.1). Lineage (GTDB taxonomy): Bacteria > Bacillota > Clostridia > Oscillospirales > CAG-272 > CAG-841. Next base: position 23,451 of record JAEEKG010000096.1, on the reverse strand, counting down.
TTTTCGGGAGCAGAGACAAGGTCCATGTGTTCGATTTGCTTTTCCTTGCTTTTTATGGTGATGAAGTTGTGTTCTTGTCCCCATCTGCGCTGTTGTTCTATGATAGCCTCAATACGGCTTATTTCTTTTTGTTGCTGATCATATTTCTTTTGAAGAGCTTTTTCATCCTCAAATTTCTGGTTTTCATAGAAAGAGTAGTTTCCATTATACAAGTGAGCATGAGTGTTGGATAATTCAAGAGTCTTGTTTGTGACTTTATCCAGAAAATATCTGTCATGGGAAATAACAATCATTGACTTTGGATAATTGCTCAAATGTGACTCCAACCACTCAATCGTGCTTATGTCCAGGTGGTTTGTAGGTTCATCCAATATCAAGAGATCAGGCTCTGATAATAAGACTTTTACCAACGCCAATCTTGTTCTTTCTCCTCCTGACAAAGTGCTGATATTTTTCTTCCAGAAAGATTCATCAAAACCAAATTTTTCAAGAGTTGATTTTGCTCTGGATTTATACTCATATCCGCCTATAATTGAAAACTTTTCGGTCAAAGCAGAGTATTCGTTTATGAGATAATCTTCCTTTGATTCGTTGAGTTTTCTTTCGATTTCTTCTAGGCGATTGTCTATAGCATAGGCTTCGGGAAAAGCAAGCAGCATTTCATCAAACACATTGAGATTGCTTTCTATTATTGCATTTTGGGCTAGGTAACCTATTGTTTTGTTCTTTGCAATAAAGATGTTTCCCGATGTAGGTTCATTCTCTTTGGCAATTATTCTGGCCAACGTAGTTTTGCCAGCACCATTAATTCCGACAACGCCTAATCTGTCATCTTCATTGATTGAAAAATTGACATTGTCGAGTATGGTGTTGGTTCCAAAAGAAACACATATTGAATTAGCACTCAATAAGACCATAGTTGCCCTCTGTGTTTGTTGACACATTTTTTACTGTTTGGTATAATTCCCGATGAAATAAACGTGCGCCATTCAAGGCGCATCAGTTATTATGGAGCAGGTGACGGGAATCGGACCCGCGTAACCAGCTTGGGAAGCTGGCACTCTACCATTGAGTTACACCTGCAAAAGGGAATTACTATAGAATTCCCCGGATTGGAGCTAATGGCGGGATTCGAACCCGCGACCTGTTGATTACGAATCAACTGCTCTACCAGCTGAGCCACATTAGCACAACACGCAAATATTATCACAATCAATTAATTTTGTCAAATTATTATATATTAATTTTTTGAGGACAACTGTATGGAAGATAAAGTTAGGGCTAAGAAGAGTTATGGTCAGAATTTTTTAAACAATGATACTATTCTTGAACAGATTTCTTCGCTGTGCGGAAGCTCAGACAGACTTGTAATAGAAATTGGCCCCGGAACAGGTGCGCTTACTAAGAAATTGTCTTCAAAATATGAGAGAGTTTGCTCAATTGAGTTGGATAAAACGCTACAGGAAGTGTTGGAAAATCAGATTAGAGACTGTGACAATGTAGAAGTCAGATACGAAGATTTTTTAAAATCTGACATAAAAGATCTTATCAACGGTTGGGACGGAAAAGTAAGTGTTTGCGCCAACATACCGTATTACATCACTTCTGAAATTATTGACAAATTAATGGATAACGCAGACATCTTTGACACAATAGTGCTTTTGATTCAAAAAGAAGTTGCTGACAAATTGTGTGCAAAGACAGGAAGTGGAGAAGCTGTTCCGCTAACTTACAAGGCTCAATATTATTCCAACGTCAGCAAGTGCCTGAGTGTTGCACCGGGCAATTTTAATCCTCCTCCTAAAGTATATTCGACTGTCATTAAGATGGAAGTTAAGAAGACAAATGCTTCGAAAAATGATACAAATAAATTATTTGAGTTGATAAATGCCGGTTTTTACCAAAGAAGAAAGAAATTTGTCAATTCAGTATGTGAAAAGGGTATATCAGATAAAGAAAAATTGACTCAGGTTCTCAACAGATTGAACATTGATGAGAACATCAGAGGAGAGAACTTGACATTAGAGGATTATCAGAAAATATCAAAGGAATTGACATGAGTGCTTTAAAAGAATATGCATCAAAAGTGAATAACAAGAGCATATCATTCATTGGCATGGGTATAAGCAACATGAAAGCAGTTGAATTCTTCTCAAAATTCAACGTTAAAATGATTGCCAGGGATAAAAATCCTAATCCAACTTATACACCGAATGGTGAAGGCGGTGAAGTGGTGGAAGTATACCCAATTCTAAAAGAAATAGGTGTTACTTGTTGCTTTGGTGAAGATTACCTGAATGATCTAAACGAAGACATAATACTGAAAACGCCTGGTATCAGGCCGGATTTGCCTGAAATAACAAATGCTGTCGAAAGAGGCGCAATTCTATCTTCAGAAATAGAAATTGTCTGTAAGCTTTGCCCGTGTAAAATATATGCAATTACAGGAAGTGATGGAAAGACCACTACTACAACGCTGATATCGAAAATTCTTGAAGAAGAAGAGAAGAACAAAGGCGGAAAAGTCTATTTGGGCGGCAATATAGGTACCCCTCTTATTTGCGAACTTGAAAACATGAAAGAGTGCGACAGAGTTGTTCTGGAACTGTCAAGTTTCCAATTGATGAATATGGATTTTTCACCTTATTCTTCAGTTATCACGAATATAACTCCCAATCATTTGAATTGGCATAAGGATATGAGTGAATACGTAAGCAGCAAATACAGAATTGTTTTGAATCAAACCAATAATTGTTATGCAACTTTGAATGCAGATAACGATTATACAAGAAATATTGCAAGCAAAATTCATTCAAAAGTGACATTGTTTTCCATAACAGGTAAAAGCGACGAATTTGATTGTGTTTACTACGAAAACGGAGATATTTTATACAAACGTGGTGACGTGACGAAAAAGGTCATCTCATCGTCAATGATACCATTGAGAGGTAATCACAACATAGAGAATGTGATGGCTGCTTTTTCTGCCACTAAAAACGATGTTTCCCTTGAGAATTTTGTCTCTGCAGTGCAAAATTTCAAAGCAGTGCGACATAGAATCGAATTCGTAAGAGAAGTAAATGGAGTAAAGTTTTACAACAGTTCCATTGATACGACACCGACCAGAACTTTAGCTGCTTTAAATTCTTTTGATGAGCCGCTTGTCGTTATATGCGGAGGGTCTGATAAGAACATTCCATATGACCCTATAATCCTCCCCCTGATTAAAAAGAGCAGATTCATCGTAACAACCGGGACAACAGGTAAAAAAATAAGCGAATTGCTCATAAAACAAGGAGCAAACCAGGATAAATACGTTTACATTGAAGGATTCGATGAAGCGGTAAAAGAAGCAGTAAAACATGCGCTGCCGGGAGACTCAGTTTTGCTTTCTCCGGCATCTGCAAGTTTTGATTCTTTTAGAAACTTTGAAGTTCGAGGAAATAGATTTTGTGAACTTGTCAATCTCATATGACAGAAGGTGATTTAATTGGTAATATCTAAAAAGCTGCAAGATTTGGATTTGCAAGCTAAGACTGATCTTAAAGAAGTATTTGATTCTTTTGAGGAAATAGCGTTTATTAACACTCAAAGGGTGCTCGAGCAATTTCAAAAGAACAGAGTTTCTGAATCAATGTTTGCTTCAAGCACAGGCTATGGATATGGCGACGCTGGAAGAGATGCATTAGATAACATTTTTGCTGGTGCTTTTGAATCAGAGGCTGCATTTGCTAGACATAACATCGTTAATGGAACTCAGGCAATTTCTATTGCTTTATTTGGTGTTTTAAGACCCGGAGATGTTCTGTTATCTATTACCGGATCTCCTTATGACACATTATCCGAAGTAATTGGAAATAAGACAAAAAATGGTGATGGTTCACTAGCGGATTTCGGTATTGATTATGACGAAGTACCTTTGAAAGACGGCGATATTGATTATTCATCAGTTGAAGAAAAAGTTAAAAAGTATGGCAAAAGAGTGAAGATGCTGTATATCCAAAGATCAAAAGGATATGAGAACAGACCCACTTTTTCTTCAGAGAAAATAGGGGAAATTGTTTCATTCTGCCATAAGATATCTGATGCGTGCGTTTTTGTTGACAATTGCTACGGCGAGTTTTGTGACGAACATGAACCGACATATTACGGTGCAGATTTAATGGCGGGTTCTTTGATTAAGAATCCGGGAGGCGGTATTGCCAAGACCGGTGGATACGTGGCTGGAAAAAAGAGATATGTAGAATTGGCTTCGTATAGATTGACAACAGTCGGAATAGGGCTTGAATGTGGGGCTACATTAGACGAAAAACGAGACATGTACAGAGGATTCTTCCTTGCTCCGCACGTAGTTTGTCAGGCTAAGAAGACCGCAGCATATGCTTCTTATATCTTCACCAAACTCGGTTTTGAAACATACCCATCTTACACTGAACAAAGGCATGATATAATTCAGACTGTTGTTTTGAGATCTCCGGAAAAGCTATGTGCATTCTGTGAAGGAATTCAAAGCTCATCACCTGTAGATTCATTTGTTACTCCGGAACCATGGGATATGCCAGGCTATGCAGATAAAGTTATAATGGCAGCTGGAACTTTTATCTCAGGAGCATCAATTGAGTTGTCTGCCGATGGACCGATGAGGGAACCGTATATAGCATATTTCCAAGGTGGACTTACTTACGAAAGCGGCAGACTTTCAATTCTTAACACGGCGGAAAAACTATTGTAATAGCTTATTTTTTAAATCATTTTATATAAAAATTGCATTTTGCAAAAAAAGTTCTTGAAATCGCACAAATAATGTGATATAGTAATTTGGCAAAAATCTTACGGAAGGAAGGTGTTCAGTCATGAAAAAGGGAATTCATCCTACATATTATCAGGCCAAAGTTTATTGTGATGGTGAAGAATTATTCACAGTAGGTTCTACAAAACCCGAGCTCCGTGTTGAAACATGGTCAGGAAACCATCCATTTTATACTGGTAAACAGAGATTCGTTGATACAGGCGGTCGTGTTGACAGATTTAAAAAACGTCTTGAAGGACTTCAGAAATAATTTGGCAAATAATATTGAGGGGTTAATGATTGGAAAAACCGATTGTTAACCCTATTCTTTTTGAAGAGAGGTCCACATGGATTTAAAGATTGATAAAAAGAGTAAAGTGATTTTATTATCCGTCATAACGGATAGTGACGATAAAGAAGTAAAAGAAATATCCCTTGATGAACTTGAGAGACTGGCAGATACAGCAGGCGCAGATGTCTTTTGCAGGGTGACTCAGAATATGGAGTCACCAAACCCGGCAACATATGTGGGTTCGGGAAAAGCAAAAGAATTGAAAGAACTATGCGCTAATAACGATATCGATTTAGTAATTACTGATGACAATCTCTCTCCGTCACAAATTAAAAATCTTGAAGATGAGATAGACGGACCAAGTGTTATAGACAGGAATATGCTGATACTGGATATTTTTGCTGAACACGCTGAGAGTGCTGCCGGTAAGCTCCAAGTTGAACTGGCTCAATTAAAATACACAGTTCCGAGATTAGTTGGAAAAGGTAAAGATTTGTCTCGTCTGGGCGGTGGTATCGGGACAAGAGGTCCTGGTGAAACAAAACTTGAAACTGACAGAAGACATGTTAAGAGAAGAATCGATTCATTAGAAGACAAGTTAAAAGAGATAGAAAAGAACAGGATGATTCAACGCGGATCAAGAGATAAAAGCGGACTGTTTAAATTCGCAATTGTCGGATACACAAACGCCGGAAAGTCCACATTGTTGAACGGAATGACATCAGCAGGTGTTCTGGCAGAAGACAAATTGTTTGCCACACTTGATACAACAACAAGAAAGTATACAATGGAAAATGGCGAAGAAGTTCTTTTGACAGATACAGTCGGTCTAATTAGAAATCTTCCACATATGCTGATAGAAGCTTTCAAATCAACACTTGATGAAATAAAGTATTCAGATGCTTTGTTGATAGTAACGGACGTAAATGATCCTGAATACAAATCACAGCTTGAAGTAACTGAAAAACTAATAGGGGAATTGGGTGCAAACGACCTGCCCAAGATATATGTTTACAACAAATGTGATTTAGGAATCGTTGAAAAAAGCAATTCTAGAGATAAGATGCAAGCGTATGTGTCAGCCAAAACCGGCGAAGGATTCGATGTGCTTGAATCGCTTATGTACAACGTTATGAACGAGAATAAACGATTGTATAAAATAAAGCTTCCCATGAGCAAATTGTCTCTTGTTGATTACCTATACAGCAACACTTCAGTTAAAAAAATTGACTACAAAGAAGATGGTGCATACATAGAAGCAATACTGGATAAAAAAGCAAAAGGAATGTATAAGGACTACATTGTCGAATGAAAAGTGAAATCAAAACCGTTAAGGAATATGTCAAGTATGAACTTGTAGAAAAAAAGTCAGAGTTCATAGGACATATTTTCCCAATTTCCAATTCAGAAGATGCTGAGAAAATGATAGAAAACATTAAAACCAGCAATCCTGAAGCAAGACATAATGTTTACGCATATGTCACCGAAAACAATGAAAAAATGTCAGATGATGGAGAACCTCAGGGTACCGGAGGTGCTCCTGTTATGAATGTCATAAAAATGAATGGCCTTTGTAACGTATGCATTGTCGTGACAAGATATTTCGGCGGAATTCTTTTGGGTGCTAAAGGCCTAGTTAGGGCATATTCAAGCGCTGCAAGCGGCGCTTTAAACAATGCTGAAATAGTTAACTATTCAACATTTGTTGATTTCAAGGCTATGTGCTCGTATTCAGATTATGACAAGACATCTAGGCTCATAAATGAACTTGACGGGATAATACTATCATCTGATTTTCTGGACAATATAGTGCTTAATATTTCGATCCCGGAGGATAGGTACGAAGAATTCAAGAAAAGATACTCAAATCTCACATTTGGCAAGATGCAAATCGAATTTTTAAGATTTTGCTTAAGGATAAAAAAATAAAAAAAGGTTTTACGGATAATTAATTGTATTTACAATCGAATATGAAAAGATTAGGAGTGATGACATGGCATTTCCAAGTTATTTTGTTCAGGAATTAAAATCCAGAAACAATATCGTCGATGTTATTTCATCATATGTTTCTTTAAAGAAGGCAGGTTCTAATTTCACTGGATTATGTCCTTTTCATTCTGAAAAAACGCCCTCCTTTACTGTGTTTCAAAAAACTGATAACTATTATTGTTTTGGTTGTGAAGCATCCGGAGATGTAATTACTTTCATTATGAAAATGGAAAATCTCGACTATTTGCAGGCACTGGAATTCCTCTGCAACAGAGCTGGCATGAAAATGCCTGACGTGGATGGCAATACTGAAAGCAATTCAGAAAAACGTCAGAGATTTTATTCAATGAATAAAGAAGCTGCTTTATTTTTTGTTGAACAATTGAGAAAAACCGAGAACAAAGAAGCTCAGGATTATGTATTTAAAAAGAGAGGCTTGTCCACATCCACAATAACTCATTTTGGTATTGGATATAATCCGCCTGGAGACGGGCTGTATAAAAAGCTGAGTGGTCTTGGGTATACAGATGATGAGTTGAAACACAATTATCTGTGTATGACTAAGGACAACAGACACTATGACTATTTTGGAGGGAGGGTTATCTTCCCGATAATAGACAACATGGGACGAGTCCTTGGCTTCGGCGGAAGAAGCATAAGAGACGGAAATGGTCCAAAATACTTGAACACTTCGGACACAGTTGTATTCAAGAAGGGAAAAAATCTTTATTCTTTGAATTTTGCAAGAGCCGACTGTAAAGAGTTTTTGTTGTTGTGTGAAGGGTACATGGATGTAATTGGAATGAATCTTGCAGGTTTCACTAATTCCGTGGCAACTTTGGGAACGGCACTGACTGAAGATCAGGCAAGGATGATTTCTAAATACACAAACACAGTGATTGTTTGTTATGACAACGACAGAGCCGGATATAATGCAACAATGAGAGCAATTGACATGTTCAAAAAACTGTCAGTAAGTGTCAAAGTTCTCAGGCTCGATGGCGAAGCAAAAGACCCTGATGAGTATGTAAAAAAATACGGCAAAGAGAAATTTGCTGATTGCGTAAAAAGAAGTGTTGGAAAGATGGACTTCTTGCTGAGCAGTTTGCAGAACAAATATGATTTCAGTATCGACGATGAAAAAATCAAAGCTGTTGATGAGGCATGTGATTTTTTAGCTGATCTGGATAGTGATATTGAACAGGAAATATACATTACAAAGCTATCACAGAAAACTGGAGTTAATGCTGAGTCAATCAAATTATCTGTCGAACGGAAAAAGAAAAACAACAAACGAAAAGATGATAAAGATTTCATGGATTCATTGTTTAATGATACAAGAAGAACAAGGACCATGATCAACAGAGAATCTGAAGAAAAGCCAAAAATTGTAGGCTTGGAAGAAGAGATTATCAGCGTGTTGCTAAACAATCCGGATTTGCTTAATGACATCAAATCAGGAAAGGTTGATTTAAAAAAGGAATTGTTTACAACAGAGTTTAACAAAAGAGTATTTTCAACCATGGTTGAAGGTGAGGATGGCTTTGATGAAGGTATTCTCAATGGCGTCTTCAAAGACAAAGAGTTTTCTTACATCATGAAAATAAAGATGCGAAGAATAAATCTGAATGATAATGGAAAAATTGTCTTACAGCAACTAATCGAGAATCTGAAGGAAGAAACAGAATCAAAACAAGAAGACGATCCTTTGAAGAATCTGGAATTGCTGATTCAAAAGAAGAAAAATGCAAGCAATAACACATGACAAGTGTAGTATAGAACCAATCAATAATACCAATGTTTAGGAGAATTAATATGCCAAGCAAAAAAAGTGTAAAAAAAGAAGAAATCGTTGAAGAGAAAAGTGTTGTTAAGTCTTCTTCAAAAAAGAAATCAGAGAGCAAAAAGGTAGTTGAAGAAACTGCAATCAAGCCAACTGAAGATAAAGCTGAAAAGAAAGCAACTAGGAAATCTACAAAGACAAAAAAGGTTGAAACTGTAGAGAATGATGTTGAAGTAATAGAAGCAAAACCAAAAAAGAAATCAACAAAAGAGCTAAAAGCTGCAGTAAAAGCTGAAGAACCTGAAACCGAAAAGCCTGTTACAGAGGAAGAAAAAGAAACCAAAAAAACAAAAGGAAGAAAGTCTTCTAAAAAAGCGCAGGAAGTACCAGTCGATTCACCCAAAGAAGAAGTTAAGGAGAAAAAGAGCTCCAAGGCTTCAAAAAAAGAAGTGAAGATTGTTGATGAAGGCTCAAAAGATGATGATTTTGACTTTGACGCAGATGAAATGGAACTTGATGATTATCCAAGTGAAAAGAATTCTAAAAAGTCTAAGAAAAAATCAGACCCGTATGACAACGGAAACGATAGTGACGATTTCGATGCTTTTGACGATGGTGCAATTGAGCGCGATCCGGGCGAACAGCAAGAAGTCTTTTACAAGATAATTGAAAAAGCAAAGAATAAAGGTTCAATTTCAAATGCTGATATTATGGCTGCATTTGGAGATGACTATGACATGGACCAAGTCGAAAAGGTCTACGAGACACTTGGTGATTTGGGATATGAGATTACTGATTTCTTCGATGAGACACTTGATGACGAAGAAAGTCTTGAATCTGAAGGATTTGATACCGAACGCGACAAAGAAATTCTTAATGTTAATCTTGACAACGAGTCATCTAACACAGACCCTGTAAAAATGTATCTCACTGAAATAGGCAAGACACCTCTTCTTACTCAGGAACAAGAGCAGGAATTGGCAAAGAGATATGCTGAAGGAGATATGGATGCAAGGGAAGAACTGATTAAATCAAACCTCAGATTGGTTGTAAGCATTGCCAGAAGATATGTTGGAAAAGGACTTCCTCTTCTTGATTTAATCCAGGAGGGAAACCTCGGTTTGATGAAAGCAATTGATAAATTTGACTACACATTGCAACTGAAGTTCTCAACTTATGCCACATGGTGGATAAGACAGGCAATTACAAGAGCAATTGCAGATCAGTCAAGAACAATAAGAATTCCAGTGCACGTAACCGAAACGCTTCAAAGTGTTTCCAAAGTTGCAAGACAGAAATTCCAAGAAAATGGATGTGAGCCATCACCGGAAGAAATAGCAGATGAACTTGGAATTAGCGTTCAAAGAGTAAATGAGGTTATGAAGGCTAAACAGGAACCCATTTCTCTTGAAATGACAGTCGGTGAAGAAGATGACAGTAAGATCGGAGATTTTATCGAAGACAAGGAATCCCCGGCACCTGATGAGGTCACTGCATATTCAATGTTAAAAGAACAACTTAACGAAGTTCTCCATACATTAACTCCAAGAGAAGAAGTAGTGTTAAAATTGAGATTCGGACTTGATGATGGACGTCCGAGAACCCTCGAAGAAGTTGGTGCATTGTTCAATATAACTCGTGAAAGAATCAGACAAATTGAAGCTAAAGCTCTTAGAAAAATGAGATTACCAAGCAGGGCAAACAAACTCAAAGACTTCTTAGAGTAATATATCCAAATGGTCAATATTCACAATTATCACGCATAAATCTTGTACATGATAGTTTGTTTGTTATTATTGACATAAAAAAAGCTTTTTGATAAAATCAAATGAGGTAGTTATATAAATATATAACGCGAGCAATTTTGGAGGAATTAGGTAAATGCTAAAGAAAATAATCAGTGCGATTGTTGCAGTATTAATGATTGTCATGACTTTTGTACTAACAGGCTGTAGTACAAATAGTTCTGATTCTGAGGCTGATATGAGACTACCTATGACTTTGAGCGTGATAGGTATCACAGAAGATAGTACAACCGATTCAGCTGTTAAAATGGTAGAAGATGCCATTAACAACATACTCAGCAATACATACGAAACCAAAATTAACTTGACTCTCGTGACAAAAGATCAGTACATGGATCTTGTAAACGAGAGAGTAGCTCAAGCTAATCACCTTATCGATCTTGACGCTGCAATTCAAAAATATAACACATATGCTCAGAGAGTTGCTAACAAACAATCTGCTGCATCTGCAACTTCAAATAACTCTATTTTCGGAAAATGGAAGAAAGCAGGAGTTACCGTTGTTGCTGATACTGTGACATCCAGAACAAAATATACCGCTGAACAGACTACAATTGATGAAAATGGTCTTATTTCAACTCTTTATCCAGACCCATTCTCACCACTAGACATTCTCATGGTAGATGACTATGACATGTTTAATGAATTCATGGACATTGGTGTCCTTGAAGATATGGCTTCATTGATTAAGACAGGTTCTTCAATTGCAGACTATACAGCTTTTGCTCAGTTCATCTATCCAACATTCATGGAACAGATTAACGCTCTATCAGGCGGAACTTATGCTATTCCAACAAACACATTGCTCGCTGATTATACATACTTGGTAGTAGATGAAGAACTCGCTGACAAATATAGTTTCAACATAGACACATTCAAAAAATATGAAGATTTAGCTGACTTTCTTGCAAAAGTTAAAGCAAATGAAAATGTAACTCCATTTGCTGGTGAACCTGAATGTCTTGGCTTATTCTTCCCATTTGGAAAAGATGTAGCTGTTGCTTCATACATTGATCCGATTTACGGATACAACGCAGAAGAAGGAACAACTTTTGAAATCAAAAACCTTTTTGACATTAAGCAATATGTTGATTACTGCAAAGTAATGGAAGAATTCACAAATAACGGTTACTTTGAAGATAAAGGCGAAAAGTTTGCAGTTAAAATTGTAAAAGGCGATGAATCTTCTGTATTACAGTACACACCAGGATCAGGATATGAATACGCAGTAATTCAGAATCCTTTCGTTGAAAAAGATATCATATTTGACGGAATGCTCGCTGTTTCCAAATATACTCAGGATAGCGAAAGAGCACTTGAAGTTATAAAAGCATTTACTACAAACAGCGCTTTAAAGAATCTCCTCCAGTATGGTATTGAAGGTGTAAACTACACCGTAAATGAAGACAAGACCATCACAAGATTGAACAAGTCTTATATGATGGACAATCTTCTGACAGGAAACGTTTTGATGGGATATCCTGAAGAGGGAATGCTCCCGGATCAATGGGATTATTACAAACAGGCAAACCTCACAAGCTTACTTTCTCCTTCGCTCGTTTATCCAATAACAGAATCAGACTTGGAATCTCAGTTAGCTGACTTTATTAAGAGAGCAGAAATGACTGAAGCAGTTCAAAAGTCTCTTGGAATTACATATGAACAGTTCGAAGCTTCCTTGTCAACTGCAGAAGGAACTTCTAACATGACAAAGATCAAAAATGCTCATAAACAATACTTGCTGCAATGCTTATTGGATGATGGTATTTCTCAATCATCAGTAGAAAGCGCATTCAATGGCACATCTATCAGAAGCAACGAATGGTTCAGAGATAGAATAGCAGAGTATTATTCTTGTGATTTGTATGAAAGCATCGTTACTGAATCCGGATTAAACAAAAAGATTCAGGATGATATAGCTTCAATACTCGGCATTAAGTTTGATAAATTCGAAGAAAATAAGAAGAAAGCTGAAACATATTATTCAAATATCAGATACTTGAGAATAATGTCCGAATTGTTATTGTTCGGCAGTGCTTCAGAAGAAGAGCTTGCTGTATATAACGACATGACAGCAGCTGAGTTTGAAAAAGCAGTTATAGAGTATGTAACAAAGACATTTATCAAAGATAACAATTTGACAGATGAAGATTACAGCTCACTCGTTAAAGAGTATATAACATCAGAAATGGAATTCTATGATAGTCTCGGCAACAAATATACTGTTACTTGGGATGAAATTAACAATAAGTTAAACGAATCAAGAGATTTCATTAATGGTGTTGACAGACTTGTTTCATACTATTCAGATTTGCTTAATGGAGTATCTGGTTTCTCCGGATCTGCATTGGGTTCAAAGACACCAGTACAGATTTACAATCAGATCCACTCATCATTGTATTCACAATTCGTTACTGAAAACGGATACACAGCTTTGAAATACGAAACAGAAGTCTATGATGAAATTCTTTCAAAAGTTGGAATTACAAAAGCTGAACTTGATGCATTGAAATCAAGTGATAAGAATGCTTACAACAGTTACATAAACAGAGTCAAATCAACATATAAAGATAGAATTCTTGAATACTACACAAATGAAGAATACAAAGAAACAGGTAACTATGCTATGACAGCTGTTGAGGTTCTTCAGGCTGTATTGGATTCATTTATTGAAGATAAGACTCAGATTTACCACACAATGGCGTCCAACGCCGGCATGTCATATTCTGCATTGACTGATGGTGCTAAGAATTGTTCTGATTACATTCAATATGTAAACCAGATGAGAACTAAGAACATTTACACATTAAGAGCTTATTACTCATCATCATATGCAACAAATCTGAAGTACAATGAGATTCAGGATGCAGTATATGAAGCTATTTACAACTATGGTTTCTATACAAATGAAACAGCAAAACTCGTTGGTACATCACTTTCTGATTACAGCCAAGCAAAATCAAATGCTTCAGCATATCAGGAAAACATAAGCAAGTTGGTTGATTCTTTCAAGGATGATTTCGTTGCTTTGGGATATGATTTGGAAAAAGTTCCTGACATGGATCCTGAAACCATCGAAGAGATCATTTTCGATATCATCAGAGAGAAGAAATACAGCAATGTTGTTACTATCCAAAACTTCATGCAGAATGTAAGTAAGGGATATTTAGATGGTATTAAAACTACAAAAGATGTAGTATCCTATTGTACAGAAGCTGCTGCAGCATTGAAAGTTGAAAAAGAGGGATATCTGTTAACAGCTATAATATCAACTCTTCAAGTTGGACTCAAAGATTTCTTTGCTGAGAATAATAAATAAGATTCAATATTAATACCAAGGCACGCCACTGAATTGTGGCGTGCTTATTTTATGCATAAAATGGCGAAATGATATGAATAATTATACATTTATGGATTTTTGTTGAAATAAATCTGAAAATATAATAAAATCATGACTTGCAGAGATTAGATTATTACTAGTTATATATATAGAAAAAGGTCGTTTAGTTTTACTAATTATTTATTTCAATTCGTATGAAAAAACATATCAAAGTATTAGCCATTGTGGCAATGTTTGTGACGTCCATTATCTGGGGCGTTTCTTTTGTTGTTATGAAAGAATCATTGGCTGCTTTCAAACCAGCTCAATTGATTTCATTGAGATTTACTATAGCTTCAATTATCGTAGCATTTTTGTTTATAAAAGAATGGAAGCATTTTAATATAAAAGTATTGTTTCAGGGAATAATTATCGGCGCAGTTCTTTTTGTAGCTTATATGTTTCAGACTTATGGTCTTGAGCATACATCACCGGGAAAAAATGCTTTTCTGACAGCTGTTTATTGTGTATTGGTTCCGTTTGTTGCCTGGATTATTAACAAGAATAAACCAAAGACAAAAAACTTAGTTTCCGCAATATTGTGTCTTTTTGGAATCGGTCTGATTTCAATAAACTTTAACGGTGGAAATTTTGCACCTCAATTAGGTGATTCGTTGACACTGATTTGCAGTGTGTTCTTTGCATTCCAGATTGTTTTACAAAATAGGTTTTCAAGAAACCAGAATCTTTTCGTTTTGTCTTCGATATCATTTGCCTCGACGGGATTGTTGTCACTTATTTTCAGTTTAATATTCGAAGGTCCTTTTACACCAATAAAAATTGAAATGATTCCTTCGCTTGCATTTTTGGCATTTGGCGCGACTGCTTTGTGCTTTATGTTGCAGAACTTTGGCTTGAAGTATTCTAATCCAAACGATGGAGCAATTATTCTGTCACTTGAATCAGTATTCGGAACATTGGCTTCATTCATTGCAGGTTATGAAGATTTCGATATAATAAAGTACATAGGTTTTGGCGTTGTTTTTGTCGCAGTTCTGATTTCACAATTGGATATTGAAAAGAAGAATAATAGCGTAGAACACGAAACAGTCAGCAAAAAAAGAGTAATAGAATCAAAATAGGGAGTGAATTAATCACTCCCCAATTTTTATCTGTTTGCAAACTCTATAATTAGTTTTTCTTCATCAAATGGTTGCTTTATTCCATTAACCAGTTGATATTTCTCGTGGCCTTTGCCGGCGAAAACTACAATATCTCCGGGCTCGGAATTGTTAACTGCATATTCAATTGCCTTTGTTCTATCATCAATGACTATATATTGTCCTGTCATATAACCTGATATCTCTTTTGTTATTTTCTCTGGAGGCTCGTGGTTAGGATTGTCAGAAGTAATAATGCTCAAATCGGCATATTTTGAAGCCACAAGGGCAAGTTCTTTTCTTCGTAGCTGAGATCTTTCACCGACTGACCCAAATACGCAGACAAGCCTGTTTTTGGGCTCCAGATTTGATAGCAAGTTGCCTAGACTGTCTTCGTTATGTGCATAATCTATGATAAAGCACACACCTTTTTTATTTGTCTTAACTATTTGAAATCTTCCGGGAACATTAACGCTTGTTAGTGAATTGGAAGATTTATTTATATCCAAACCTATAAGTTTTGCTGTCAGAGTCGCAGAAAGGGCATTATACACAGCATATTTGCCTGGAAATGGTATTTTAAATGAAACACCCTCAACAGTAAATGATGTGTCGAATTTGTTGCAATTAACATTGCTGGCAAATATATCAGAGTCATCATTTTTAAGAGAATAAGAATAAGTATTGCATTTAGAAGAATCCATAAACTCTTGGCCATAAGAATCATCAAGGTTAATTATGGCGGTGTTTGTCATCTGGAATAATTTCTTTTTGCATTCTTTATATTCTTCAAATGACTCATGTTCATTCACACCAATGTGATCTATGGAAAGGTTAGTATATATGGCATAATCAAAATTCAAGCCATAAACCCGGTCTAATTTCAATGCTTGAGAAGATACTTCCAAAACGCAGTAAGAGTAATTATCTTTTCTCATCAAATCTAAATACTCATACAAGTCATAGCTCAGAGGCGTTGTATTGTTTGTTGGAAGAGTATTGTCTATCAGCTCAACTCCACATGTCCCGATTATTCCGGTTTTTATTCCATTGTCGTTGAGGATTTTTGAAATCATATAAGCACAACTCGTTTTTCCTTTTGTTCCGGTTATTCCAATTAATCCAATGGATTTTTCGGGGTGATTAAACCAATTTGAGGAAATAATAGCCAGTGCAATTTTTGTGTCTTGTACAATTATCTGAAAACATTCTGCAGGCAAATTAAGCTTGTGTTCGCAAACAAAAGCAATAGCTCCGTTTTTATATGCATCCTCAGCATAATCATGGCCGTCAACCGTCGCGCCTTTGATACATATAAACAGAGAAGAACTATTACACTTAGATGAGTTGTAACTGACATTCAAAATATTAATGTCATCGGGCGTTTTGTCAGTGTTAACAAGTGTATAATTTAACCCGATTAATAAGTCTGACAGCCTCATTGTTTTAAGTAATCAAATCCAATTGTCTCGCAGCCGCATTCTTCAATTGATACCTTTGCAAGAATCTCAAGAGAATCAACAAATTTTATATCTTTTGGCGCGTCTTTCAATGGAATTAATGACAATTCTGTACATCCTATGAGCAAACAATCACAATTCTTTTGGTTCAGTCTTTGTGCAACTTTGAAAAAGTCCTGAGGATCTGTGTCATTGTTGTTTTTTATCTTGTTATAGATGATGTCCATAATTATTTTTTGATCATCTTCATCAGGAATTACATATTCAAGTCCCATTCTGTCAAATTCATGCTTGTAAGAACCGGATTTTATCGTTCCATCTGTTGCTAACAAACCAACTCTTTTTGCACCTGTGCTCTTAATATATCCAGTTGCCAAT
This sequence comes from Clostridiales bacterium, assembly GCA_016282315.1. Lineage (GTDB taxonomy): Bacteria > Bacillota > Clostridia > Oscillospirales > CAG-272 > CAG-841. Next base: position 6,476 of record JAEEKG010000096.1, on the reverse strand, counting down.
TCAACTATGTTAAGAACAGGTACATTTGAGAATTTGTTTATTTCGTCATAGAAAAAGTGCGCAGTATTACATGGAACTGATATTATTTCAGCTCCTGCTTTTTCGAGTATTTCAATTCCTTCAAGCATTTTGGGTAGTGGTGAATCAGTGCATTTGCCGGTGATGAATTCAGTTCTGTCAGGAGTACTTGCTCCGCTGAGAACCACAACATCTAGGTGATCCTGATCACAACTTGCTTTGGTGTGTTCAGTTATCATCTTATAGAATATGGCGCTTGCCATAGGTCCCAAACCACCCAGTATTCCAAGTTTCAATTTTTCGGACATAACTTATTCCTTAATGATATTTTCTATATTTTCCGTAGAATCTGTAATCATGTGCCAGTAAGAAGAATAGTCTTTTTGGATTATGCAAATCAGGCTTATACCAAAGGGTAGATGAAGATTGTCCATTGTTGACAAGTTCTTTGAGTTTTTTAACGATTTCTTTATCTTGAAGATATTTGTACACTATGCCTTTTGGAACAGAATGCCAAAAGAAAGAGGATTTACAAATGTCTGTTTCATTTACAAACAAATTGTGTTTGTCTTTGTATAAATACTCTGAAATATTGTATCCTGATGAAGTGACGTAATAGTTGCTTCTTCCTTGTCTTAGGTTTATTTCGAATACTTTGAATTTACCATCACGTTCATCGTATTTGATGTCGAAGTTAGAAAATCCAACGTATTTGATGTCATTCAAAAAGTCTTTGAGTTTGGTGACTAATCCATCGTGACATTCAGTAATAACTGCCACATGATTACCCAGACCTTTGGGCGTGTGTTCCTCCAGGAGTACATGCCCCATATTCATCATTCTAACATTGCCTTTTGTGTCTGAATAACAAGTTAACACAAACATTTTTGAATCATCTCCGGGAATTGTATCCTGAATGATGATACTATCATCATAGCCTGAATCAACTATTTGTTTTACAATCCGTTTTGCAATCTGGCTGTCTTTTGCCAAATATACCTTTTTCATCCCATCAAAAGGATGTTTCCAATATGTAGCAGATTTAGATGGTTTTATGATAATAGGATAGTCAAATGGAAGAGAATTGTCAAAAATGGATAAGTCGGAATTGCTGTTGAAAATGTATGTCTTAGGATAATCTATCCCATATTTGTCACACATTTTGTAAAAAGCTTCTTTTGATACCAGTTGTTGTGACAATTCATAAGAGATGTATGGAGAGAAGTAGTACTTGTTTAGTTCATCCCTGTGTTTTATAAGCATTTCGGCAAATTCGTCGGTACATCCCAATAAAAACAATTCTTTGTCCGGATGCTGTTTTGCAAAATCTACGAGCATAGGAATTGTTACATTCTCGTCTTCAAGATTATCGACTATTTTGACGTTCATAAATGAACTGTTAGAAGTGAATCCAAGTTTGATTTTGCCAAAAGCGTATGCGGTAGATCCAAACTTTTCGTGGAAGGCCCTTGCAACACTATAGGCGTTCAATTCAGCTCCAAGCAAAACGGGGGTGATAATTGTTTCTTTCATCTGATTCTCCAAGGTCTTTTAAAGAAAAAGCCCGCTGAAAAGCGGGCGTAGTAAATTGAATTACTCCTGTTCGGGAGCTTCTACGGGACAAACACTTGCGCAAGAACCGCATTCGATGCACTTATCGGGATCAATAACGTATTTTCCGTCTTTTTCTTCGATAGCTTCTACTGGGCAATTGTCAGCACATGTTCCGCAACCGATGCATTTGTCGGCGTCAATTTTGTAGGGCATATTAATTACTCCGATCCGATACATCCTACGTGTGTATCTTTGATTGAATTATAGCACAATAAAAATAAATGTCAAACAATAAATGTGATGTTTACAACTTTTTTGAATTAATATATAATATATAACATAAAAACTCATTTGGAGGCTGCTATGAAGCTGTTACTTGCGATAGTGAATAATGATGATGCACACTATGTAAATACTTGCTTGACATCTGAAGGATTTCATGTAACCAAAATATCTTCTACAGGTGGATTTTTGATGAATGGAAACTCAACATTTCTTATAGGTGTAGAAGATGAAAATGTAGAAAAAGCAATTGACGTAATCAAGAACAATTCACAAAAAAGACAAATGAATATGCCTCCCATTGAGCAAGGTAATTCTGCCAGAATTGCAACAGGAAAAAACGTTATCAGCGTTGGCGGTGCAACCATTTTTGTTCTTAATGTGGAACAATATATTCATTTGTAATTTGTATGGACAACTTTGTTTTTGGAAATAAGGAGAATATTGACTATATCAATAGTTTAATTGATTCCAAAAAGTTTGCTCATGCTTATCTTATAGTTGGACAAAAAGGCTCGGGAAAGAAAACTTTGTGCAATTACATTGCAACCAAATTAGCTGAAGATTTGCTTGAGAATGATCCATCTTTACGCCATAGAATTATTGAAGGTAAGACGCCTGATATAAAAGTAATTAAAGCAGAAGAAGGCAAAAAAAGCATTGGAGTCGATGCGGTTAGAAGAGTAATAGATGATATATCAATGACTCCTTTCGAGCTCAATTTTAAATTATATATTTTTGAAGAAGCTGACACTATGACAGTTCAGGCGCAGAACTCACTTCTTAAAGTTATAGAAGAGCCTCCTGCTAATGTGTATTTTATGTTGTTGACGTCAAACGCAACTTCATTAATACCAACTGTCAGATCAAGGGTGCAAACATTGAAGATGCAAATGTTTTCTTCATCTGAGATAGAAAAGTATCTTGATGATAACAATTTGTATGGTATTGCTTCTGAAACTAGAAAAAGATTTGCTGTAAACTTTTCTGAAGGAGCAATCGGAAAAGCAAGATATCTGCTGTCTGAAGGCGAAAAAGATTACAGCGCTTATATGTGTTCAAAAAAAGTAATAGATGCTCAATGTCATAAAGGTATTGGCGGTAATTTGTACAGTATTCTTTCTTCGGTCAAATCCTATTTGGGAAATGGCGACAAAAGATTACAATTTGGCCTTTTATTGACATATTTGTTTGACGCATATAAAGAATTATTAAGTCTGAAAATATTGGAAGGAAGTCAACCTGTTTTCTTTGACATTAATGAGGCAGAGAATTACATTTCTCTGATTTCAGTTGAATCTATCCAAAAATCCGTTGACGTTATAACATTGTTGCAAAAAGATATCACTTCCAATTATAATATTACAGTTGCATATAACATGCTTTCTATAGGTCTTTGGGAAGCTGTATAACATAGGAGATTAAACATAATGGACAATAGTTTACAAGTAGAAAATACAAAATCTACTTATGAGATAGTCGGTGTAAAATTTAATGACACAAGCAAGTCATACTATTTTGATCCCGATGGACTGAAAATACCTGAAGGGGCACATGTCATTGTTGATACAATGCATGGACCTGAATTTGGAACAGTTACAATTTCAAACAAAACAGTTAATGAATCTGAATTGGTTTTGCCTCTGAAAAAAGTCATAAGAGTCGCAACTGACGATGATGAAGTAGTTAATGCTGAGAATAAAGCCAAAGAAGCTGAAGCTTTTGATATATGTTTATCAAAGATTGCAGACAACGAACTGGACATGAAACTGGTCGCTGCAGAATATACCTTTGACAGATCCAAGTTATTATTCTATTTCACTTCAGATGGCAGAGTGGATTTCAGAAAACTGGTTAAAGATCTTGCTACAGTTTTTAAAACAAGAATCGAACTGAGACAAATAGGCATAAGAGACGAGACAAAGCTTATTGGAGGTTTGGGACTGTGTGGCAGACCATTCTGCTGCAAGTCGTTCTTGAATGATTTTGCTCAGGTTTCTATTAAGATGGCAAAAGAGCAGAACCTGTCACTTAATTCTCAAAAGATTTCAGGCGCATGCGGAAGATTAATGTGTTGTTTGAGATATGAGCATGAAGTATACGAAGAGGCTCTGAGCCAATTGCCAAAGATAGATTCACTGGTTGAAACTCCTGATGGCAAGGGCGTGGTATGTGATTTGACACCTCTATCTGGAATAATTAAAGTAAAGTTCAAATTCAACGATGATGAAATAATCAAGATCTACAGCAAAGAAGATATTAAGATTTTAAGTAAACCTCAAAAAGAAGAAAAAGAACCCGAAATGGTTGAAGAAGAATAAAAATATGAGCTGCGATAACCACTCACATCAAATGGTGGTATGATGTCTAGAAAGTAGACACAAAAAATAATTAAACAAGAACATCTTTCATTCATGGTGGCGAGCCACCATGAATGAAAGATCTACTCTCAAGTGGTGAAAAGTCTACTTGGGAGGTTTTTTATGTCAAGAAACAAGTATTCAGTTAAAATGAAAATCGAAATATGTGAAAGATATCTAGCAGGTGAATCTGCCACAGCATTAGCAAATGAATATAGATTAACAAAAAAAGGAGCAGATATAATAAGGGAATGGAGTGCAATTTACAAAATCCATGGAATTGATGCATTGGTAACTCGTGAGCAAAACTCAAAATATACAAAAGAGTTTAAAAAGATGGTAATAGAAGAATACTTGCAAGGAAAAAATTCATTGAGTTTTTTAGCGAGAAAATACAACATAAGAAAAAATCATACTATCAGAAGATGGATAAACCAGTATAATAAAGGCATAGAGCTAAAGGATTATGATCCAAAGAGAGAGGTTTATGCCATGAAATCCAGAAGAACAACCCCAGAAGAACGACTTGAAATTGTTCAGTATGTTATTGCCAATAACATGGACTACAAGGGAACTGCAGAAAAATACGTTGTTCCTTATGCCAATGTTTACGCATGGACTAAGAAGTATATAGAAAACGGTGAAACAGGCCTTAGAGACAATCGCGGAAGGCCCTCTTCAAATAGGCCTGAACGCGGATTGTCAGAACTGGAAAAGAAGGACATTGAGATTGAAAAATTAAAAAAACAACTTGAGTACGAGAAACTTGTAAATACAGTTCTAAAAAAAACATCGAAATTACTCAACGGTTGGAAAGGGATTCTCCCTCGTCCGTCAGGAGGGAAAATATCAAACAATCAAAGAAATAAATGAACAAACACATGTCCCGGTGGAGTTGCTTTGTGGTATTCTAAACTTGCCTAGATCAAGCTACTACAAGTGGAAAAATAGAACTATCCCCAATAAAGAAATTCAAGATATAGAACTATACAACGTTATTTGTGAATATCATGAGACTTTCAATGGAATTTTGGGATATAGACGAATGCGGTTGTATATAAATCGTCTCAACCAAACATCGTATAGCGTTAAATATATCCGTAGGCTTATGAAATTCGGACATATACAAGCCAGGATTCGTAGGAAACACAGCAACTATGTAAAAGTGAAACCTGACCAAGTTGGAGATAATATTCTAAACAGAAACTTTAAGGCAACACATAAAAATGAAAAATGGTGTACGGATGTTACTGAGTTTAAGATTGAAGGACAAAACAAAAAGTTATATCTATCTGCCATCATTGATCTCTATGACCGATCAATAGTCTCCTATGTGCTTGGAAACTCCAACAATAACAATATTGTGTTTGAAACTTTTGATGCTGCAATAAAAGCGAATCCTAATGCTAAACCAATTTTTCATAGTGATAGGGGATTTCAATACACATCGAAACAGTTTAAGATGATGTTGGATTGCAATGGAATGATTCAATCCATGTCTCGCGTTGGAAGATGTTTAGATAATAGTCCAATGGAAGGCTTTTGGGGTACTCTAAAGTCTGAAATGTTCTATGGTATCCATTGGAATGATGAAAATTTGTTGAAAAATAAAATTGAAAATTACATAGACTTTTACAACACTAAGAGATTTCAGGAAAACTTAAACGGCTTAACTCCGTTTGAATTTCGGAATCAAGCCGTTTAGGTTTTGTGTTTAATTATTTTTTTGAATTCTCACTGTCCACTTGACAGATATCAGTTCATGGTTATACAGCTCCATTTTTTTGTCATAAATTATGAAGATTAGTCATCACTGTCTCTGAATTGAAGTTTATAAAGTTCACTATATACGCCGTTCAATTCCATGAGTTCTTCGTGTGTTCCTCTCTCAGTGATTTTTCCTTTTGTCACAACGGCAATTTCATCAGCATTTCTTATTGTTGAAAGACGGTGTGCAACAACTAGAGTGGTTCTTCCTTTGCACAATTCATCGAGTGATTGTTGAATCAATACTTCAGTTGTATTGTCTAAAGCACTTGTCGCTTCATCAAGGATAAGAATGGTTGGATCTTTAAGGAAAACTCTTGCTATGCTTAATCTTTGTTTCTGTCCTCCGGAAAGTTTAACGCCTCTTTCGCCTATTTCAGAGTCGTAACCATCTTCCAGTGACATTACGAAATCATGAATGTTAGCTCTTTTTGCTGCTGTGATCATTTCTTCTTCAGTAGCAGTGGGTTTGCCATACATTATGTTGTCTCTTAT